>JAJDVR010000275.1 GCA_022826025.1 Gemmatimonadota bacterium | reverse complement strand
TGGGCCTCGTTCAGCCCCGGCATGACCGTAAGTCCGTTTGCGTCGATCACCCTCGCGCCACCAGGAATCTCGGTGTCGGAGACCGTCCCGACATGGGTAATGCGGTCCCCCTCCACGAGGATTACCGAATTCTGAATCGGCACTCCTTCGTGTCCGTCTATCAGCACGCCCCCCACTATGGCAAGCTGGTTCGAGGACTGCGCAGGGAGCGCCTGGGGAATGCCGTTGAGCGCGACCACAACTGCGGCCAGCAGTAGACGCGAGCGCGGCGGAGGCCTCATGCCCATACCTTCCTCCGCTACCCGGGGGATCGCACGTTCCCCGTCAACCGAAGGGACACCTGACCTCTCACTGCTGGCGTCCCGCATCCGCGTCGGAGACGGGGCGCGATGTCTCGGTGCCGGGACCCTTGTACTGCACGCCACCCTTGATGACATGGATCACGTTGTTCTGCTCGAGGGCGGCCATGTTTCTCAGCGGATTCCCGTTCACGACAATGATGTCGGCCAGCTTCCCCGGTTCGATGGTGCCCATTTCGTCGAACTCGCGGTACAGGAGGGCGGGGAACTTCGTCGCCATGCTGATGACCTTCATCGGCGGGATGCCGTAGCGCACAAACAGGTCCATCTCCTGCCAGGTGGACTCGTAATGGAAGTTCATGGGCGTGCCCGAGTCGGTGCCGATCACGAGACGGATTCCGTTCTCGTACAGCTGCCTCACCTTGGCGGGATGGTTGGCGTTCGAGTCTTTGGCGCCCGAGAAGTAGTTGAGCCGGCTGAAGAAGTCGAGCGACCCGCGCACGTCCTCATACATGTCCGGGGGCAGGTCGGCCTTGAGTTGCGGATTGTCCAGCCGTTCCGGGTATTCCGTCGTGATGTCGTAGACCTTGCTCACCATCGAGGTGACCGAGGCCACGATGTTGTTGTCCGCCATCAGACGGATGGTCTCCTCGGGATAGAGCGGATAGGGACGTCCCCCCATGTGTTCGATGGAGTTGGCTCCCATCTCGGCGGCCTGCCCCACCTCCTCCACCGTGCTGGCGTGCACCGCGATGTGCAGCCCCGCCTCCCGGGCGACTTCGCCGATGGCCATGCGCTCCTCGCGGGTCAGCTGGCTCAGCTGAATGACCTTCAGGAGGTCCACCCCGGCGTCCACCAGCTGTTGCGCCTTTCGGCGGGCGTCCTCGGGTCCGTCCACCGTCCAGCGGAAGAAGGCCTGCACGCGTGAGTCGTAGCTCGTCCCCAGCGCGGCGGGGAGGCTCTTCTGCAGGAACGGGCCCGACACGAACAGGCGGGGGCCAACCATGCGGCCGGCGTTGATCTCGTCGCGGATGTACAGGGCGTCCTCCAGCGGAGCGCCCAGATCGCGCGCCGAAGTGACGCCCGCCATCAGGAGTTGGCGCGCCGCAATCTCCATGATCTCGCGCCAGCGGCCCATGTAGCGTGGAAAGTACTCGTCGTAGAACCCGTGACCGATGATGAACAGGTGAGCGTGCGCCTCGTTGAGACCGGGCATGACGGTCAGTCCGTTGGCATCGATCACCCTTGCATCGGCGGGAATCTCCGTATCCGATACCGTCCCGACATGCGTGATGCGGTCGCCTTCCACCAGCACCACCGAGTTCTGAATCGGCACCCCTTCCTGCCCGTCGATGAGGTAACCACCCACGATGGCCAGCTGGTCCGAGGATTGTGCCCTCAGAGCCTCCGGCGCTCCCTGTAACACAAGGCCCACCATGAGACATGCGGCCAGCAGCAGTCGTCCATTCATGCTCTCCCTCCCTTGAAACTTGTCTCGGCCGCAGATCACAGGTCGTACCAGGGCGATGCCCCGGGACGAATCCACGACGCCTGGCGACAAACGATTACTTGTATCTCACCCCATCCTTGACGACCATGCGGACGTATCCCAGCACGTTGATGTCGAAGAGTGGATTGCCTTCCACCACGATGATGTCGGCCAGCTTGCCGGGTTCGATGGTTCCCAGATCCCTGCCCAGACCCATGACTTCGGCGCCCGTCTTGGTCGACGCGGAGATTGCGGCCAGCGGGCTCATGCCGGAGTCCACGAGTGCCGAGATCTCCCTCCACGCAGCTTCCGTATGGAAGTTCATGGGAGACCCCGAATCGGTGCCCATGGCGATGACGGCGCCGCCTTCGATGAACTGGCGGGCGGCGATATTGGAGTTGCGGATCTGGCGGGGCGTGGTCCGGAAGTACGAGTTCCTGTGGAAGTCCTCGAAGGAGCGCTGGAACTCCCGGTACAGGTCGGCCGGAAGATCCTCCTTCAGGCGGGCGTCCTGCAGGCGTTCCGGGAACTCCAGGGTTGCCGGATAGATCCAGATGCGATGCGCGATGGTCTGCACCACGGGGATGCCGCGGTGGGCGATCTCGGCGACCAGGTCGTCGCCGTAGGGAGGATTGCCGCCCGATCCGGCGTGCTGAATGACGTCCGTTCCGGCCCGAATCGCCGCCCACATGTCCTCGGGCGCGTAGAGATGGGTGTGGACCTCGATGCCTCGCCGGTGCGCGGTCTCGACGACCGCTCGCATGTCTTCCTCACTCATTCCGGCCCAGATCTTGATCAGGTCGACCCCCGCATCGATGAGGTCGTCCGTCTGTTCGGCAGCTTCCTCGGGAGAGGTGATGCGACGCTGGAACCAGGGCGGGAACTGCTGTCCCACGCGGGTGATCCAGGGGCCGCTGACGAGCATGCGGGGCCCCGGAATCCGGCCCTCGTTGATGTCGTCGCGCACGTCGAGGATCTCGATGGGGGCACCCAGATCCACAGCCGTGGTGACACCCGCCATTAGCAGTTGCCTGGCGGAGATGGCCATCATCTCCTCGCGCGCCTCGTCGAGGATGGGCCACCACTCCGCGTATTCACCGTGACCGAGGATCATCAGGTGGACGTGGAGGTCGACGAGCCCGGGGAGCATGGTCATGCCTTCCGTGTCGATGATCTCCGCCCCTGCGGGAATCTCGACCTCGCCAGCCCGGCCAACGGCCACGATGCGGTTGTCTTCGATGACGACCGCCGCGCGATGGAGGGGAGGGGTCTCGTACCCATC
Source organism: Gemmatimonadota bacterium (assembly GCA_022826025.1). Lineage (GTDB taxonomy): Bacteria > Gemmatimonadota > Gemmatimonadetes > Longimicrobiales > Gaopeijiaceae > BD2-11. The sequence goes on along the minus strand of JAJDVR010000275.1, from coordinate 13,560 downwards.
CAGCAGCATGCCGCCCACCAGGGCCATGGTTCCCGATCCCCCCTGCGCGGCGGCCGGCGGGGGCGGAAGCAGACCCAGAACCGCGATGACGACCACCAGACAAGTCGAGAAACCAGTCCTGAAAGAACGCGCTCTCTTCATTTGCTCTTCCTTGCGCTTGGCACGCGCAGGCCACATCAACTACGCCTGGGCCACACCGGCCGGCCCGCGATGGGATCCTGACGATGTGAACACCGGCGTCGTCGAACTGTCACTCCGGCGAGAACCGTCGCAGCTGCCTTCCGGCCGCGGACGCTACACCATGCGACCGCGGCCGGAGACGCGAAGCTACATGCGCCCGCCCGCCTCGGGCGACACCCTGCCGGCCTCGATGACTCGGTCTCCCGCGACGTATACGTCACAGCCGAACATCGTGAAGTGGGTGTGGTTGGGCGCGATGCGGGACGAGTAGCCGAGCCCGGAATACCCCGCCCCGGCTCCGCCAAGTCCGTGCCCGAAGTTCATCCCAAGCGAATAGAGCAGGCTTCCCTCCTTGTTGTGGTGGAAGTGGCCGACATCGCCCGGATCGCCCAGTTCGGTTCTCTCGTGCGTTCCCCAGCCGAAGTGGCTGATGCCGAACGCCTCCCGGTCGTTGTAGACACTCAGAAGCAGGCCCAGCTCCTGCGCGCGCCGGCCTCCCTCGACGCGGGTGACATAGCCACCTTCCCAGTGGAGGGTCACTGTCTCTTCGAGGACCTGGGGATGCAGATCGGGGATGATGTCACCGGGTTGCAGGACCAGCACTCCTTCCGCGCTGTCTTCAAGCGGGCCGCACGCCACGCAGCCGTAGCCGAAGTTGTCCCAGCGGCCGGCCATGTCGGCGATGCCGTACTGCGCGTGACCGGGACGGCCCTCCATCGAGCAGCGCCAATCCGAGCCGGCGTCGCTGACCACACGGAGTTCGCCTCGGGTCTCGTCCAGCAGCCGGGCGCCCCGGAGCGTGCGGTCCCTCCGCTCCGCGGTCGGGAAGTAGCGCTGCTGTCGGGCAACGTCGTAGCCGAGCGCCAGCCATCGGGTCTTGTGCCCGGGCCGGTTGATGGCCTCGAAGTCCGTGCGGTAGGGGTGGCTGCCCACCTTGTTGCCGTATGCCGTCGACGCGCCCGGGAGGCCGATGTCGTTCCCCAGATTCGAGGTAATCAGCAGGTCCGCCTCCGCATAGGTGTTCCAGTGCCATGCGCTTAGCGCGCTCTGGTACTCACCGTTGCTGTTGATCCTCGGGAAGACCGCCATGTGGGCCCCGCTGGCCCCGATCTCGCCCGCGGCCGTGAGCAGCGCCAGCAGGTAGTCGTGGTCGAAGACCATGGGCGTGGCCACCACGAAAATCTCGCCCTCCGTCAGCAGATTCTGTTCGAGAATCCGCTTGCAGTGGGCCACAAGCGGCGAGGGTGGCTCCGGACGCAGGTTCAGGTCATCTGTGGTGGACACCAGTGGGTCGGCGGACGCGGGAACGGCCAGCAGCGAGGATCCTGCCCCCGCGGCACCCACGACCTTGACGAATTTCCGACGCTTCATTTCCTACCTCCTCCAGTTGGATGGTTTACTTGTTTGCTTCCAAGCGTGGGTCGGACTGGTGTAGACCTCCGGTCTCAGTTGAACGAAGGCCGACCGGCCTGCAACTCGGCGATCGGTACATAGTCGAAGTCAAACCCGAAGTGACGGGGTCCGATCAGGTCGATGCCCTCCGGCGTAAGCCATTCCGCGTGGCCGGGAACACCCACCATGACCACTTCCATTCCCATGGGATATCCGCCGAGGCCGCCGCCCGTGATCGCCTCGCCGGTCTCGGGATCGAGATTGAAGATGTAGTCCGGCGAAATCGCGTCCAGCTCTCCGTCGAGCCAAGACACGATGTTCTCGTTCTTGACGAAGATCTCGTAGGTGTGGCCCTCGAATTCACCCACCCCGGCGAGTTCCGCGTCCGTCCAACTGAAGCCGCGGTCGCCCCGCTGGTCGGACTTGGTGACGATGCCCTGGAACAGCTTGTATCCGCCAGTCAGCTCGATCAGGGCGGCGATCGGGTCGTTCCCCTGCTCGCGGGCCTCGCGCACCGTGCGACCGAACTCGATGGCCTCGGTGACTGCTCCCTTGATGGTTCCGCGCTTCACCTCAGCGCCCGTCATGGGGTTCATTGCAATGGCGGCTCCTCCGCCGCTGCTCACCGCCACGCCCCGGGCGAGGTCCTCGGCGCGGTAGTCGTCGACCCCTTCGATGACGACCTGGTCACCCCAGCGCGTGACCAGGGCCGAAGGGGTCGAGGGAATGCCGACCAGCCAGGGGATCTGCTGCTGGATCTCGGGACGGGCGCGCACCGACAGGCAGGCGTCCACCAGCGGAAGATCCATCTCGGCGGCCAGAAGCAGGGCGGAGACGGTCGCGCCCGCGGACTCGAGGCGCAGCACCGCGTTGAACTCCACACCCATGTGATCGGCCAGTAACTCGACGGATCTGGCGTTGGTGCCCTCTACAAGCTCCAGACCCTGCTCCTGGGTTCTTTCGATCACATGCTCCCAGGCGCCACCTCCACCTACAGCCGCCGTACCCACCGCCATCCAGTCGTCGGGAAGATCGTCCGCCGAGACAATCCGGAACTCCGCACCCGCTGCCATGGCCGCGGTGGCACGCTCAATGTAGTTGGCGGCGTTGCACCCCCGGGTGGCCTGGATGCAGGATCCCACCAGCAGGTCGACAACTTCCTGTTCGCTCAGCGTGCGGGTCTCGGGCATATCCTGAGCTGCGTCGGTCCCGGGGTCCCGCGGCGCACAGGCGGCGACCATCACCAGCAGACACGAGAGCGTCCAGGCGGTCGCGGAACGGACTGAACGGTTCATTCGGGTACCCTCCCTGCACACACGAGGAGCGGCGACGTCACCCTGACGTAGCCGCGGCCCCGGATCTTCTCCGGATTCGACATGAAGTCGGCAAGCCTGCGACGGGACATGGCGTGATGCTGCTCGATCTCCTTGCGCGTCATGCCCCCGCGGCCGACCAGGGCCTGGGTCGGCGCTGGCAGGCGGGAAGACTCCGTTGTCAGCTGGTCCTCGACATCCTCAAACGCTCTGCGCGGGTCGCTCATCAGAAAAACCTGGGTGACGACCTCCGCTGCGATTTCCTTTAGGCCGTGGCGCAGAAGGATCTCGGGCACCCTGAGACCGATGTGCTGATCTACGCCCCTGCGCCTCCATCCACGAACGAAGGCGCCGTTCAGCTTGCTCGACAGGTAGGTGAACCGCGGGCTGTCCGGATCGTGGCATCTCTGTTCCCCCGAAGGTTCGGCGATGGCGACCACGCCGCCCTTGCGCGTGATCCGCAGCATCTCCCGGACGACCGAGTCCACCTCCTTCAGTGAACAAAGGAGGCTGCTGCACACGACCATGTCGGCTCCTCCATCCGGAAGGCGCAAACTACGGGCGTCCCCGACATCGAACGTGATGTTGGAGACGCGCTCGGCACGGGCGTCCCGCACCGCCAAACCCAGTATCTCCTTGCTCGTATCGAGCCCCAGTACATGTCCGCGTCCACCGACGAGCCCGGCCATCCGAATGGCCAGCCTGCCTCTCCCGCAACCGACCTCCACGATCCTGAAGACTCGACTGAAGTCGATCAGGGACTCGAGGACTTCCGCCAGCTCCGCGCTCTTGTCGGATGGAATGCGCCGTTCCCTGATCATGCCGGAACGACGCATTCCTCCGGTTCGCTGAACCCGGTCTGTCAGGCCAGGTCCGCCGGCACGATGGTGTTGTCGTTATCGACGATGAGGTCGCCGTCCAGGTACAGTCTTTTGTTCCGGCAGCAGATGTCGATGTGCACGGGCGTGTAGTTCACACCTCCCAGACCGGCGTAGCGGTCTGCCGAATCGAACATGTTGCGGCCGATGGAGACCATGACGCTCCCGTACATGCTCTCCGAGTCCATTCCCATCACGTGCCACTGCGCGCGGTGCTCGGTGCCCCAGCCCGCGTGGGAGATGCGGAAGGGATCGGCCAGGTTGCCGTCGGGATCCACGTAGTCCTCGAACAGCTCCAGACGCTCGCGGACCATGTCGGCGTCGTAGCCCCCCTCGATGCGCACGAGACGACCCGCTTCCATCGTGATGCGGATTTCGTCCTGGCAGCGTTGCTGGAGGCTGAGGATGACATCGCCAGGCCTGATGACGTAGACCCCCTCCGACGCGTCCTCATGCGGTCCGCACGCCACCAGGCCGGAAGGCCAGTGGTCCCAACGCCCGCGGTCTGCTGCCACACCAACCTGTCCATGGCCCTTGCGGCCCGCCTTCTGCAGCGTGAAGTCGCTCCCGAATTCATCTGTCACACGGATCTCGCTCGCGTTCCACATGCGTTCGGCCCCGGCGTAGGTGCGTTCGATCACGGCTTCGTCGGGGAACATCCGCCGCAGGGTTTCGACGCTCTGCTGAACCATAAGCGTACGAGTGCCGGCGGCGAGCGCGGCGTTGTGGGCATCCGTGTACAGCGGAATCTGCCCGTAGACAATGTCAGCCGCTTTGAACGTTTCCTCGAGCAGGTCGGCCGGGGCGATGTCGCGGTCGGTGCTCATCTGGGCGGTCGACGCGGTCGTCGCCACCAGTGAGAAAGCGTTCGCCCCCAAGCTCTTCGCAGCCGCCAGCGAAGCCTCGATGTATTCGGGGCGCTCGAAGCCCGGTGTCGAGTAAAAGAGGAAGGTTTCGCCCTCCTGGACAGCATTCAGCCTCATGTGCGCAGTGAACAGATCCACCAGGTCAGCGGCCTGATCCATGGTGCGGTCCGTGTCGACCTCCTCGATGCGCACTTTGTCGTGCGCGAGCAGGGCGCTCGGGAGCGCGGTCGCGGCTACAGCCTGGACCGACATTCCCTTGCAGAAGTCTCTTCGCTTCATGTTTGCTTCTCCGTGCTGTGGTTCCGTGCGCCTGCGTTGTCACAGGCCCGTACGTCCAACCTTGCGATCACTTCTCCTTCAAACGTGCTCGGGGGCTCCCCGCTGTCGGTCATTCGCCGGTCACCTGGAGGCCCGGGATGTTGTCGATTTCGCGTTGCGGCAACGCCCTGCAGGTCTCGGTGCCAACCTCTATTCCCTGCGGGACCGCGGTGTGGAAGAGATCGAGACCGAACCTTTCCTTGTACATGCGGGTGTCGCCCATCAGCGTCCCCTCGAAGAGCATGGTCCTCCGGCGCTCGTCGACGAGTTTGGTGGCGATTTCGGCGGCACTCATCATGTCCATCGGCGTCCACTCCACGTCGACGCCGCGCATGGCCCGGATTCCGTTGATGATCTCCACGGCGCGACCGTATTGCATCATGCCCAGTGCGGCCTCCGCGAGGATGTACTGCATCTCGACGCCGGAGGTGATGATCAGCGGAGACGATCCCGACGGCACCTTCACAGGTGCATGGACATCGAAGAAGTCGCCGCGCGGCGGAACCGGGTTGTGGACCGTCGCCGTCCTCGGGTCGGGCATCCCGGTATCGTCGATTGTCAGATTCAGGAACGCGGGCGAGACCGAATGCTCGCCGAATCCCCATGTGCGGAACCAGATCCGGTTGGTCTGTTCGAAGGTGTTGGTCGAGTAGGTCGCGTGGAACTCGAAGTCCGCCGGCACCTGTGACGCGTACTGCACGGCCTGAGCGTCGTTGCCCAGAAGCCTGTTCACGCGCGCCAGTCCCGCCGTGGCGGCGAGCCGAATCTCCTCTTCCGCTCCCGACGCTGCCAAGGCGGCCTCGAACTGCTCCGCCGCCATCTCATATCCCCGACGGGACGAATGGACCGGGCCTTCCCCGTAGAGAACGAACTCACAGTAGAAGTCCGACAGCCACACCAGCCCGAATCCGTTGTATACCGACACTCTCGCGAATTCAGCGGAGCTCGACGGATTGGAAATCGTCTCGAACTCCCCGGCGACGATTCGCTCCTGTGCCGCATGGGACGAGGCGATCGCCTGTTGGAGGAATGCGTAGTACGCGACGCCCGGACCGCGCCGGTCGCGGCCACCTCCCGTGAGTCCGCCGGCCTGCCCCCCACCGCGGTCCTGCTGTCTGAGGGACTGCGTATAACGCAGCAGGCCCAGGGCCACCATGCCGCCCGAGAACATGTTGGTCTCGTACATCCACACGTCGTAGGCAAAGTTCAGGTCCACCAGGGCGCCAACCATCGTCTCGGACAGCTGCGCCGGGTTGAGGCTCGCGTCCACGTAGTGGGGATCCGGCGCCACTTCGAGCAGGCCCTCGCAGGCCGGGGTCACCGTGACGGCAAGCGCCATCACAAAAAGTCGACCGCCGAGCCCCACTCTCTTCCGCCGGACTCTCCCGTAATCAGGATGATTCTTCATAGTCTGGCTCTCCATTTTTCCGGTTTCCTGGATTCATGTCGTTCTCGCATTTCTGACCTCAGAAGGCCAATTGAACGCGTGCGAGAAAGCGCCTTACCTGGCCCTCGCCGTAGAACTCTTCGTTCGCGGGATATGCAGTCCTGCCTCCGGGTGTGATCGTCTCGGGATCCAGTCCGGTGTAGTTGGTCCAGGTCAACAGGTTTCTGCCCCCGACCGAAAGGGTGGCGGAGGAGGCGCTGATGAAGTCGAGGTAGTTGGAAGGGATGTCGTAGGAGAGGGTCAACTCACGCCAGCGGATGAAACTGCCGTCCTCGACAAAGACGAATGTCTTCCACTTGCCCCCCTCCCCTGCCACTGCCTTTTCCATCCCCACCTGCTGCTCCGGGGTCATCCTGTACTCGCGGAAGGCATAGTGCCAGGTGGCGGCATGGTCCCGGCCGAAGGTCACATGGAAGTTGTCGGAGCTGTTGTGCTTCTGGACATCTCCCTTGCGGTCGAAGAGCGACGAGAGCCTGAGCCTGCCACCGAAGAAGGAGAGTGTCGTCGAGAGGTTCTCGAAGTCGCCCGCCTGAGGGCTCCCCAGATAGGAGTTCTCTCCGCTCATGTCGCCCGGCGCGATGACGACGCTTCCATCGACGATCCGGCCCGAGGCATCGCGGTCGGCGCTCTGAACCACAGGACCGTAGTAGGAGCCCGGCGGGAATCCCTCGATGAAGGCGCCCCGGTTGGAGCCCAGGAAGAGGGGAGGCGTGTCGCCGAGATCCGTGACGATGGGATCCTGCGTGGAAACGCGGAAGTCCATGTCCCAGGAGAAGTCGGGCGTGTTGATCAGCTGGGCGCCGATGGACAGCTCGATTCCCTTGTTCTCGAGTTCGCCGACGTTCACCCACTGTTCTCCGCGAAACCCGAGGGAAGGCGAGAGGAAGCGCGTGACGATGGCGTCGGTGGTCCGCTGCTGGAAGTACGTCAGCTTCAGGGCCAGGCGATCCTCCAGAAGGCCCATGTCCACTCCGACCTCCATTTCGGACTTCCGCTCGGCGCTCAACCCCGGGTTGCCCGGATAGGCCGCTGAAACGCCCGCGACCTGGTTGCCACCCACCTCCAGGCTCACCGGAAGCAGTCGCTGGATGGCCGCCGAGGGTGGCGGAGCCTGTGCGGCGGTGCCCCACGCGAACCGGAGACGCAGGCTGTTGATCGTCTCGTAGTTCCAGAACGGCATGTCGCTCAAGACCGCAGAGGCGTTGAGGCTGGGTGACCAGATTCCACCCTGCTCCACGCCGAACGCGCTGTTGTCGTCGAATCGGATTCCGCCGGTCGCAAACAGGTAGCCGCGGTAGCCGAAGCGTTGCTGGGCGTATGCGCCCACCTCGACCCGCTCGACCAGGTTGGAGAAGCCGGTCCTGATCAGCGCCGCGTCGCACGCGGTCGCCGTCGGGCTGGCGAAGCCCCCCTCCCCTATGCACGCCACCAGTTCGGCGCGTTGTCCGAAATACTGACCGCCCATGGTAGTCGTCGACGCGAGATCGGGCGTCACGTCGGCCGTCACGGTTCCCGTGTACTCGAAGGTGCGATTGATGTCGGTCGTGCGCTGGTCGCGCAGGTATCCGGCGGAGAGCACGCCAAAGGGACGGTTCTCGTCCAGTGGGAACTCATTGATGTCCTTCATCTGGGAGTGGTCCACCCCCACGACGGCCCGGTTGGTAAGCCAGGAAAGCGGGCTCCAGCGGAGCGTCGCGCTACCGACGAAGCGGCCCGTCTTCTGGCCGCCGAAGACCGTGTTCAGGTTGTCGAAGTTGGAAATCAGATTCCCTTGCCGCAGCTCGCAGGTCGACGGACTCGCGCCGTTGACCAGGGTCCCGAGGCAGTCTCCACGGCTCCCGTCCGGGCGAACCCCGAACGAGTTGATGGGCGCCCCGGCGCCCGCGTTCGTAGAGTAGCCGCGGAAGCTTCTGGACGACTCGGGGAACTGGATGTCGGACTCGATATAGTTGGTGTTGAGCGACACCTCGAAGGCTTCGCTTGTCCGCGCCGTTACGTTCGCGCGCATGGAGCCCTGCTGCAGGTTGTTGACCGGATAGGGTCCCTGGGCATCGTTCCAGCGCCCGGAGACGAAGTATTGCACGTCCTGGCCGCCTCCGCTCACGCTCAGCGTCGTGTTCGAGAAGGGCCCCCTCTGCAGCGGACTGGTCAGCGGGTTGGTCATGGAGTTGTTGTAGCCCCAGACATCGCCGGTCACCTCGTTGGTGACTGCATTCCACTGCTGCGCAACCGGATCGGTGGCGCTGGTGATCCCCATGTGCTTGGTGAAGTTGTACCACTTGTCCCAGTAGTGGGAGACGTCCTCAACGAAGCCGAATTCGGAGTTGATCGTCACGCGGTGCTGCGCGACCGCGCCCCTGCGCGTCTCGATCAGGATCACGCCCGAGGCCGCGCCGGCTCCGTACAGCGCGGTAGCCGTTGGCCCTTTGATGACCTGCACGCTGGCGATGTCGTTGGGGTTCAGGTCATCGAGGCGGGACACCGTGCGGCCTTCCGTCCAGTCGATGGACTCGGGCCCCAGGTCGGTCTGGTTGTTGGTCCGGATGCCGTCGATGATGATGATCGGGTTCGCGCCCTGGGTGAGGCTGGTTACACCTCTGACGCGAATCCGGGACGCAGTTCCGACGGGACCCGAGGCCATTTGCACGTCGACCCCGGCGGCCCTGCCGGTGAGCAGGTCCGACATGCTCGCAACAGCAGCCCTCTCGACTTCGGCGGTCGCGTCGAACCGCTCGATGTCAGTGCCGAATTCCATACGCCGGGCTGCAACGGCGTCGACCGAAACGACGATCTCTTCCAGATCGAGTGCCACGGTCGCCAGAGCGAAATCGACGGCCGCGGCCTGATCCGCCGTCACGGTAACCGACTGCTCGACGGAGGCGTACCCGATCTGCTCCGCCCTCAGGACGTGTTCGCCCAGGGGAAGGTTAAGAAGATAACGGCCGTCCTGGTTGGTAACGGTTCCGAGTTGACTCTCCGGAACGTAGACTTGAACTCCCACCAGCGGCCGTTGCGTGTCCTCATCCGTGACTACGCCGGTCACGATGCCCTGTGCCTGCATGGCCGCAGCCGATGCAGGCAACAGGAGAAGACCCGTTGCGACGGCGACCAGAGCCGCCCCTCCGCGGCTCACGGCATACCTCGTCATACCAACCTCCGTTGTGCGGGTGGATCGGGAACTCTACCTACAGCAAGCAGCCCCGAGACCGGGACCGGGTGTCCCGCCTCGACGCGTCGTGACGAGAATGATCCCGCCGAAATGCCCCGAACCGTAGCGCAGATTGCTTTCCTGGGTGCCCAGGAACTCGATCTCGGCAACGTCGGAGGCGGCGATGGAGCGCAGAAAATCCAGCTCCCCGACTTCAACCCCATCCATGTAGACCGTGGGGTATGCGGGACTTGGATCGCTCAGGGAGGTGGGACCGCGGGACACCAGCCAGCCCCGGCGCAACTGCCTTACGACATCGAAGGCGTTGGTCGCAGAAACCGAGGCGATGTCTTCGGCCTGGATGGGGCCCGTACGACTAGGACCGCCACCAGCCTGACGACCGGCGCAGGAGCAAAGGCTCCCCAGAACCACGCAAACCAGCACGCCTCGGAGCATGGACGGACCTCCTCACTGATGGCCGACCCGGAGCTCGATGGCCACGGTAACGTCTCGTCCACTGTCCCGCAAGCAAAGTGATAGTGATATTGCAGCCTCAATAAGAAACATAACCCTGACCCGGCAGATCATGGTGGCCGATGGGCCCTCCGGGGTCGTGATCAGAACGACCAGAGCCTGGTCAGCTTGACCGTGAATCGACGATCGAGCACGGCCCGCGTCACGGTGTCTCGTCTCTCCGTGTATACCAGGAACAGGTCACTCAGCGGCGCATGGATGTAATCGAGGCGCAGGTTCGAAATCAACTCGTTCGTAACGCCGTTGTACTGAATGAATCCGCTGCCGAACAGCTCGGTGGAATAGGCGTACTCCACGCGCCCCCGGAATATCTCCGCCGTGAACGGCCCCTCGCCCAGATCGATGCGGTTGTTCTGAATCCCGCCGTCGAGGGTGATGTGTTGATTCGCCTTCCACTGAGCTCCAAGTCGAAGGGAGCGGCGCGTACCTCCGAAGTAGCCGCCGTCGCTGAGCCCCAGCATCGCCGAAAAGACGCGCCCGGTACTCGTCTGCAGATTGACGGCGCGCTCTCCGAAGCTGTAGGCACCCTCCGGCACCATCCTGTCGCCGAGGAGCCGGAAGGGTTCGAACAGCCTTTCGAACCGATCGTTGTATTGCAGCGTAAGGCGGCTTCCGTCCGAGAATGTCGTGATGAATCCGGCGGTGCCGGTCCGGGTTTCCAGCACCGACGCCAGATTGGTGATGTAGTGCATCTCCAGGAAGGGATTCAACTCGTTCAGCAGCGATTCCGCCCGGCGGTGGTGGACGCCGACCGTCGCGTAACCGTGGCGGACGGCTTCCCGGCGGATGTATCCCATCCCCGGCCTGAAGGCGTCTCCGATCTCGCGGAACATCAATGACGTGTTCAGGAACTGGTCACGCCAGGCGACGGAGACACGGGCCGCTCGGTTGTTGCCGCTCTCTCCGTCATCGATGGTCCCCGCGAGGTACGACTGCACGATCATCCTGTCCCAGAAGCGCGCATAGAGATCCGCCCCAAGACTTCGATTGTATCCGCCCCCCCGGGTCTCCTCCGTGATGTCCCGATTCAGGAACATGCCCCCGATCTGGAAATTGCCGAACACCGTTCGCCGGAGCCGCAACGCGGTGAAGTTCTCGGCAGCTATATCCTCGGTGCCCCTCGTCTGCATGTTGAGGAATCCGACACCCCAGTCCCCGACCCTTCCGGTCAGCCGGCCCCCTCCGAGAACCGGAACAGGACGTCCTCCTTCAAGTCCGATCCGGCGTGAGTGGAACAGCTTGAAGTCCTCCAGTCCGGCTCCAAGTCGATATCCTCTTTCGGGCAGGTCGCCGAAGTCGAACAGCCCCGCGTTTTCGACGAAGAAGTCCCGCTTCTCCGGAAAGAAGAGCGAAAAGCGCGTCAGATTCACCTGTTCGTCGTCCACTTCGACCTGGGAGAAGTCGGTGCGGTAGGTGAGGTCCAGGGCCAAGCCCTGGCTGAGCGCATACTTCACGTCCAACCCGGCATCGAAATCCGTGGCGACGCCCTCCACCGCGGCATCCCCTGAAGATCTCGCGGTGAGAGCGAAAGGCTTCACCAGGAGGTTCAACCCCCCGCTCATGGCCGGCAGCCCCGTCAGCGTACCCGCTTCGGACATGCGGTTGAGGCTGTAACGCCGGTCGATGGGCGCCCAGAAACTGTCCTCACCCTTGTGGCGCAGGCGGCGGACGAAATTCAGCCCCCAGGGCCGGTCAGGCTGGTTCGGGTCGAAGCGGAGGGTACTGAAGGGAACAGCGACTTCGGTCGTCCATCCCTCATCGTGGACGCGCACTGCCCGGTCCGCGATTCCGTCCCACGCAAAGTTGATGTCGCGCCCGTTGTCGAAGGTCTGGAGGTCGACCATCGCCCCGCCGGCATTGACGCCGAACATGAAGGCGTTGCTCCGGTCCAGGTACGTATCGAAGGCGATTCCCAGAATGTCGCCTTCGCCGGAAGGAAAATCCCTCTTGAGGGAATGAAGCGTGATGTCGGAGGGATCCTGGTAGTACAGGGTCGCCCCGACGTACAGCGTTTCGTCGTCGTACAGGATGCGGATCTCGGTATGCTCGCTGGAAGGGTATCCCGCGTTCGGTTTTGACTGTACGAACCCCGTAATGATCTCTGCCTCGGTCCAGCTTGGCTCGTTCAGGAACCCGTCCACCGAGATTGGGCCCGAGGCGCGCCGGGCGCGGGCGCTGGGCCGGGGTAACGCTTCCGGATCGACGCCGATCCGGGCAGGCACGCTGTCGGGTGGTGTGGCGTCTTGAGGCAGCGCCGTCGCGGATTCCGAAAATGCCAGCGTTGCGAAGAGGACAATGGCCCCGGAATGGAGGCTTCCGGGTCCCGCAGAGGGATTCCTCCGAAGGCCGGGGACCGACCAGCTTGGCAGCGCATCCATAGAGCGCAACCTAGTGCGTATGCAGGCGCGCCGGACAGTATGTTGCGGGCGGTCGGGCCCACCCTTGCGCGATCACCCGTGCCCTGTTACCGAATAAACACCGAACTACGAACCCCGACGGCTCATCCGGGAACCCGGGCAACAGCGGGGCTTCGGAGACCCTGATGGAACAGCCATCCCCCATGCGACTGCCCGTCCGAGGCCGCGGAGCCTCGCAAGACCTGCCCAACCGCTTCGAGCGGCTTCATGTGGAGCTGGCTGCGGAGCCGGGCGATGAGGACGAGCAGCCTCGCAAGACCCGATTCTTCATCGACCGGTCCCGGAGCGTGATCGCCCGCAATTCGAGTCCGGACCTGGGTTTCTCGGTCAGCCTGAATCCGTACCGGGGCTGTGAGCACGGTTGCAGCTATTGCTACGCGAGACCGACCCACGAATACCTGGGGTTGTCCGCCGGGCTCGACTTCGAGAGCCGGATCATGGTCAAGCCCGATGCCCCGGAGCTGCTGAAGAGAGCGCTGGCGGCCAGGGGCTGGAGGCCTCAGACGCTCGCGCTCAGCGGCGTCACCGACCCCTACCAGCCGGTGGAACGGCGGCTGGAGATCACGCGCGCGTGCCTGGAGGTGCTTCTCGAGTGCCGCCATCCCGTGTCGATCGTCACGAAGAACCACCTGGTGGCGAGGGACATCGACATTCTTTCGCGCATGGCGGAGCATCGCACGGCAATGGTGACGCTTTCGATCACGACGCTTCGAAACGATCTCCGCCGGGTGATGGAACCGAGAACCTCGATTCCCGCGCGGCGGCTGAGCGCCGTGCGGGCGCTGGCCGACGCCGGAATCCCCGTAGGCGTCAATGTGGCCCCGGTGATTCCAGGGCTGAACGACCACGAGCTACCGGAGATTCTCGCCGCGGCGCGCGAGGCGGGCGCTTCGCATGCGGGGATGATGCTGCTGCGGCTGCCCTTCGGCGTGAAGGAGCTGTTCGCCGAATGGCTGGAGCAGCACTTCCCCGATCGGCGCAACAAGGTGCTCGCGCGGCTCAGGGAAGTGCACGGCGGCAGGCTCTACGACTCGCGTTTCGGGCGGCGGGGGCGCGGGAGAGGCCCC
>JAJDVR010000066.1 GCA_022826025.1 Gemmatimonadota bacterium | reverse complement strand
TGGACATGGTCGTCGTCTTCAGGCCGTCCGAGGAGGCGGGAACCCACCTGGCGGCGGCAGCCGCCCGTCCGGAGCGTCCGGTGGTGTGGCTCCAGGAGGACATCCGGGCCGACGAGGAAGCGGCCGCCGCGCGCGCCCGGGGGCTCAGCGTCGTGCAGGACCTGTGCGCGTATCGGGTTCATCGCGCGGCCACGGCAGATCGATGATCGGACGTCCCGCAGCCGCATCATTGCGCCCGAGCCGGGGCGCCGCTCCGGCCGCGGCCGTCGTCCCATGAAGCGCTACCCCGCCTTCGACCCGCCCGAGTACCAGGGCTGGAAAGCCGACCCGGAGCTGGTGCGCGCGTTCGAGCAGACGCTGGCCGAACCCACCCGGGCCGCGCTTGTCGCCGAACTCTCCGAGGACGACCTGCTTGCCTTCTACCGCGACCTGCTCACCACCCGCCTCCACGACATCGGGCTCAAGCGCTGGGTGCGCCAGGGCGTCATCTCCAAGGCCTGGCTCGCGACCGGCGAGGAGGCGGTCACCGTCGGCAGCGTGCGTGCGCTCGACCCCACCCGCGACATCGTCAGCCCGATGATCCGCAACGCCGGGGCCTGTCACATGATGGGAATGCCGGTGGCGGACATCTTCCGCGGCTACCTCGCGACCGAGGACGGGCCCAACGGGGGGCGCGACCTCCATATCGGCGCGCTGGCCAAGGGCGTCATCCAGCCCATCAGCCACATGGGCACCAACGTGCCCGTGATGGCGGGCGTGGCGCTGGCCTTCCGCAACCTGGGCCAGAAGCGCGTCGCGCTCACCTGGATCGGCGACGGAGCCACCAAGACCGGCGAGTGCCACGAGGGGCTGAACCTCGCCGCCGTCCAGCGTCTTCCGGCCATCTTCATCATCCAGAACAACCAGGTGGCGCTCGGCACTCCGCTCGAGCAGCACGGTGCCGGAGACCTGGAGGCCTGGCCGGCGATGTACGGTGTCCAGGGCTGGAACTGTGACGGCAACAACATCCTGGAGGTGTATGCGGTCACCCGCATGGCCGCGGACGCCTGCCGCGCCGGCGATGGTCCCGCCATCATCGTCGCTTCCACCTTCCGCATGGGCGGACACGCCACCCACGACGAGCGCGAGGCCCGCGAGACCTTCCCCCCGGAGCTGTTCGAGCGCTGGGGACGAAGGGACCCGGTGGGCCTTTATGAAGCGTACCTCGAGGCGCGGGGCATCGACCCGGACCAGCTGCGGGCGATCGAGGAACTGGTCACCGACGAAGTCGCGGCGGGCGCGGAGGAAGCGCTCGCCTCCCGCGACCGGCAGCCTGCGCCCGAGAAAGCTCTCTACGAGGGCATCTCCGAGGGGGGCACGCTGCTGTCCCTGGAGCAGCGTCCCGTCTGAGTCCGGCATCGTTGTCACACTTGAGTAACGCCTTTGGAGCGGGCATATTCCGAGGTGGGAAACTCCCGCTCTCCGAGGCTGGCGCACAGGTCTGACGCGGATTCCTTCCGCACGGCCCGCGGGGATGGCCGGGGTGTGGGGTGTACGGTGGTGGTGTGAAGGAGAAGCCGATGGCGGAGTCGAAACTGCGCGAACCGGACCTGCTCTCCGGACTCCCGCTCGACTGCATGAGCGACGAGGAGTTGGTGGTGTCGCACCTGAACGACCGCCGTGGGGCCTTCACCAAGCTCTTCAACCGGTACCGCGAGCGCCTCGTCCACTTCATCGTCCGCAAGACGGGGGATGCCGACCGCGCGCAGGATCTCACCCAGGAGGCCTTCATCCGGGTGGCCCGGCACCTCGAGCGTTTCGACACCAGCAAGAAGTTCTCCACCTGGATCTACACGATCGCGAGCAATCTCTCCAAGAACGAGCTGCGCAACCGGTCACGCAGCCCCGTGGTGCTCTTCCAGGTGTTGCGCAGCCGCTGGGAAGACGATCCCCGGCCCCTGCAGTTCGAGGATTCCTCCATGTCCCCGGACGGGCTCTATCGCAAGCGCTTCCTGAAGAGGCTCGTCGAGGACACGGTCGCCCAGTTGCCGGAGCATCACCGGATGGTCTTCCGCCTGCGCGAGCTCGACGGCAAGAGCTACGACGAGATCGCAGAGATCACCGGCGTGAACCTGGGCACCGTCAAGAGCCGCCTGCACCGGGCCCGCAACTCCTTCGCCCAGCGCATCGAACCCTACCTGAACTGAGCGGCGTCAGCCGGGCCCGAGGCCGGGCCATCCCGGGAAGGACATCCACGTCACATGTTCGCCAAGCTCCGAGCCGCGTTCCGGGAAGCCGTCGACAACTTCAAGACCGAGCTCAATCGCGACCAGATCCCCGGGACGGTGGATGGCCTGCTCGCGGGCATGTACCGCGAAGCCACCGACGCCAAGGCGTACGTCTCCAAGCTGGAGAAGGACCTGGCCGCGGCCCGGGCGCGCGCGCAGCGGGAGTCGGAGCAGGCCGAGGTATGCCGCCGCCGCCAGCAGCAGGCCGAGCGCATCGGCGATGAGGAAACGGTGCGCGTCGCGGAGGAATTCGCCAGAAAGCACGAGGAGCGCGCGCAGGTGCTCGAGGGCAAGGCGGAGGCGATTCTGCGCGAGCTCACGGTATGCCGGAGCGACGTGGACGAGATGCTGGAGCAGATCAAGGTCGCCCGTCAGAAGAGCGAGGCGCTCGGCGCCACCGCTGGGCGGACGGAGGCGCGCGAAACGCTTGGCAGGGCCGACGATCTCTTCCGCGATTTCGACCGCATGGGAGAGAAGGTCTCGGACACCGGGTCCGAGGCCGAAGCCGCAGCCGCATTCGACCGGGAATTCGAATCCGGGCCCTCGAGGGAGGAGAACCTCGAGGATCGCCTCGCCGAGCTGAAGCGGCGGATGGGCAAAGGGTAGGTCCCCGGGGTGGCTTCCCGCTTCGCCGGCGGGTAGATTTTCGCCGCTCGACGAACTCCCTCAACGAGGTTCGGGATAACGCCATGGAAAACTGGATCGGCGTCGGCGTGTGGATCGTCATCGGCGCCTTCATCGGGCTGATGATGAAGGTGGTCGTGAAGCGGCCCGAGGAAAGCGCGGGCCACACCTGGCTGCTGGCGGTCTTCGGAGCCTTCGGCGCGGTCATCGGCGGCATGCTGGGTGTGGGCATCCTCGAATTCGACGACCCCGTGGCGCTCAGCGCGGGAGGGATGATCGGCGCCGTCGTGCTCGCCGCGCTCATGTCCTGGACCTACCGCTGGGGCATCCGGGGGTGGATGTGACGCCTGCCGAGCGATTCACCGCCGCCAACCTGGACCGGTTTCTGGCGGAGCTCTTCGACTTCCTGCGCATCCCTTCCATCAGCGCCAGGTCGGAGCACAACGGGGACACGCGCCACGCCGCGGGCTGGCTGCGCGACCGCATGCAGGACATCGGCCTGGAGGCGGAGATTCTGGAGACGCCGCGCCACCCGGTGGTGCTCGGGGAGTGGCGTGGTGCGGGGGACGACGCCCCCACCGTGCTGGTGTACGGCCACTACGATGTCCAGCCCGCCGAGCCGCTGGAGTTGTGGACGGCGCCCGCCTTCGAGCCCGACGTGCGCGACGGACGCATCTACGCGCGCGGGTCCGCCGACGACAAGGGGCAGCTCTTCCTGCACGTGAAGGCTGCGGAGTCGCTGCTGGCCGCCGACGGCCGGCTGCCGGTCAACCTGATCGTGCTGGCCGAGGGGGAGGAGGAGATCGGTTCGCCCAACCTCATCCCGTTCGTGGAGGCGCACGCCGAGCGGCTGGCGTGCGACGTGGTGGTCATCTCCGATTCCGCGATGTTCGCGCCCGGCCTGCCCTCGGTGCTCTTCTCGCTGCGCGGCCTGGCCTATTTCGAGATCACCGTGCACGGGCCCGCCGGCGATCTGCACTCGGGCAGCTACGGGGGCGGGGTGGTCAACCCGGCGATGGCGCTCGCCCGCATTCTGGGCACGCTGCACGACGGCGACGGGCGCATCGCGATCGAGGGGTTCTACGACGACGTCGTGGACTGGGGCGACAAGACGCGCGCGGAGATTCGCGCGCTGCCCTTCGACGACGAGGAGTTCCGCGCGGGCGTGGGCGTGGCCGCGCTGTCGGGCGAGGCGGGGTACTCGACCCTGGAGCGCCTGTGGATCCGTCCCACCTGCGAGGTGAACGGCCTCCTCTCCGGCTACACCGGCGAGGGCGCCAAGACCGTGCTACCGGCGCACTCCATGGCCAAGCTCAGCTTCCGGCTGGTTCCCGACCAGGATCCGGCCCGGGTGGCGGAGCTGCTGCGGGCCCATATCGCGCGGGTGGCGCCAGCCGAAGTCCGGGTCGAGATCGAAGAGCTGCATGGCGGAATGCCGTGGCGGGGACAGGTGTCAGGAGGCTTGATCGACGCGGCCAGCCGGGCGCTGGCGCGCTCGTTCGGCCGCCCGCCGGTGCTCACCGGGGAGGGAGGCTCAATCCCGATCGTGGGCGAGTTCGAGCGCATCCTCGAGGCGCCGGTGCTCCTTCTGGGGTTCGCGCTCCCGGGGGCCAACATGCATGCCCCGGACGAGTGGTTCCCGCTGGAGAACTTCGACAAGGGCATCGTCGCCCTCGCCGCGCTGCTGGAGGAGCTGGGGAGCGGCGCCTTCGCCGCCTGAGCTGGCGCTTGGTGCGCGCCGGAACCGGAACCGGATTGGACCTCATCGCGAGGGGCGCGCGCCGGGCAGGTGCTGGAAACGGCTCAGTCCTCCGAATCCGCTCCCGAGATCATCGTTCCCGCCCTGAGCAGGGCCCGCGCCTTGTTGAGGGTCTCCTCGTATTCGGCGGCGGGATCGGAGTCCGCCACCACCCCGGCTCCCGCCTGCACGTACGCCTTCCCCCGCGCCGCCAGCAGCGTGCGGATGGCGATGGCGGTGTCCGTCGTCCTGCCCCCGTAGGCGAGATAGCCGACGGCGCCGCCGTAGGGACCCCGGCGCACGGGTTCCAGCTCGTCGATGATCTCCATGGCGCGCACCTTGGGCGCTCCCGAGAGCGTTCCTGCCGGGAAGCCGGCCAGGAGCGCGTCCAGCGCCGTGAGCCCTTCCCGGAGGTTCCCCTCCACCCGGCTGACGATGTGCATGACGTGCGAATAGCGCTCGACCGCCATCAGCTCCGAAACCCGCACGGTGCCGGAGCGCGCCACCCGGCCGACGTCGTTGCGTCCCAGGTCGACGAGCATGCGGTGCTCGGCCAGCTCCTTCTCGTCCGCGGCCAGCTCGGCGGCCAGGCGGGCGTCCTCCTCGGGGGTGGCGCCCCGCGGGCGCGTCCCGGCGATTGGGCGCACGGTCACGACACCGTCCTCCACCCGCACCAGCAGCTCCGGGGAGCTGCCCACCAGGGTCACGCCGTCCAGCTCGACGAAGTACAGGTAGGGCGAAGGGTTGAGGGTGCGGAGCACCCGGTAGAGCTCGAAGGGCGACCCCGCGAGCGACATCTCGAGCCGCTGGCTGAGCACCACCTGGAAGGCGTCGCCGGCGAAGATGTAGTCGCGGATGGCCTGTACGGCGCCCTCGAACTCCTGCCGGCTCATGCTGCTCGCGAACTCGGGGTCGGCGGCGGGTTCGGGCAGCAGCTCCATGGGAGGGGGCGCGGGGGCCGTGCGCAGCGAGTGGATGGCGGCGGCGACCTTCCGGAGCCCGTGCTCGTAGCGGGCGCGCAACTCCTCCTCCGCGATCCCGGGCGCCACCGCAACCGCGGCGATGACGTTCGCCCGCCCAAGCAGGTTGTCGACGGCGAGCACGACGTCGGTGAACATGAACACCGCGTCCGGGATGTCGAGGCCGTCCGGAGGGGCGTCGGGCAGCCGCTCCAGCTGGCGCACCACGTCGTATCCCAGATAGCCGACGGCGCCTCCCCAGAAGCGGGGGAGTTCCGGGACGTCGGCAGGCTGGTACGCCTCCAGCCGCCGGGAAAGGTCGGCGAGGGGGTCGTCGGTGTCGACCGGCTGCCATCCGCCGTCGCGCGTCCACCAGGTGGCCCTGGCGCCGTGGAGACGCCAGGCCGCCGCCGGGTCCGTCCCCAGGAAGCTGTAGCGCGCCCAGCTCTCGCCTCCCACCACCGACTCCAGCAGGAAACCCCACGGCGGGCGCACAAGCCGCGCGTAGGCGGTGACCGCCGTATCCACATCGAAGAGCAACTCCGCCCACACCGGCACCAGACGGCTGTCCCGGGCGAGATCGCGGAAGCGCTCGAAGGAGAGGCCAGGATTCATGCGACCGAACCTGACGCGCCCGCCCATGCCTAGCAACACCCTGGACCGGCTGTCCGGCCTCCCGGTGCTGGCGGTTGACACGGGCGGCACGTTCACCGACTTCGTGCTCTACCGCGGCGGGCAGGTCGCCACCCTGAAGGTGCCCTCCACTCCGGCGGACCCCTCTGAGGCAGTGCTGGAGGGGGTGCGGCAGCTGATGGACGAGGACGGACCCTTCCTGATGGTGCACGGCTCGACGGTCGGGACCAACGCCCTGCTCGAGCGAAAGGGCGCGCGCGTCGTGCTGGTGACCAACCGGGGCTTCGAGGACGTGATCGAGATCGGGCGCCAGAACCGCCCGCAGCTCTACGCCCTCACCGGGCACAGGCCGCCGCCGCTGGTGGCGCGCGCCGACCGGGTGGGCATCCGGGGCCGGCTGGGGCCGCAGGGGGAGGAGATCGAGCCCCTCGACGCTGTTGAGGTCGAAGCGCTGACGGGTCGCGAGGCGGAGGCCTGGGCCGTGGCGCTGCTGCACGCCTACGCCGATCCCGCGCACGAGGTTGCGGTGGCGAAACGGCTGCGGGCCGCAGGCCATCTGGTGTCGGTGTCCTCGGAGATCCTGCCCGAGTACCGCGAGTACGAACGCACATCGACCACGGCCGTGAACGCCTACATCGCGCCGGTGGTGTCGGGCTACCTGGGGCGGCTGGAGAAGCGGTCGGGCGCACGCGCGATCCGCGTCATGGGGTCGAACGGGGGGGCGCTGCCGGTCGCGCGGGCGCGCGAGGAGCCGGTCCACACCGTGCTTTCCGGCCCTGCGGGCGGGGTGGTGGGGGCGCTCGCCTGGGCGCGGCGGGCGGGCTTCCGGGACATCGTCACCTTCGACATGGGTGGCACCTCCACGGATGTGTCACTCTGTCCGGGGCGGCCGCTGCGCACCCGGGAATTCACCATCGGAGGGCAGCCGGCCGCCATCCCGGTGATCGACATCCACACGGTGGGGGCCGGCGGCGGCTCCCTCGCCCGGGTGGACCCCGGCGGCGCCCTCCGGGTGGGTCCCGAGAGCGCGGGCGCGGTGCCGGGGCCGATCTGCTACGGTCGCGGGGGTCGGGGGCTGACCGTCACCGACGCCCATGTGTGGCTGGGCCGCCTGCCCGCCGACGGCTTCCTGGGGGGGAGCACGGCCCTCGACCGGGCAGCGGTGGAGAAGCCCCTGGCCGAGCTGGCCGGCAATCTGGGCTCCACCATGGAGGACGCGGCGGCCGGCATCCTGGCCGTGGTCAACAGCTCGATGGAACGGGCGCTGCGCGTCATCTCGGTGGAGCGCGGCCACGACCCGGCCGCCTTCGTGGTGGTCGCGTTCGGGGGAGCGGGGGGCCTCCACGTGGCGGAACTGAGCGAGCGCCTGGGCGCCGCCGGCGCCATGATCCCGCCCGACCCGGGACTCCTGTCCGCCTACGGCATGCTGGCCGCGCCGGTTACCAAGGAGGCCTCGCGCACGGTGCTCGTCGCCCACGATGACGCCGCCTGCGACGCCCAGCTCGGCGAGGTGTTCGCCGAACTGGAGGAGACCGCGGCCACCCGCATGGCCGAAGAGGGCCATGGCCGCGCGTCGCTCGCCGTGGAGCGCTGGGTGGACGCCCGCTACCTCGGTCAGAGCTACGAACTCCCCGTCCGCGCGGACGGCTGGGTGGAGCGATTCCACCGGGCGCACGCGCAGCGGTACGGCTACCGTCAGGACGACGCCCGGGTGGAGGCGGTGACACTGCGGGTCGCGATCCGCGCCCCCGGCCTGGCCCTGGAGCCGCCCGCGCTCGAACCCGCCGCCGAGGGCACACCGCCCGCCCGCACCGCAGCGGTGCATGCCGGCGGTCGCCTCCGGGACGCCGCCTGCTGGTGGCGGCGCGACCTTCGCGCCGGACACGTGCTACCGGGCCCGGGCCTCGTCCTGGAGTACAGCTCGACCACCTGGATTCCGTCCGGGTGGCGCGCGGAGGTCGACGAAACGGGGAATCTGCTGCTGCGGCGGATGGATTAGTCCAACTAATCGGACTTAGTCCGACTCCTGGATCTCACTGCGGCTCCCGATCCACCCGCACCCCGCCCATCATCCGCGCCACGCCCTCGGCCGGCACTTCCATGATCTCGACGCGCTCGGTCAGCTCGACCGTGTATTCGCCGGCCGTGGCCACGGAGAGGGTGCCCTGTGCGCGCAGGACGGCCTGCTGCCCGCCCGCAGCATCGCGCACATCCTCGTAGTCTCCATCCAGAGCGAGCCTGACGGTGTCCGCGGGCAAAACCCGGCTGTCGATCCACACCATGCGGTCCCCGAAGCTGGCCTGGCCCCGCCACGCGAGGTCCTCGCCCCGGTTGTAGCTGGTGACCACGATCGCCCGGAAATTGATTCCCGACTGCATGGATATCTCCAGGAGCCCATTGGCGGTGTCCTCGGTGCTCTCGATGTCGTCCGGCAGTTCGCCGGGCGGGAGGAACTGGTAGCCC
>JAJDVR010000249.1 GCA_022826025.1 Gemmatimonadota bacterium | reverse complement strand
GACCCGAGTTTGAAGTCCTCGTTGTCCAGAACCGCTTCACGGAAGTAGGCGAAGGTGCCGGAGTTGTTCTGACGGCTCACGCGCACGATTTCGTCCGAGTCG
The DNA here is from genome assembly GCA_022826025.1 of Gemmatimonadota bacterium. Classification (GTDB taxonomy): domain Bacteria; phylum Gemmatimonadota; class Gemmatimonadetes; order Longimicrobiales; family Gaopeijiaceae; genus BD2-11. The sequence goes on along the minus strand of JAJDVR010000249.1, from coordinate 26,866 downwards.
CACCCCGGTACGGTGACACCGAGCTGACTCCAGCGCCTGAGTGTGCCGCTCGTCCCGTAGATGCCCGCCAGCTGCTGCAGGGTGAGCTGATCGGCCGGGTTGTCGGCATGAACGTATACCGCCAGCGCGTCGTGCCCGACCAAGTGCTCGACGGGGTCGTTTCCATTCGCACGGGCCGCCTCAATCTCCCGCTCCGTCATCTTGCGGCTTGAGTTGGCGATGTCCACAGTGCCGTTGATCATCGCCGAGATGCCGGTTCCGGAGCCGCCCCCCGAGACGGCCACGGCGACTTCCCCGTCGACGGTACTGTACGCTTCCGCCCAGGCCTGGGCGACGGTGATCAGCGTATCGGATCCCTTGTTCTGGATGACCGCGCGGGCGGTGTTCCCGGCGTTGCCGCCGCATGCGATGACAAGGACCGACACCAGGGTGGACATGCTACGTTTCATTCTCGGCTCCCCCTGCGGATGATGCTCCCGTTGCGGATGAACGCGGGTCCGGGCAGACCCGTTCCGACAGCCGGGCAGTTGAACCAGAATAACCTATCACGAGGTGAGGGCCGACCGGTACCGCCCAGCGGAACGAGAGGCGCGACTGTTACGAAAGTGTTGCCTGCCGGGGCGTCGAGGGCGAGGTCGGCCCCGCGCGCACCAGCCTCCACACCCCTATCGTCAGCACCGGCAGCACGTATACGGCCAGGAAGACCCAGGTCATGGTCCCGTAGCCGCGCGCGATCAGGTCGATCAGCCCGAACCGGGCGATGAGGGCGCCGCCGGCGAGCAGGCTCACCCCGATCCCCGTGCGCAGGCCTGCGGGCATCTTTGCCTGGCTGCGCGCATAGACCGCCGCGACGCGCTCGTTCACCGCGTGGATCATCCCTGCCCCGGTCTCGATCAGGGTTCCGAAGAGCGCCAGCTGGAAGGCGAGCTGAAACCAGCGCATGCCGAGCGTCTCGAGCAGCGCGTTCGCGGGGACCGTGCGGTCCAGGATCTCCGGATACTGTCCTGCCATGGCGAGATAGAAGAGCAGACCGGGGATGATGGCGATCGGGCCGGCAAGCAGGCCCGCGGAAACCGCCTCCCGGCGGGTGCCGACGTGCCGCATCACGAAGAGCAGGCCGGGAATGGTGGCGAGGTTGTAGGCGGCGTAGCGCACTCCGGCAAGGAACCAGCCTTCGCCCGCCTGGACGGTGGCGAAACGATCCGAGATTTCGCCTCCGAAGGAGACGAAACAGAGGATGAAGAAGAGGATGAAGACGGCGTAGAGCACGAAGGACCAGCCGGCAAAGAAACGCTCGATGGTCCGCGAGCCGCGGAAGACCAGGTACCCGATGGCGGCGATCATGCCGAGAACGCCGACGGCGTAGTTGATGCCGAAGGTCTCTTCGAGGATGCTGCCGGCCGCTGCCGCGATGACCGCGAGCACCAGCATCAGGAACGCCAGGTACGCCGCCTCGTAGGCCACCCACCAGCGCCCGCCCAGGAGGCGGCGGAAGAAGGTGCGGTAGTCGTAGCTGGAGAAGCGGCGGGCGAAGTCGAACGTCACCGCGCAGGTCAGGCTCCAGATCACCGTGGACACGAGCAGCATGGCCATGAGCCCGCCGCGGGGACCCTGCGTCAGGAAGAACTCCACGAGTTCGCGTCCCGTACCGTAGCCTCCCGCGATCACGACCGACTGGAAAACGAATCCCGGGAGCAGGTAGCGGCGGAAGAAGGAGCGTCGGGTGGGGGTGCTCACGATCTGGTTCTCCGGGGCGAAGGCCTGCGCGGCCACGCGGGCGGGGGTGCGAGCCCTCAGCCTACCGGGGCCGGATCCGCATGGCAAACCGGCACTGGCGCGCCGGGACGGTTCGCCATCGAACATGGCACGACTCTTGCTGCGTGAGGGGGCGGCAACCGAACCTGGCTGAAACCGGGCATGCGCCCTTCGCGTAGGCCCCGAGAGACAGGGGGAATGGGATGAGCACGGAAGAAAGAATCAGGCACCTGGGAAGGGCGGCATCGAGGGCGGAGGATGAAGGGAGGTACCGGGAAGCCCGCAATCTGCGGCTTCTCGCACGTGACGCTCGACCCATCTCTTCCTTGGAGGACGTTCCGAGCATTCCCCTGGCCGGTTCGAAGGGAATGAGTATCGGCTGAGTCGCGATGTGTGGTGGGGTGGTGAGCCCCCGGGCCCGCGGACACGGGTTCGGGGGTTCTGGTGTTGCAGAAGGGAGTTGCTCCAGGGGCCGTCAGGCGTCCGCGGAGCCGGGCTGATCGGCCGGATGATAGGGCGCGCGTAGCGCCACCGGGGTCTCGCCCTTCTTCTTCGCCCTCAGGTTCAGCATTTCCACCAGCACCGAGAAGCCCATCGCGAAGTAGATGTATCCCTTGGGCACATGGTGGCCGACTCCTTCGGCAACCAGCGACATGCCGATCAGCAGGAGGAAGCTGAGCGCCAGCATCTTGACCGTCGGGTGACGCAGCACGAACGCCCCGAGCGGCTCGGCCGAGAGCATCATCACCCCTACGGCGATCATGATCGCGCGTCCTCGGTTTTTCCCTCGGTTCCCTCGAGTCGATGATGGATTTCCGTCGTTGCCTTCATGAGCAGAAACATCCCGCCGGCGACCAGGATCAGGTCGCGCCCGGAAACGGCGTGGCCGAGCACCGGGAAGAGCGGCACGGTCAGGCGCATGATCCACACCAGGGAGAAGAGCAGCAGTATCCTGGTGAGCATCGCGAGCCCCAGACCGAGCTGGCGCGCGAACGGCTGCTTCTCGGGAGGCAGCTTGCCCGAAAGAATGGTGATGAACACGATGTTGTCGATGCCGAGGACGATTTCCAGAACCGTCAGCGTTCCCAGCGCGATCCACGCTTCGGGAGAGGCGATCCATTCCATGGGGGCGATCCGGTGAGAGGGCGTTTATCTTGGTGGGGGGCGAGGGTTCGGGGGGTGTCCTGAGCGAAAAGCTGGAAATCGGCGTAGCGAGGAGCAAACCGTGAGATCGGGGACAAGCGATTGGCGTGTGGTCGGAGGGATGCTGGCCGGTTTGGCGGTCGGCGCGTGCGCGGACGGGACTGGGGATTCCCTGTACACTTCACCCGGGGACGCGCGGTCGGCCGCGGCGACCATCACGGAGACCGACTTTCTGGAACGGGTGGCGGTTCTGGCCCATGACTCCATGCGGGGCCGCGCCACGCCCAGCCCGGAGATCGAGGAGGCGGCGCGCTGGATTGCGGGAGAATTCGCCGCGATGGGACTCCAGCCCGGCGGCGGCGACGGCGAGTTCATCCAGCGCTACTCCTTCCGTCCCCGCCGGGTTGATATCGTCGTCCCGCCGGTCGACGCGCCCAACGTGGCCGCCGTGCTGACGGGCAGCGACCCGGCACTGCGGAACGAGTACGTCGTGTTCAGCGCCCACATGGACCACGTGGGGGTGCGGGAGCCGGACGCGAGCGGGGACAGCATCTACAACGGCGCCGACGACGACGCTTCCGGGACGGCCGCGGTCATCGAGATCGCCGAGGCCTTCGCCGCGCTCGAAGAGCCGCCGCTGCGGTCGACGGTATTTCTGCTGGTCAGCGGGGAGGAGCGGGGCCTGCACGGGAGCCGCGCCTACGCCGACGAGCCGCCGGAACCGGTCGCCTCGGGGCGCATGGTGGCCAACCTCAACATGGACATGGTGGGCCGCAACTGGCCCGACACCATCGTGGCCATCGGCAAGGAGCACTCGGACCTGGGGGTGACCCTGGAACGCGTGAACGCCGCGCATCCGGAGCTCGGCATGACCGCCATCGACGACCTGTGGCCGGAGGAGAACTTCTACTTTCGTTCGGACCACTACAGTTTCGCGCGCAACGGCGTCCCGGTCCTCTTCTTCTTCAACGGGACCCACGAGGACTACCACCGGCCGAGCGACGAGGTGGAGTTGATCGACGCCGATAAGGGAGCGCGGCTGACCCGGCTCATCTTCTACCTGGGGCTGGAGATCGCAAGCGCTCCGGAACCGCCCGAGTGGAATCCCGAGAGCCGCCGGATGATCGTCGAAATGATCGAGAGCAGGGAATGAGCGTCACGCTGATGCCGCTGGAGGACTATCGGGAGTATCCCGTCCGTGAGATGCGCGCCCGAGCGCGCGCTTTCCGGGAGGAAATCCGTCGCCGGCGCACGGTGCGGGACTTCTCACCGCGTCCGGTGCCGCGCGCGATCATCGAGGATTGCCTGCTGGCCGCCGGGTCCGCCCCCAACGGCGCCAACCACCAGCCCTGGCACTTCGTCGTGGTGAGCGATCCCGCGGTGAAGAAGCAGATCCGGAAGGCCGCGGAAGAGGAGGAGCGGGCCTTCTACCGGGAACGGGCGCCGGACGAATGGCTTCGGGCGCTCGAACCTCTGGGCACCGACGAGCACAAGCCCTTCCTGGAGATCGCGCCCTACCTGATCGTGATCTTCGCCGAGAGCTACGCGCGGCTGCCCGATGGGACCCGCCGCAAGAACTACTACGTCACGGAATCGGTCGGCATCGCCACGGGTCTCCTCATCACGGCCCTCCACCACGCCGGACTGGCCTCGCTCACCCACACGCCCAGCCCCATGGGCTTCCTGAACCGCATTCTGGGCCGCCCGAAGAACGAGCGCCCGTTTCTGCTGCTGGTGGCGGGGTATCCGGCGGACGATGCCAGGGTGCCCGTCATCGGGAAGAAGTCCCTGCGGGAGATCGCGACCTTCAGCGAGTAGCGGCAAACCCCTGCCCGGCGACTCGCATTGCACGACGGTCTTGGATAAACTCCGCCCATGGGCACCCGCCGGGCGCGGGCATCTGTCAACGGTTCCACCCGTTCAACCGGACGAGGCACAATGGGACGGCTGGATGCAGACACAGGACGGGACTCGGCGGAGATCCGCGCCTTCACAAAGGCGATTCTGAGGGACCTGAAGGCCCTGGAGAAGATGCTCTCCGAGGAGATGATCGAGTCCGGGGTGCGCCGCTTCGGCGTGGAGCAGGAGTTCTTCCTGGTGGACCGCGGCTGGCGCCCGGCGACCGTCGCGCTCGACGTGCTGGAGCATCTTCCCGCGGACACCTTCACGACCGAGCTGGCGCTCTTCAACCTGGAGGCCAACCTCCAGCCCAAGCTCCTCACCGGCCGCTGCTTCTCGGCCATGGAGGTCGAGATCGAGGAGCGGATCGCGCAGGCGCGCGCCGCCGCGCAACGGGAAGGAGCGGACGTCGTGCTGTGCGGTATCCTGCCTACCCTGGGCAAGTCCGACCTGTCCATGGACAGCATCACGCCCATGCCCCGCTACTACGCCCTCAACGATGCGCTCAACCGCATCCGGGGCGGATCGTCATACCGGCTGCGCATCGAGGGCACCGACGAGATCTTCGTCGAGCACGACTCGGTGATGGTGGAGGCGTGCAACACCAGCTACCAGGTGCATCTTCAGGTCTCCGCGGAAGAGTTCCCGAGCTTCTACAACGTGGCCCAGCTGGTTACCCCGCCAGTGCTGGCGGCGAGCGTCAACTCCCCGCTTCTCTTCGGCAAGCGCCTCTGGAACGAGACCCGCATCGCGCTCTTCGAACAGTCGATGGACACGCGCAGCGCGACGCCCCACCTGCGTCAGACCAGCACGCGCGTGCGATTCGGCGAGCGCTGGATCGGGAAGTCTGTGACCGAGCTCTTCGAGGACGACATCGCACGCTTCCGCGTGCTTCTCACCGGAGAGGTGACGGAGGATCCCTTCGAGGTGCTTGCGCGCGGCGGCGTGCCCCGGCTCCCCGCGCTGCAGCTGCACAACGGCACGGTGTACCGCTGGAATCGCCCCTGCTACGGGATCAGCGAGGGCAAGCCGCACCTGCGCATCGAGTGCCGGGTGCTGCCCTCCGGTCCGACGATCATGGACGAGGTGGCCAACGCGGCCTTCTGGATCGGCCTGGTGCTCGGGGGCGCCCGGGAATACGGAGACGTCGCCAGCCGGGTCGACTTCGATTACGCCAAGTCCAACTTCGTGGCCGCCAGCCGCAGGGGCCTGGATGCCGGGTTCCACTGGCTCACCGGGGAGACGGTGAGCGCGCGCGATCTCCTGCTCGGCGAACTGCTGCCGCTGTCGCGGAGCGGGCTTGAGGAGCTCGGTATCGAGCCGACCGAGATCGACCACTATCTGGGGATCGTCCAGGGGCGCGTCGAGTCAGGCATGACGGGTGCGACGTGGCAGCTGAAGTCGCTGCGCGGCATGACTGGCAAGGGATCGGTCGCCGAGTCCATGACCGCGCTCACATCCGGGATGGCCCATCGGCAACGGGATCCGCGTCCCGCGCACAACTGGGAGCCGGCCGAGATCTGGGAAGCGGGCGGCTGGCGCTACAACTACCTGAAGGTCGAGCAGTACATGGTGACCGACCTGTTCACCGTGCACGAGGACGAGCCGATCGAACTGGCCGCCTTCCTGATGGACAAGCAGAACATCCGCCACGTCCTCGTGGAGAACGACGACCACACCCTGGTCGGCCTGGTGTCGTACCGGTCGATCCTGCGCATGGTCGCCGCCTCCGGAGCCCCGGGCACCTCGGAGTCCGATCCGATCCGCACCATCATGGCGTCCGACGTGGTGACCGTGGAGCCCGAAACCTCGACCCTGGAAGCGATCAGGATCATGCGCGAGAAGCGCGTGTCCGCTCTCCCGGTGGAGAAGAACGGCAAGCTGATCGGCATCATCAGCGAGCGCGATTTCCTGCCGATCGCCTACCAGTTGCTGGAGGAAAAGCTGGAGGACGTCTAGCGCCCCGCGGACGAACTCGCACGCTTGCCAATGTTCCCCCTGGCTGGAGGCGTGCCGTCATTTTGTGGGGCCGATGATATCATTGCTTACAACGATATCACCCGCTATCTTCCGTGACCGGCCCCAGGCATTAGAGGCACCGACGGCAAGCAGTAAGGCACCCATGGCGAGCATCATCATCCGCAACCTGGAGGAAGCGGTGAAGACACGTCTCCGCGTAAGGGCGGCCGAAAACGGGCGTTCGATGGAGGAGGAAGCGCGCGTCATCCTGCGCAGGGCGGTCGGTCGCGGGCCGGTGCCTGCCGAGGGACTGGGGACCGCGCTCCGCGAGTTGTTCAAGCCGTTGGGTGGCGTAGAGCTGGATATTCCTGCCCGGGAGCCGATGCGCGACCTGCCTCGATTCGACTGACGTCGGCGGACGATGGTGATTCTCGACACAAACGTCGTCTCGGAGTTCATGCGCGAGCGTCCTGAGCCCACGGTGGTCGCCTGGCTGAACGCACGTCCAACGCGTGACCTGTTCGTGACGGCGGTGACGGAGGCGGAAGTTCGGACGGGCATCGCCTACCTTCCCGCCGGAAGGCGTCGAAGGTACCTCCTTCATGCCGCCGATCGCGCTTTCGAAGAGCTGTTCGAGGATCGCGTGCTGCCCTTTGAGCGTAAGGCTGCGCGCGCGTACGCCGGAATCGCGGCCGAACGACGAAGAGCGGGCCGTCCGATTTCGCAGGCCGATTGCCAGATTGCGGCGATTGCCCTTTCCCTGGGCGCATCCGTGGCGACCCGGAACACCAGGGATTTCGATGGAACCGGCATCACCGTTGTGGATCCCTGGGGGACCCGCGCGTGATGCGAGCGCGGCACTGCGCGCCAGCGCAGTCCGGAATACCGACGAGTGCCGGGGCCGGATCAGATCCTGATGTAGATGCGGCGCCTGTGCAGCAGCCACGCGACGGCGAGCCAGAGGGCGACCTGCGCCAGCGCCAGGGCAAGGGAGCCGTTGTAGTCGCCCGCCCAGGACTGGAAGCCGTTGCGGAAGATCCACTCGTAGAGGGATGAACCCTCCGCGCCGCCCACGTGGATGCGGCCCATCGTCTTGGCGAACATCCCCGAGGCCACGAAGATGGCGATCGAGTTCATGCCGCAGGCGACCAGCGGCGCGCTCCACGCGCCTCGCCATCGCCTGACGTCGATGGCCCGGTACATCGTGCCCAGCAGCAGAAACGCGGTTCCCGCGGTGAAGACCACGTAGGAACTGGTCCACAGGTTCTTGTTGATGGGGAAGACGGTGTCCCAGGCGAGGCCAAGGACGACCATCGCGGCGCCCGCGACCCACATGCCCTTGACGAGGTCGCCGCCGGAGCGCCTCGACCGGAGCCATTCGCCGCAGAAGATGCCGAGGAGGCAAGTGCCGATGGCCGGGAAGGTGGAGAGGAGGCCCTCGGGGTCCCAGGTGCCCGACCACAGTCGGTCGGGCATGAGGGCGCGGTCGATGTGGGCGGCCAGATTGCCGTCCGGCGAAAGATCGCCCGCGACGCCACCGGGGACGGGCACGAGCATCATCACGGCCCAGTAGCCCAGCAAAAGCGCGCACGTCGCGACCATCCTCCCGCGGGCCGACGTCCACAGGTAGAGCCCCGCTGCGGCGAAGTACACCAGCCCGATCCGCTGGAGCACCCCGTAGAGGCGCATTTCGCCGAAGTCGAAGTCCGGGATCGCGCGCATGGCGAGGCCGATGGCGATCAGGATCAGCGACCGGCGGACGACGTGCCGGAACAGGTCCATGCGGGCGGCTCCTCCGGCGAGCCGGCGCCGGAACGAGAACGGTATCGCGACGCCGACGATGAACAGAAAGTACGGGAAGATGAGGTCGGTGGGGGTCCAGCCGTGCCACTCGGCGTGGGCAAGCGGCGCGTACACGTAGGCCCAGCTTCCCGGGTTGTTGACCAGCACCATTCCCGCGATGGTCAGCCCCCGGAAGGCGTCCAGGGAGAGGAGGCGGTCCGAGGTTTCGGGCATGCGCGAGCCTTGGGAGCGGGTGGCGTCGACGGCGTCACGTGAATCCTAGCGGTTGCCGGTGCCGCCCGCTCTTGCGGCTTGGCGAGGCTCATGGGACGGCCGTCCGGGAATTCGTTCCCGAGGAGATCGAGCGGTTGCCGGTGCCGCAGTCATCGTTTGAAAGGGAAGACATAGTCCCAAGCGGTTGCGACGGGCGCTAGCGAGTCGTACCTGAATGCTCGTGGGTTGGAGCGTAGCGCCGTTCACGGCATGGCTTCAAACTCCAAAGGAGTTGAACATCGACGCGCAACGTGGCGAAGGAGCGAAGCGCGGTCCCCTGGGACACGCACGTGAGAGCGACGGCAACAGGGTATCCGAGGGCAAGCCGTCGCCTCCGCCGTCGGAGCGCGAACGTCTCGAAGCGAGGCGCAACGAGATCAAGGCTCTTTGCGAAAAGGATGGTCTCGACCTCTCGGAGGATATGTTGGCCGCAGCCTGGCGCCGCTGAGCGCCGAATCTACTTTGAGAAGCCGAGGCTTTGGGTCCCTTTCCTGCGATCGCTTCGATGCGGTACTGGAGACGTGAGGCAAGATCGTCCCACCGCCCGTCCCTACGCCACCACCTCCGCGAACGCGTCCCCCATCTTCTCCAGCGCCTCCTGCAGTTCGTGCTCGGGCGGACCGAACCCCAGCCGGAGGTAGCGGTCCATACCGAAGTGGTCGCCGGGCACTACCAGCACGGATTTCTCGGCGCGCAGCTTCTCGGCCAGCTCGCTCGAGTTGACGGGGGCGTCGTACCGGACGTAGCAGATGGCGCCCGCGTCGGGGGGATGGTAAGTGAAGAGGCCGTTGTACGACTCCATCCACTCGGTGACCAGCGGCAGGTTGTTGCGCAGAATCGAGCGGGTGCGCGCCAGGATGCGGGAGCGGGCTTCCGGGGCGAGAACCGCGGTCGCGAGGACGTCGGAAAGGGTCGCCGGGGTGATCGTGGTGAAGTCGGTACGCGCCCACAGGGTCTCGGTGATGTCGGCCGGGGCGACGATCCAGCCGATGCGCAGCCCGGGCGTGCCGTAGGCCTTCGAGAGCGAGTTGGTCACGATGGTACGCTCGTACTCGCCCCACATGGAGGGAGTGGGGATGCCGGAAAGCTCCGCGCCCTGGTACACCTCGTCGCACAGGATCCATGCGTCCGCCCGTTCGGCGGCTTCGACGATGCCCCGGCGCGACTCGGAAGAAAGGCAGGTCCCGGTCGGGTTGTTGGGGTTGGTGATCAGGATGAAGCGCACGTCGTCGTCGAGGATGGCGCGCAACTGGTCGAGGTCGGGCTGCCAGCCCAACTCCTCGCGCAGCTCGAAGGGACGCACCATGCCGCCGAAGTTCCGCACCAGCCCGGGCACCTGCATGTAGTTCGGGACCATGACGGCGGCAGGGGTCCCGGGCTCCATGAGCTGCCAGCACGCGGCCATGTTGGCCTCGGCGCCCCCGGTTGTGACCACTACTTCGTCGGGTGTGACGTTGTCGTAGAGGTCGGCGATGCGTTCCCTCAGCTCGTCCGATCCGTTCGACTGCCCATAGCCGAGGCTCGACGCTCCCAGGTTCTCCATCCCGGTGAGTTCGAGCAGTTCATCCAGCGAGAGGGGGTCGACGCCGCTCTCGGAGAGGTTGTAGCGGACGCGGTGTTCGAAGACGGACTGCCAGCGCTCCATCTCGAATCGGCTGAGCTTCACGGGCTTGCCTCCATGGGTTCTGGATGTTTCAGCGGATCCCGATCAGGCCGCGCACGGATTCGATGAGCGCGTCACTGTCCCAGCCGACGCCGTGGCGGAAGACGATGCTCGTGCCCCGGATGTTGCCGTCCGCTTCCACGTCCCCCTCCACGACCGCGAGATCGGCGCGCTTTCCGGCCTCCACGCTGCCCACGTCGTCAAAGATGCCGAGTACGCGCGCCCCGTTGGCGCTCATGATCTCCACAACCTCGGAGGCGGTGAAACCGGCCTCCAGCAGCAGCTCGAAGTTGCGCTGGTCACCCAGCCCCGGAGGGGCCGCGCCGTAGCCGGTGGGGTCGACGCCTGCGGCCAGGAGTCCTCCCGCCTGCACGAAGGCGTACTCGTAGTCCATCGCAACCCGCAGCAGCTCTGGAGAAAGCCCCACGCCCGACCCGGGATCGGCGCCGCGGATCTGATCGAACTGCGCCCGCACATCGGCGGCCACCTCGGGCGCCAGCACCTCCCAGACCCGGGGATCGAGGGGACCGCGGCCGGGAACGGAGATCTCGTAGACAGCCAGCGTCGACGTCATCGACACATCGTTGTCGACCATGTCGCGGAAGGTCTGCTGCACCTCGGGGCCGTTGACGTCCAGGTCCCCATAGGTGTTGCGGAAGCCCGGCGGGCATTCGTCCGGCTGCTTGGAGGGATCGTATTCGCTGTTGGCGAACAGACCGTGCTCCAGGTTGTCGATCCCGAGCGCCACTGCTTCCCTGTAACCCACTGAGCAAAGATGCGCAGTGACGTTTATGCCGTGGGCGTGGGCTTCCTCGATCGCGGCGCCCAGCTCGGCGCGGCTGATCCAGGTGTAGGCCTTGAACCAGTCCACGCCCTCCTCCGACCAGTAGCGCACCACCCGCCGCGCGGTTTCGGGGCCGTCCAGCTGCGCCATGGTGCGGCTCCCCCGCTGACCCGTGAGATAGGGCCCGGTCACGAAGATGGTCGGCCCGACCGCGAGCCCCGCCTCGATCTCCTCCTGGAGGTTGATTTCCTCGTAGGGCGCGCGGGCTCCCGTGGTGCGGATGGTCGTCAGTCCGGAGGCCAGATACAGGCGTGGCGAGCTGAAGGAGAGCTGGGCCGCCCGCCCCCCGGCCGCCGTGTAGAAGCTGTGGTTGTGCAGACCGATCAACCCGGGCATCACTGTGTGCCCCGACAGGTCGAGCACCTCCGCGCCGTCGGGCACGTCGACCTCGCCGTCGTTCCCCACCGCAGCGATCCGTCCGTCCGCGATCACCACGGTCTGGCCGTCCCGCGCGGCTTCTCCGGTGCCGTCGATCAGCTTCACCCCCGTGAGCGCGACCGGATCGGCGTCAACGGCGACCAGGTCGGCGAACTCCTGGGCGGGATCCGCCGCCGCCGGGGCCACGGCGGCCTCCGGCTCGGGGGCGTCCGCTTCCTGCGGTGCGGGAGCCTCGCAGGCAGCGACCCAAGCCAGCATGGTGCCCAACAGCACTGCGGTTCCTAAGGGGGCATGTCGCTCGCGATCATCTCTCATGGGTCCTCCTCCCACGCGATTTCGTTCCAGAGGATGAAAAAGGCAGGGCTGGCAGCTTTCGCACAATGGGCTGGCGGCTTCCGCACAATGGCAGGTGTCCGGAAACGGCGCCCGGGCGGGGTCGGCTCCAGAGCGGACGAAGCCCGCCGCCGGGGGTCACGGCTCGACCTCGAAGACGAACTTCATCCCGGCCTCCAGATGCTCCGCGATGTGGCAGTGAACCATCCAGCGTCCGGGGTTGGAGAGTTCCAGCAGGATGTCCGTGGTGGAGCCGGTCGGCAGAAGCACGGTGTCCTTCCACACCAGGTTGTCGTTTGGGACGCCGTTCTGCGAGAGAACCAGGAAGCGCTGTCCGTGGATGTGCAGCGGATGCTGCATGGCGTGGAAGGCGTTGCGGTCGTTGTGGAGCCGGATCTTCACCACGTCGCCCACCCGGAAGCTCCAGCGAATGTCCATGTTCTCGCGTCCGCTTCCGGGTTCGCGCAGGATCCAGCGCGCCTGACCGCCGTCGCTCGCCCAGTTCATGACCGGCATGGTGCCGCTCCACTCCACCGGGTTGAAGTACGCCCAGTCATAGAGCATCGACTGCTCGACGGGGCGGGGCAGGTCCTCGACTTCGAGGGTGAGGTCGAGCGCGTGGTCGACGGGGCGGTCGAAGTGCTCGCGGTAGGCGTCGATGTCCCGCGTGACATCCGCGTTCTCGCGCAGGGTCGCGAAGGCGGGTGCGTGATCGAGCGGGACGGGCTCGGGGTCGACGACGACGCTGCCCAGCACCCGGGACTCGCTGAAGAAGACGCCCTCGCGGTGGCTGATGGCCTGCACCCGGTTGGCGAGCACGAACTCGCCGGCCTCGTCGAAGCGCACCTCCACGACGTAGCGCTCGGCCGGAGAGATTACGACGCTCTCGGCCATCACCTCGCGTTCGAACCTGCCCACGTCGGAGGCCACCACCTTGACGAGCACTGGAGCGGGAGCGGAAGCGTCCGTGTTGGCTTCGTGTTCGCCGGTCGGGATGCCGGAGGAGTCGAGCGGGGCGGAACCCTCGTCCGCGCGAGCGAACGACAGGTTGAACGTGCGTGTGTTGGACACGTTGGTGAGGAAGAAGCGCACCACCTCTCCGCGCCTGACGCTCAGCGCGTAATCCGGCTCGCCGTTCACGAGAAGGACGTTGCCGAAGCGGCCCATCAGCGCGTAGTTGCTCGCGCTCTCGCCGAAGGGCACGATGCCGTCCTCTCCCAGCAGGAGGTCGTCCAGCATCAGAACCTGCTCACGGTTCACCGGGCCGTAGTAGTCGGAGCGCGGCGAGTCCACCAGCAGGTTGCCGTAGAGACCCAGCTCCTGCTGGACATCCTCGCGGTGGTGGGGATGGTACCAGTAGACGCCGGCGTCCGGGAAATGGATCCGGTAGCGGAAGGTCTCGCCGGGCTCGACCGGGTCCTGGGTGACGCCGGGTACTCCGTCGAAGCGGTTGTCGAGACGGATGCCGTGCCAGTGGATGGCCGTCGGCAGCGGCGTGCGGTTGGTGAAATTGACGAATATGGTCGCGTTCTCGGGCACCTGGATGAGGGGGCCCGGCTGCTGCCCGTTGAAGGCGAGCATGACCACCGGGCGGCCGCCGAAGTCGCGGCGGACGAAATCGGCTTCGAGGTCGAGGGTGCCGCCGTCACCCAGTCGCACCAGCTGGCGCGGCCGCACTGGCGGGAGGTCCTCCGGCGCCGGGGCTTCGGGAAGCCAGGCGTCCACACGCGGTCGGAGCGCCATGATGCCCGGGAGCATCGGCAGGCCGGGGTACATGGGGGGCAGGCTCCATGCGGATCCATCCATGCCCGCGGCGTGGTCGTGGGACATTCCCGCTGGGGCGCGAAGCGCCTCGGGGGCCTGTGCCAGCAGGTCGTGGGCCTCCATCAGGCTGCTGGGGGAGCGGCCGCGCAGCACGAGGCGCCCTTCGCGCTCGGTGGCGTCCGCCGAAGTCTCCGCGGTGACCATGATGAGGAACTTGTTGAAGGAGATTCGGCCAAGGGGATTGCGGCCGTTCCCCACCGGACCGAGGCGGATCACGGGATCCAGCGTGGCCGTGGTAGCCCACGCCACGTAGGCCTGGAATGGACCCAGTTGGCTGGGGTCGGGAAGTCCGGTGATCCAGGCGGTCAGGTTGGACACATGGTTGCCCTCGGCGGTCACCGTCACCCCGAAGGGACCGGGCACCCGGCCCAGTTCGACCACGCCCCGGGCGTCCTGCGCGGCGGCGGTCGCGTGCAGGTCGAAGCAGAAGAGATCCGTGGGCGTCTGCCCCACGGGAGAGGCCGCGCCGCCGGCCAGCCGGGCGCCGCGGGCCCCCGCGGAACAAAGGCTGGAGAGGTCGGACTGCTGGGGCGCAGGCGCCGCGACGCATCCCGGCAGGAAGCCGGCCAGAGCCACCACGGTCATCGCCGCCCGAATGCCGGGGGGAGCTTGTCCACGGGCTGCCAGGTCGCGCATCGTCTCCCATGCCTGCAAGGTGAGTCTCGAAGTTCCGGTTTGGGTTCCCGGACGGTTGTTCCATAATATGAGCGGCCACCGTTCAGGCGAACGAAGCTCGACCCATTCCGCGGGAGACGGCCGTGAAGACGAGGGAAGCGCACTGGTACGACCTGGCCGCCGCCCGCATGTCGCGGCGCGACTTCGTGAGGATCGGCCGCGATGTGGCCGGCATCGTCGCGCTGGGCTCGCTGGGCGCCTGCCGCGGCGACCGCACTGCACAACTGGCGGCCTCCCCGTTCCCGTCCGGGGTCGCGTCCGGCGACCCGGACGCCGAAGGCATGGTTCTGTGGACGCGGCTGTCAGCGGAGGGGATGCGCGAAGCGGGTCTGGCGACGGAGCCGGTCGCGGTGCGCTGGGAGGTGGCGGCCGACGAGAGCTTCTCGCGCGTCGTTCGCCAGGGCACCCAGCTGGCCGTACCCGAACTGGGCCACTCGGTCCATGTGGAGGTGGAAGGGCTCGAGCCCGACCGGTCGTACTGGTATCGCTTCATGACGGGAGGGGACCAGAGCCCGGTCGGCCGCACCCGCACCCTGCCTGCGCCCGGTACGCCCGCCGAGCGGCTGCGCTTCGCCTTCGCATCGTGCCAGAACTACGAGCACGGCTACTACACCGCCTTCCGACACATGGCGGAGGAGGAACTGGACCTGGTCTTCCACCTCGGCGACTACATCTACGAAGTGGGATACGGCGACAACCTGGTGCGGGCGCACGAGGCGGGCGAGGTATTCACGCTCGACGACTACCGCGCCCGCTATCTCCTCTACCGGTCCGACCCCGACCTTCAGGCCGCCCACGCGGCATTCCCGTGGGCGATAACCTTCGACGACCACGAGGTGGACAACAACTGGGCGTCGGACGTGGCCGAGGACGACCAATCTCCCGCGCAGCTTCTGCTACGCCGCACGGCCGCCTTCCAGGCCTTCTACGAGTTCATGCCCGTGCGGCGCTCGTCCATGCCCAGCGGACCCGACATCCAGGTCTACCGGCGGCTGCACTTCGGCGGCCTGGCCGACTTCCACGTGCTGGACAGCCGCCAGTACCGCTCCGACCAGGCGTGCGGCGACACCAACGGGCCGCTGTGCGCAGAAGCGCTCGAGCCCGGCCGCACCATGCTCGGGGCGGAGCAGGAGGATTGGCTGTTCGCGGGCCTGGCGGAGTCGGAGAGCCGCTGGAACGTGCTGGCCAACCAGGTCATGATCGCCCGGCTGGAGGGATCCCGGGACGGCGAGCCCACCGTCTCGATGGACCGCTGGGACGGCTACCCGGAAGCGCAGGACCGCCTGCTCTCCTTCCTGGACCGGACCCGGCCGGCGAACCCGGTGGTCCTCACCGGCGACATCCACAGCAACTGGGCGGCGGATCTGAAGGCGGACCCGCGCGACCCGTCGTCCAGCGTCGTGGGTGCAGAACTGGTGGGCACGTCCATCAGCTCCGGGGGAGACGGGCAGGACACGCGCCCGGGTACCGCCGACTCGCTGGCCCGCAACCCGCACATCCACTTCTTCAACGCCCAGCGGGGCTACGTTCGCTGCGCGGCGACCCCGGATCGCCTCGTTGCGGACTACCGGATCGTTCCCTGGGTCACGCGCCCCGGGGCCCCCGTGGAGACGCGCGCCTCCTTCGTCGTCGAAGCCGGCCGGCCGGGGCTGCTGCCGGCGTGAGTCCGTTGCGAACTCGATCCTCGGGTCACCACGGCCCCACCCGGGGCCACAGCGCCCAGGCCCGTGCGCGCGACGTCCGATTCACGTTACTATGACCGGTCGGACCCGCGCGGGTCCGCAAAACCTGTTGCCATCTTGCCGAAGGAGTTCGCCATGCGAACCAGCGTCGTCCATTCGACCATCGTGAAGACCGGCGCCGCCGTTCTGGCGCTCGCTCTGGCGGTCGCGCCTGCGGCCGGCCAGTGGACGCCGATGAAGCCGGGCAGCGACAACATGGACGTGCTCGGCCACGTCCCGCTCGGCCCGCAGCTCAGCATCGCGGACATCGAACTCGAGCAGGAAATGCACCGTCCCTACGCGTACGTCGCGCGCATGGTGTACGGCGAGGTGGGGCCCAAGGGCACCGACATCATCAACCTCGAGGATCCCGAGAAGCCGGAGGTGATCTACCGCTGGCGCATCGAGAACCAGGACCTGCACCAGCGCACCGGCGGCATGGACGTGAAGTACTTCAAGCTCGACAGCCGCTACTACGTGGTGCAGTCGCTGCAGTTCGGCCAGGGCGGCCCCAACCCCGACCTGGGCGCGGTCATCCTGGATGTCACCGGGCTTCCCGATCCGACCACGGTTCGCGAGGTCGCGCGCATCCGGGAGCCGGAAATGCCGGGGGGGTTTCACAACATCTTCATCTACAAGCACTCCGACGGACGCGTGCTGCTGATCACCACGATCAGGGGACCCTTCGCCCACGTGTACGACATGGCCAAGGCGGTCGACGGAGATCCCTCCGACGCTCTCGCGGGGCGAATCCCGGTCCCCGAGTCGCCGCTCGGGCAGGGGAGCGGGCGCGGATACCACGACTTCTACGCCGCGTATCATCCGGACACCGGGCAGGACCGCTTCTATGGCGGCGGTACCGGGGGCTACTACGTCTACAACATCAGCGACCTGGACAACCCGGAACTGGTGGTCACGATGACGGGCATCAGCGGCGTCCGCTCGGGCCATACCTTCACGCCCAGCCCGGACGGGCGCTACGTGATCGCGGAGACCGAGTACCAGTACGCTCCGCTGCGCATCTTCGACCTCCAGCCCGCGCTCGAGGGGACACAGACGAACATCAACCGGCCCATCTCCGCCTGGACCGCGGACTGGCAGAACCTGGTGCACAACCACGAGGTGCGCTGGCCCTACGTCTTCGTCTCCGGGTATCTCGACGGCCTTCAGATCTTCAGCCTGATAGACCCCAGCAACCCGGTCACCGTGGGCTACTACGATACCTATAGCGGCCCTCCCAACGCTCGTGATTTCCGCAATCCGGTGTTCAATGGCGCGTTCGGCGTGGACGTGCGCAACGAGGACGGCCTCATCGTGGTGAGCGACATGACCACCGGGTTCTGGACCTTCCGCATGGAGGGATTCCAGGGCTGGAACGGCGAGGACTGGGGGATGCCCGACATATCGAGCGTCCAGAAGTGGGACGAGACCCGCCCCCGCCCGGTGAGCCAGGAGCGGTGAGCCGATGATGGGCAGGATGTTTGCGCTCGCGCTTCTGGCGGGCACGGGATCGGGCGAGGGCCCGCCGCCGCCGATTCCCCCGGGCGCATGCTGGCTTGCCGAGGGTCTCGGTCCTGGCGAAGCAGGCTGGGCCCCGTTGCCCGAATCCGCGGCCCCGGTCGACGCGCCCGCGTACTACGCCTTCCCGGTGGTGAGCACCCGCAGGCTCCCGGGCACCGGGCTCGCCGCGGGACTGGGCGAGGTGACCTTCGCCGACTCCCCGTTCGGCGTGACCCTGGCGGAGGACGGCAGCTATGTGCTGGACGTGTGGCTCTCGGTGGAGCGCCTGATGGCGCCCCGCGAAGGCGTCTATGTGGGATGGCTGACCACGCCGGACCTGGACCAGGTGCAGCGCATCGGTCCGCTTGCGGACGGGGGGCCGCTTCGTGGCCGTGCCCGGTGGAACAAGTTCCTGCTCGTGGTCACGCTCGAGCCCGCGGACGATCCCGAGGCCGCCATGTGGACGGGCCCCGTGGTGATGCGCGGCATGTCCCGCAGCGGCCAGATGCACACCATGGCGGGGCACGGCGCCTTCGAACAGGAGAACTGCGCCGTCTACGGCTACGATTGAGGCAGCCGACGCCGGTGCGCCTCCTCCACGGACTGCCCATCCTCTTCCTCGCGGCCCTGCCGGGTGCGCTCGCTGCCCAGGAACACCGGATGATGGGCCACGGCGAGCACGGCGAGGCCGATGGCTGGCGCATGCCCCCGATGTCCATGACCATGCCCATGGTGCCCGGGCTCGAGAACGCGCTCCCGCCCGTGCGTCCCTTCCTGATCGGCGATGGCATGGATCCGGAGATGTTCCCGGCGGCCGAGCCCAGCCGGCGGGTGGTTTTGTCGGATGGCGACACCCTCGACATGGACATCTCCGTGGTCCGGCGTACGATCGGCGGGCGCGACTACGCCATGCTCGGATATGACGGCCAGTATCCGGGTCCCCTCATCCAGGCCGACCGCGGCTCGCGCGTCATGGTGCGGGTGACCAACCGCATTCAGCTGCCCACGACGGTCCACTGGCACGGCATACGCCTGGAGAACCGCTTCGACGGCGTCGCCGGGCTGACCCAGGATCCCATTGCCGAAGGCGAGACCTTCATCTACGAGATCGACGTTCCCGACGCCGGCATGTTCTGGTACCACCCGCACATGCGCGAGGATATCCAGCAGGACCTGGGTCTCTACGGGAACCTGCTGGTCACGGCGCCGAACCCGGACTACTACGGTCCTTCCCACCGTGAGGAACTGCTCGTCCTCGACGACATCCTCATCGACGAGCAGGGCTTCATCCCCTGGGGCGAGGAAGCGCCGACGCACGCGCTCATGGGACGCTTCGGCACGGTGATGCTGACCAACGGGGTTGACGACCACCGCATCGAGGCGCGCGCCGGGGAGGTGGTCCGCTTCTACCTGACCAATGTCGCCAACACGCGCACCTTCAACGTCCGCTTCGGGAATGCGAGCGTGAAGCTGATCGCTTCGGACATCGGCAAGTTCGAGCGCGAGACCTGGGTGGAGAGCGTGGTCATTGCGCCCGCCGAGCGCTACGTGGTGGACGTGCGCTTCCCGGAGGCCGGGCAGGTCGGCATCACCAACACGATCCAGGCCGTGAACCACTTCCGCGGCACCTTCTATCCGCACGAGGACACACTCGCAGTCGTAACGGTGAACGGGCCCGCCGTCGACGATGACGTCACCGCGGCCTTCGAACGACTGCGCCAAAACCGGGACGTGGCCGACGACATCGAGCCGTACCGCGCCCTGCTGGGCAAGCCGGTCGACTACGAGCTGGTGACCACCGTCCGGGTGCGTGACCTTCCCGTGCCCATCGTGGCGTCGATGGAGGCTGACACCTTCTACGTGCCGCCGGTCGAATGGAACGACGGCATGCCCATGATGAACTGGCTCTCTACGGGCACCCAGGTGACCTGGATCCTGCGGGAGCCGGCGAGCGGGCGGGAGAACGGGGACATCCACTGGCAGTTCCGCGTGGGGGATGTGGTCAAGATCCGGGTGTTCAACGACCCCGAGTCGTTTCACCCGATGAACCATCCCATCCACATTCACGGCCAGCGTTTCCTGGTGACCGAGCGCGACGGCATCCCGAACACCAACCTGGTGTGGAAGGACACCACCATCCTGCCGGTGGGCTCGACGATGGATCTTCTGGTGGAGATGTCGAATCCGGGGTCATGGATGCTTCATTGTCACATCGCGGAGCACCTGCACGCGGGAATGATGTTCGTCTTCGAGGTTACGGAGGAGTAGTGCCGCCGATGTCATCACGCATGTCGTTCGTCATCATGGTTCTGCTGATCCCGGGATGCGCGGGGTCTCCGGAAGCGCCGTCCATGTCTCCTTCCCCCGAGTCGGCGGCTGTGGAGACGTCGGCTCCGGACGAAGCACCTCTCGCTGCGGCGGGCGCCCCGGCGACGGAGGCTGCCGCCGACGACACGGGAGCGCCGGACGGGGCCCGGGCCGGCGGCGCATCTCCGGCTCCGGTCGCCTTCTATACGGAGCAACAGGCCCGCCGCGGCCAGCGCGCGTTTCGCCAGGTCTGCTCCGACTGCCACTACACGAGCGAGTTCAAGGGCCCGGTCTTCACGGACGTATGGGCGCGCCGCACCGCCCGCGACCTGTACCGGGAGCTGCGCCGCACGATGCCCGACGACAACCCGGGAGGGCTGCCGCGCCAGACCTACGTGGACGTCATGGCGTACATCCTGGAGTTGAACGGCTATCCCGCCGGTTCCGACGAACTCCCACCCGACGATGAAGTCCTGGACAGTTTCAGGCTGACCCCGCCGGAACAGGGCCCGAGGCGTTGACCCGTGGTCCCCTGTTTCGGTACACTTGTCGGCTGTCGGCCCCTCGCCCGGGAATGGCGGCGGCCGCACCCGGACCAGAGTCTTCGGAGCCCAGGGAATGAAAGAAGGAATTCACCCGGCGTATCACCCGGTGGTGTTTCAGGATGCGTCCAACGGCTACGCGTTCCTGACCCGATCGACCGTCAAGAGCGACAAGACCATCAAGTGGGAAGACGGCAACGAGTATCCCCTCGTCAGCCTGGAGATCTCGAGTTCGTCGCACCCGTTCTACACGGGCACGCAGCGCATGGTGGACACCGCGGGCCGCGTCGAGCGCTTTCAGCAGCGCTATGCGCGACAGATGCGCAAGAAGCCCGACGCGGACCAGTCGGACAGGAAGTAGCCGGTCCGGGGATGGCGGAAGACACGATCTTCTCCCGGATCGTCCGACGGGAGATTCCGGCCGACATCGTCTATCAGGACGACCTGGTGACCGCGTTTCGCGATATCGCGCCGGCCGCGCCCACGCATGTGCTGGTGGTGCCCAACCAGGTCATCGCAAGCGCGCGCGACGTTGCGGACGACGACGAGCCGGTGCTGGGCCGCATGTTTGCGGTCGCGGCGCGGATCGCACGGGAGCAGGGTATTGCGGAGACCGGATACCGGTTGATCGTCAACTGCGGCGAGGACGGGTGCCAGGAGGTCTATCACCTCCACATGCACCTGATCGGGGGACGCCCGCTGGGGCCCATGCTCACGGGTCCCCGGGGCTCGTCAGCCCACTAGCACTGGAGAACAACCCGAAGGGCGTACGGCTCTTCGACTCTCGCGCTGAGAGAGGCCGACCCAAGGAAGGCGCAAGGTGGCAAAACGAGGAAAGATCGAACAGAACCTGAAGCGCGCGAAGCTGATCGAGCGTTATGCGGAGCGCCGTCGCGAGCTTCGGCGGATCATCGCCGACCCCGACAAGTCGACGGGGGAGAAGCGCGAGGCCCAGTGGGCGCTGCGGAAGCTGCCGCGCGATTCCAGCGCGACCCGGTATCGCAACCGCTGCGGCACCACGGGACGGCCGCGCGGCCACATCAAGAAGTTCGGCCTCTCCCGCATCGCATTCCGCGAGTGGTCCCTGGAGGGGAAGATCCCCGGGGTCCGCAAGTCCAGCTGGTAGCGCCCGGCCCGGGCGCTCCGCGGCGGTGTCATCTCCCGCCGTCATCGCCGACGAACTCGGCGCCCATGTCTCGGTAGCGGGTGGCGTCGAGCGCGCGCCCGGACGTGCGCGGGACATCACCGCGCTCAACCTGCAACTCTTCACCAAGCAGCCGAACCGCTGGGCCGAACCCACGCTCGATGACGACCGGGTCCGCGCCTTCAGGCGGGCGCGCGCAACGGCCGGCATTCGGTGTGCCGTCGCACACGACTCCTACCTCATCAACCTGGCGTCCCCGAATCCGCAGCTCTGGCGCCGGTCCCTGGACAGCTTCCGGGCGGAGTTGGCGCGCGGCCGCGAGCTGGGGCTGGACTTTCTGGTCACGCATCCGGGGAACGCCACCGACGGCGACACCGCGAGCGGCATCGCCCGCAACGCCGCGGCTCTGACGGAGGCACTCGAGGGGTGTCCGGACGGGCCGCGCGTGCTGCTCGAGCTTACCGCTGGAGCGGGCACCTCGGTCGGGGGCCGGTTCGAGCACCTCGCCGCGATCCGGGAGGGCGTGGGCGCGCCGCTGGCCCGGCGCGTAGGCATATGCGTCGATACCTGTCACGCATTTTCCGCCGGGTATGATCTGGTTGGTGGCTACGAGGACGTCTGGCAGGCATTCGACGGCGCGCTCGGTCTGGGCTCGCTCGAACTCTTTCATCTGAACGACTCGAAGCATCCCTTCGCTTCACGCCGCGACCAGCACGAGATGATCGGCGAGGGTACGCTGGGCGAGGCTCCCTTTCGCCGCATCATGAGGGACGCTCGCTTCCAGGAAGTCCCCAAGCTGCTGGAGACGCCCAAGGGCGACGACGTGGTGTCGAACGACCGGCGCAACCTTGCACTCCTGCGTTCCTGGCGGACTTGACCGGGGTGCGCGTTCAGGACCTGGCTCGCGGGCCGGTGTACGGCGGGCTTCTCCATCTGGTGCTGTTGGCGCTATCGGCGACGCCGGCCGCGGCGCAGCTTCCACTCACCGTGGAGGTGCGCGCGGGCGGGGTGTATTCCACCCCCTTCGCCCGGGGGGTTGCCGTGGTGCCGGCCGAGCTCGAGGCGGTGGCGCGCGACCTGGTGGTGGGCCCCCGTCCCGCCCCGGTCGCCGAGCTGGTCCTGGCGGCCACGCTCGACCCCTCACTCGTGCTGGAGTTCCGTTCCGGTGCAAGCATCGCCGACGTGGCCGGAGAGGGCGGGGGCAACTCCTGGCCGGCCGGCCGCATGACCGCCGTTCACATTCTGGGCGGGGTCCGGTTTCCGCTGTCGGCACTGCGGGGGGTGGATGTGCGGGCAGGGGCCGGAAAAGTGCTGTACCTGAGCAGCGAAGTGAATCTTCTGGAAGGAAGCGGGCAGACCGGCGTGCTGCTGTCCGGCGGATTCGGATACCGGCTTCCCGGTCCGTTTCCCGCGATCGGGGTGGCCGAGGCGCAATGGCACGAGTTCGATCCTGCGCCGCTGGCCGAGGCGGGCGCCGCGGCGGGCGCGGTAACTCGATTCCTCGCCTGGCTGGCCGTGCCGGCGTGGGGGACGCCATGAGTCCGAGGCGGGCAAACGGATCGATGTGGCACGCGGCCGTGCTGGGCGCGGCGCTCATCACCGCCTGCGACAGCGCGACCGTCCCGGCGCTTCCGGGCCCCTACGACTTCCGCCTGTCCGTCTACGGCACCGATGGCCGGGCGCGCCCACGGACCTTCCACTGGGACAGGGGCGCCGTGGTGCCGGTGTTCGTGGTGCAGGAGCCGTCGGGCGCTGACGACCTGCGGCGGGCTCTTGAGCGGGCGGCGCGGGAATGGCGTTCCGCCGCCGTGTTCGGCGAAGTGCGGTTGCGGGAGACCACCGACCTGGGCGAGGCGCGCGCAGTGCTGCGCTGGCACGATGCGGCGGGCGTTCTCTCGACACCCATGACGTGCGTCGGGCCTGTGACGGGCGCCGCTTCGACGCTCGGGTGCCTGAATGAGCCCCGCGACGCGCTGCGCACATGGCCCCGCCGCGACGGGGAACCCTCGCAGGTCATCTACCGCGTGGTCATCCGCCGAACCGACGACAAGGAGCTGCTGGACCGGCTGGTGATTCACGAGATGGGACACGTCCTCGGCATCCTGAGCCATTCGCCGAATCCGTCCGACATCATGTGGGCGGGCCCGGATCTGCCCCCGGCGCCCACCGCGCGCGACCGCAGCACCCTTCGTTCCCTCTACCAGACGCCCGTGGATCTTCCCGTCGAATCGGCGTCTCCCGGAGAATGACGCGGAGCTCGTCCGCAGGCTGCCAGACCCGGGTGGTGCAACTCGTCACCGTTGACGCGACTACCGAATGCCTGTACCCTCCGCGCAACTGAAGTTCGGCTCGTTCATCCTGTCGAGCCCGTCCGCACCAGGAGATTGCTTTCGGTGAGCAGTCGGAGCCCTCGTCCCGGAAGCGTCCGGGACCCACGCCTGCCGGTGGCCGTGCTCGGAGCCACCGGAATCGTCGGCCAGCGCCTGGTGCGGATGCTCGCCGGGCATCCCTCGCTGCGGCTGGCCGAAGTCGTCGCATCGGCACGGAGTGCCGGTCGGCGCTACGCGGACGTGGTGCAGTGGGGCCTGACCGGTGACATCCCGGACATGGCCGCCAGCCTCCCGGTGCGCGCCGTTCACGATCGGCTGCGCAGCCGGCTGGTGCTCTCTGCGCTGCCGCGCTCCGTCGCAACCGACCTGGAACTCGACCTCGCCCGCGCCGGCCACGTCGTCTGCAGCAACGCCTCCGCCCACCGCCAGCGGGCGGATGTGCCTCTGATCGTGCCCGATATCAACGCCGGAGATCTGCGGCGGATCCGGTCGCAGCCCTGGTTCGCCCGGGGAGGCGCACTGGTTACCAACCCGAACTGCGTCGTCGTCGGAGTCGCGCTGGCGCTCGCCCCGATCGAAAGGAGCTTCGGGATCGAAGAGGCCACGCTGGTCACCTTGCAGGCACTGTCCGGCGCCGGGCTCAATGGCGTGGGCGCGGTACGGATGTCCGGAAACGTCATTCCCTGGATCTCCGGCGAAGAGGAGAAGATCGGCCCGGAACTCAACAAGATCCTCGGTACCCGAATCCGGGTCGCCGCCAGCACGAACCGGGTGCCCGTGCTCGACGGCCACATGGCGCATGTCTTCCTGAAGCTGCGTAGGCCGGCTCAGCCGGAGGAGGTCGAGCGCAGCCTGCTCGACTATCGGCCATGCGCATCACTGCCCGAACTGGCGACGCTCCCGGAACGGCCCCTCGCGGTGCGCCGCGAGCCCGACCGGCCCCAGCCTCGCCTCGACATCGGCGCTTCGCGCGGCATGGCGGTCAGCGTCGGCCGCATACGCTCCGCTCCCCCACACGATCTGGCTCTCGTCACCGTGGTGCACAACGGGGTGCGGGGCGCCGCCGGAGCGTGTCTGGCCAACGCCGAACTGTGTGTTGCGCGCGGGCTGCTCGAGAGCGGCGAATCGAGGGCCGGAGGCTGATCACTGGCAGTCGAACCGCTCCGCGGCTGCGGCACCGATGGTGCGATTTGCCGGCTGTTGGACAAACGTGAGCGGCATCGCTACTTTTGCCCTGCGTTTCGGAGGCCCATCGATAATTGAGCCAACACAATGAGGCCGGGACTGGCTCTCGCGCCGGACGCAATGCCCCGGACCAGGGGACTGCGGAACTCGCGGGGAGGTCGCCAAGGATTCGTACCCGGGCTTCAAATATCCCCTCCGAAATGCCGGGAGGCTGGCGTCCGACGGGGCGCCGGTCTCCTGTTTTTCTGAGGGTCGTACTCGTGTCCGCAGCGGGAAGGGAGAGATGCCGCGGGTAAGGATCACGCGGAGAATGCACTTCTGCGCCGCCCACCGGCTGCACCGGGACGACTGGTCCGATGAGCGCAACCGCAAGGTGTTCCGCAACTGCGCCAATCCCAACTGGCACGGTCACAACTACGAGTTGGACGTGACCGTGGAGGGACCGGTCGACCCGGACACGGGTTACGTCATGGACCTGAAGCAGTTGCGTGATCTGGTGCAGGACGGCGTGGTCGCCGAGGTGGACCACGCCAACCTGAACATGGATGTCGGTTGGCTGGACGGGATCATCCCCACCACGGAGAACGTAGTGGTGGCGATCTGGCACAGGCTGCGCGGACGCATGCCTCCGGAGGTGGAACTGGTGAAGCTGGTCCTGTGGGAGACGCCGAGGAACCGGGCGGAGTACTCGGGTGAGTAGCCGCGGAACTGCCTCAACCCTCACGTCGGCGATGGGGGGGTCGTTTCAGGAGGACCCGCGGACGCGCGAGCAATTCCTCGCACTGGCGCTGAAGGCGGGGAACCTGGAGTAAGTCCGTGGACGACCTTGCCGGCTGCTCCGCGCTGGTGACGGGCGCGACCAGCGGGATCGGTGCCGCGTGCGCGCGAGTCCTGGCATCCGCCGGGGCGGAGATGTTCCTGGTGGCGCGCCGGCGCGACCTGCTCTCGCGCATCGCGGCCGAGATCGGGGGGCACGACCTGTCGGCGGACCTCGCCGACGACGGCCAGGTGGAGGACCTGTCGGCGGAGGTGGCGGCACGCCTGGGCGGTTCCCCCGATATTCTCGTCCACGCGGCGGGCGTGTTTACCCTCGCCCCCCTTCACCAGACCGGCCTGGAGGACCTGGACCGCAGCCTGAGCGTCAACCTGCGGAGCGCCTTTCTGCTGGCGCGGGCCTTCCTTCCCGGCATGCTGCGCCGGAACCGGGGACACATCGTGCTGGTGGGATCGGTGGCGGGACGTACGGCGTTTCCCGACAACAGCGCCTACTCCGCCTCCAAGTTCGGGCTGCGCGGCATGCACGAAGTGCTGCGGGAGGAGACCCGCGGGACGGGCGTGCGGACCTCGCTGGTCGAGCCGGGAGCGTGCGACACCCCGCTCTGGAATGCCATCGACCGGGAACGCCACCCCGGGCTTCCGCCGCGCGACGCCATGCTCGAAGCACGGCAGGTAGCCGAGGCGATCCTGTTTCTGGCCACCCGCCCCGCCACCGTCCAGATCCCCCTTCTGCAGATCGAGCGCACGTGACGCGGGCGAATCCCGTCTGCCTGCGTCGCTGAGATTCGTGAATCCGCAGCTCACGGAGCGCCTGATCTGTCCGCGTTGCGGT
>JAJDVR010000069.1 GCA_022826025.1 Gemmatimonadota bacterium | reverse complement strand
ATCGTGGTCGATGACGCCGTGGTGGTGGGCGAGAACATCTACGCCGAGCGGGAAAGGGGTTGGCTCGGCGTGGACGCGTCCATCCGCGGGACCCGCCGCATTACGGGACCCGTCATCTTCGCCGTTCTCACCACTGTGGTGGCCTTCTGCCCGCTTTTCTTCGTCCCGAGCGTCATGGGGAAGCTCATGACGATGCTCCCCGTCATCGTGATCTCCGTCCTCCTGTTCTCGCTCGTCGAGTCGCTGCTGGTCCTGCCGAACCACCTCTCTCACCTGCCGCGCCAGGTAACGCGCCGGCATCGAACCCGGGACCACCTGGTCGCTCGCATCCAGCAGGGCGTGGACCGGACGCTGAAGAGCTTCGTGCGGGGACCTCTCGACCGATCCCTGAGGGTCGCCACGGCTCAGCCCGGGCTGGTCATCGCCACCGGGGTCGCGCTCATCATTCTCTCCGTGGCCATGGTGCCCGCGGGCATCATCAGGGTCAACTTCATGCCCACGGTGGAAGCGGACCTGGTCACGGCGACGCTCGAGATGCCGGAGGGCACGCCCGCGGGGCGGACCTCCGAAATGACCGATTATGTGGAAGCGGCAGGGCACCGGGCCATCGCGCGGCTCGCGCCCGGAGGCTCGGGATCGCTGCTGGAGGGCGTGAACGTGACGGTGGGTCAGGAGGCCCGGCAGATGCGGCCCATGGGAGGCGGGCTCGAAGCCGATCCGCGTGCCAACCTGGCTGCGGTCGAATTCAAGCTCGTGACCGCCCAATTCCGCGACGTGTCCGCGGCGGACTTCCAGCAGGCGTGGCGAGAGGAGCTGGGTCCCCTGCCCGAAGCCAGGGCGCTCACCATCACGGCCGAGTTGCTCGACTTCGGCCTTCCGGTTCACGTCGAGCTTGCCCACCAGGATCCCGAGCGCCTGACCTCGGTTGCCGACACCCTGATGGAGCGGCTGCGGGCGTTCGAGGGGGTGTTCGATGTCCGGGCGGACCAGGATCAGGGACTCAGGGAGATCCAGCTCGACCTGCGCCCGGAGGCCCGGACCATGGGGCTGACGCTGGATGCCCTGGCCCGCCAGGTACGCTCCGCGTTCTTCGGCAACGAGGCGGTGCGCGTACAGCGCGGCCGTGAGGAGGTGCGCGTCTACGTTCGCCTGCCCGAAGAGGAACGCAACACCATCGCGGATGTCGAGGAGTACCTGGTGCGCACGCCCACGGGAGGCGAAGTGCCGCTGGGCCGAGTCGCCTCGGTGCGCCTGGGAAGCTCGCCCACCACGATCCGGCGGACCGGCGGGGAACGGGTCATCGCGGTCACCGCCGACGTCGACCGGGAGGTCATCACCGGAGGTGAGGTAACGGAGCAACTTGCCGCGACCGTTCTTCCGGAACTGGCTGCCCGTGAGCCGGGCCTCTCCTACAGCTTCGGAGGCCAACAGCAGGAGCAGGTGGAGTCCTTCGGTGCCCTGGCGAGCGGTTTCGCCCTGGCTCTGCTGGCCATCTACGCCCTGCTTGCCGTCCCCTTCGGCTCCTACACCAAGCCCCTGATCGTCATGGCCGCCATCCCGTTCGGGATCATCGGCGCGATCGCGGGCCATCTGCTTCTGGGACTGCCCATGAGCATGATGTCGATGTTCGGCGTGATCGGCCTGAGCGGCGTTGTGGTGAACGATTCCCTGGTCATGATCGATTTCATCAACGACCGCCTCCGGCGGGGCATGCCCGGCAGGGAGGCGATCATCGACGGAGCCAAGGCGCGCTTCCGCCCGATCCTGCTTACGTCCGTGACCACCTTCCTGGGGGTGGCGCCGCTCGTCTTCGAGCGCAGCCTGCAGGCGCAGTTCCTGGTGCCGATGGCGGCTTCACTGGGCTTCGGAATCCTGTTCGCGACGGCTGTGTTGATGCTGATCGTGCCCGCTCTGACCATGGTGCACCATCGCCTCACAGAGAGGGAACCGGTCGCTCCTCCCGCGGCCTAGGGCGCCCCTGCCGCTCTCCCGAACTCCGCTGTGAACAGCGCCCGGGTATCCGGGTCCAGGCGGACATCGGCGGGTTCCGCGTCGACCGGGATCGTGAAGCTGTGGGAGGCCGCGTCCACCTCGACGGTGACCACCTGGGCCGAAAGCCGATCGCGCTCCATGTAGACTCCGATGTCGAGGGGCATCCGGAAGAGCCCCGTCTCCTGCACCTGGCGCAGGTCGACGCGCACCACGCCGGCGTCGGAGTCGTAGGCCCATGACCCCTCGAAGACCGGATTGCCCCCGTGCCTGAGCCACTGGTCGAAGAAGGCCTGCAGGTCGTCGCCGGAGGCTTCCTCCATTGCCCGCATGAGGTCGTCGGTGGAGGCCGTGCCGTTCAGGTGACGGGCATAGTAGGTGCGGATGCCCCTCCGGAAGGCCTCGTCGCCGATCCGCCCCCTGAGCATGTGCAGCACCCAGGCGCCCTTCTGGTAGGTCGCCACGCTGGTCACCCGCGACATGTCCTCGAGTCCGTCGTGGACGATGCGATAGTCGGGATTCTGCGCGTACCAGAACCGGACTCGGTCCGCCGCCTCCCGGAGGCCGGCGACGAAGTCGTCCCTCCCGTAGGCGTACTCGCGGAAGAGCAGCGTGAAGTAGGTCGCGAACCCCTCGCTCAGCCACACGTCGTCCCATTCGGACTCGGTGACCGCGTTGCCGAACCACTGGTGTGCGATCTCGTGGATGACGACGTTGCGCCAGCGCACCGGCCTGTCGCCCGTAACCGCATTCTCGCTGTACATGAGGGCGGTCGCGGCCTCCATTCCCCCGCCGGTGGCCGGGGAGGTGATGTTGGCCAGCTTCTGGTAGGCGAAGGGGCCCACGTAGTCGTCGAAGAAGGCGAGGACACGGAGGGTGGGGACGGCGAAGTCGTGGAAGCCGGCGTCACGGTCGCGCGCGTACACCCAGGTTTGAACCGGCTTGCCGTCGAACTCGCCCAGGTTCTGCACGGCGAAGCGCGCCACGCCGATCACGAAGAGCCACGGAGAGATGGGCACCGACTGCCGCCAATGAGTGCGCCGCATGCCTCCGTCAAGGTCCGTCTCCTCCACCACGACGCCGTTGGACACCACCTGGTAGTGGGCGGGGGCGGTGACGACGAACTCGCACGCGGCCTTCTCCGCCACATGGTCCACCGTAGGCAGCCAGTTGCGCGCGCGGTTGGGCCAGTTGTCGCTGAAGAAGGTGCGCTCGCCGTACTTGTTGGGCCCTATGCGGAGGCCGGACGCGGGGGCGCCCTGGTAGCTGACCGTCACCGAGTCCCGCTCGCCGTGGCGGCCGGCCCGGGGCAGCCGCACCGTGAGGAGGTCGTTTTCGTGGCGGTATTCGAGGGAACGCCCCGCTGCCCGGACGCCTGTTACCTCCATTCCCTGACCGTCGGCCATCACCCCGATGAGGTCGAGCGGAAGCTCCACGATTCCGTCCGCCGTGAAACGGAACCTCACCGTGGCCCGTCCGGTGATGCGGTCGGTGTCATCGCGGAGCGTCAGCTCGAAGCGGTACGCCTCGATGTCGATGCCGGGGCGAGGTCGCTCGACGACGATTCCGCCGTGGGCCGGCTCGACGAAACGGGGAGCGGGTGTCGTGCCGAGCAGAAGGAGCGCGGGTATCCACGGTAACGCGAGGAAGCGGCGGCGCATTGGACCTCCAGTGCGGGTTTGACGCGGCGTGCTCAGTGTTGCATATATTGGTCTATCCAGCTTGGGAGACAATACAGCCGCTCAGGTCGAGCCGCCCTTGAGACGCGGCAGGTGTGTGTTGTGTGCAGCAGCCGGACACCGGAAAGTGCGGTAGCTGTTTGTGGCATATAGGGCCGGATAATTCAGCATGACCCATCGCCGTAGACAAAGAGGGGACGCGGCGTCCGAGTCGGAGGTCGTCTGCGTGTTTTGCGGCGAACCGGTGCCGGCGCGGCGCGGCGGAACAACCTGCAGTGGCAAGTGCGCCCGAGCCTACCACGACCGTGAAGCACGCAGGGAACGCGCCCGCGCCTCGGCACGAGCCTGGCTGTACGCCCGAAAGCACAGGACCGATTCGGCCATCTCCGACTGACGCCGCCACGGAGTCTTTTCCGCGGTCTTTTCCCGCGCCGTTTCCCGCACCCGCACGCTGCGCGGAAACCCGGAACCTGTCACCCCGGCTTCCTTCCGAACATCCTTCTGAGCGCGTTTCCGTCGGCGGAGCAGACGCCCCGCTCGGTGATCAGCCCCGTCACCAGCCTGCGAGGAGTCACGTCGAAGGCAAAGTTGGCCGTGCGCGTACCCTCGGGGGCAATCCGCACGGTGCGCTCCACCCCGGCTTCATCGATGCCGCGCACCAGCGTCACCTCCTCCGCATCCCGCTCCTCTATCGGGATATCGGTCCCGTCGTCGGTAGTCCAGTCGATGCTGGGGGAGGGCACCGCCACGTAGAAGGGGACGCCGTTGTCGCGGGCGGCGAGGGCGAGGGGGTAGGTGCCCACCTTGTTGGCGACGTCACCGGAGGCGGCCGTGCGATCGGTGCCCACAATGACGACATCTACCTTCCCGCGCCTCAGCAGATGGCCCGAAGCGCTGTCGGAGACGAGCGTGTGCGGCACCCCGTGCTGGCCGAGCTCCCAGGCGGTGAGGCCGGCTCCCTGAAAGCGCGGGCGCGTCTCGCGAACCCAGACGTGTATCTCCAGTCCTTCGTCGTGGGCCCGATACATGGGTGCGGTGGCGGTGCCCCAGTCGACGGTCGCCAGCCAGCCGGCATTGCAATGCGTGAGCACGTTGAGAGGCCGGCCGGGCCGGCGCGCCCCACCTTCCGGGGACCGGTGGATCTCCCGGAAGATATCCAGTCCGATGTCGCCGATGCTTCGGTTGATGCGCACATCGTCCTCGCAGAGCGCGTGGGCGAACCCATAGGCGGCTCGCGTCCGACTCGGCGGAGGCAGTGGGCGGAGCGCGGCTTCGGCGTTCTCGAGCGCCCAGCGCAGATTGACCGCCGTGGGTCGGGTCGCCATCAGCCGGCCGACCGACGCCCGGAGTGACGCGTCGGAGGGATCGGCGCGCATGGCGAGCGCGATCCCGTACGCCGCGGTCGCGCCGATGAGAGGCGCCCCGCGCACCACCATGGCGGAGATGGCGTGCGCGGCGTCGGCCGCGCTCGTGAGCCGACGGATTCGGAACCGGTGCGGCAGCAGGGTCTGGTCGATGACCTGAACGTCCGCGCCCTCGCCCTCCGTGAAGATGGCGCGATACGGGATGCCCCCGACCTTCACCGGACCTCCGGCTTCCCTGACCCGGACGCGCCCGGGGAGGCGGGTCCGGCCTCGTCCACAATGACCGGGCGATCCCGCGCGCGGTCCACGACGCAGAGAAAGCCCAGTTCCTCCCCGGCATCGGCCGAGAAGCGGTGGACATCGTGCGGCGCCACATACACGACATCGAGCGCCGAGACCGGCTCCGTTGCCTCTCCCAGGCGAACCGCGCCCTTCCCCTTCACGATCACGACAGCGTGCCCGTGCGCATGGCGCTCGAGAGAGGAATAGCCCCCCGGCGCAACCTCGAAATACCGCAGTTCGAAGCCCAGACCGGCTTCGCCGCCATCCGGGCCGGCTCCGAGAAGCGTGTGGCGCGTCACCTTCCGGAACCGGGCGAGCCCGCCTTCCTCGTGCCTGTAGCGCGCAGGCTCGATGTTCGCCCAGTCGCCCGCCCCGCCGCGAATGACCCGGGAGCTGCTCACCTGTTCATCCCTCCTGTCTGACTGCCGCCTCCACCAGTCGCCGTGCCGCGCCCTCCAGGTCCCGCTGCGCCAGGAGGCTTCCCCCGATCAACAGCATGGTGTCCGGGCCGTAGCGGCCGAACCAGTGGCCGGCGTCGGCAACGTTAACGCCGCCGGCCGGCGCGGGAAGAGCGCGACGATGCGGTGCCAGCGGCTCCCGCAGGCGCCTGTTGACCGCGTGGCAGGTCTCCTCCGGCCACGAGAAGCGCCCGCCCGCGTTTACGTACACCACGATGTCGGCGCCCGCAACCCGGTAGAGGATGCCGAGCAGCACGTCCGGAGCGATTCCATCCCCCCGACCGGGCGCGGTCTGCGCGTGGGAGGGGTGGGCCATGATCGCCAGCGCGCGGGGGCGGGCGGCACACCGGCGGAGCGCGTCCAGCCCCATCAGGCTCGGGCAAAGCACGACGCCGGCGAGCCCAAGCGTCCCGACCCGTTCGAGTCGCTCCTCGAGGGTATCCAGTGGACCGGTGACGTTGGGAAAATAGGCAGTGTGCCCGCCAGTCCGCGCGTTCGCGCCGGCGACGGCCTCCGCGATCACCCGCGTGCGCTCCGCGAACGGGGCCGGGCCCCGGACGGCCAGGCCGTGGTCGTCCTTCACCACGTCCACGCCCGCGCGGGCGAAGGCGGCAGCCTGACGGGCAAGCCCGCCTGAAGACAGCCCGATCGGCTTGATGGCGGCGCTCACCAGCGGCCGCGCCGGGACCTTCACCAGCGAGCGGATGCCCTCGATCCCCAGGCGCGGCCCGGGCAGCGAACGAAGCACGGCCGGCGCAAGCTCAAGTCCCACCAGCCGCACCCCGTCCATGAGCGACACGTTGCCGTATGCCACGTTCAGAAGCTGGGTGAGTTCGGTCGTGGTTGCCTCCAGCGGGTAGGCGATCCGCGCCAGCCACCCCCCGCCGCGCTCCGGCGCGAGACGCTCGATTCGCCCGAGCATGCGCGCCTGAAGCCGGTCGCCGCCAACGCCGGGAGGAGCCTCCACGGTCTGCTCGCGCGCGATGGCGCCGGCGAGGGACAGGGCCCCGGGCAGGTGCCGGCAACTCAGCCGATAACTGGCTCGAAGACCGACCGCACGCACCGGTGCGTCAGTTGCGCATGGCGGGCAGGATGCGGTCCTGGAGCGCGGTCCAGCTGGAGAGCTCCGCGCGCGCGTGCAGCGTCCATCCGTTGAAAAGCACGATCAGGTCGTGCTCCGGCACGATGTGAAGGAACTGGCCGCCGTAGCCGTTTCCGGAAAAGACCCGGGTCTCTCCATCCTCCTGAAACGGCACCCACCACTGGTATCCGTAGCCTCCGTCGTCACGGTCGTTGCCGGGGTTGAGGTCGAGGATGACCGGCGAGGTGGACGCCCGCACCCATTCGCGCGACACGACCCGCCGCCCGTCCCATTCGCCGCCGCGCAACATCAGGTATGCGACCCGGGCCAGGTCATGCGGCGCGAGGTAGAGCCCGCCCTCCGTATCCGCCTCGCCGTCCGGGGTGATCTTCCAGTAGTAGTCGCGGATGCCGATTGGCCGAAACAGATGTTCCTCCGCCCAGGCGTCGGCGCGCTTCCCCGTGGCCTCGCGCAGGATCTTCCCCAGGAGGACGCTCACGCCGTCGTTGTAGTCGAAGCGGGTTCCGGGCTCGGTTCCGACGGGCCGCCTCACGACGTAATCGATCCATGCCTGGCTCGCCTCGAGTTCGCTGGTCGGATGGGTGTCGTCGGCGTAGGTCTGGCCGGGAATCGCCCAGTCGATGCCGCTGCGCATGGTGAGGAAGTCCTCGAGCGTCGCTCTTGCGCGCATCGGGTCGTTCAGGTCCGGACCGTAGGCGGCGAGGAACGGCCACGCCGGCGCGTCGACGCCGTCGATGTAGCCGGCGTCGACCGCGATGCCGAAGGCGACCGAGGTCACGCTCTTGGTGACGGACTGGAGGGTGTGCAGCGGGGTATCGCGGTAGTACGGGTGCCAGTCGGGATGGTCGTAGTTGTAGGCGTGGCTGACCGTAT
>JAJDVR010000045.1 GCA_022826025.1 Gemmatimonadota bacterium | reverse complement strand
CCACCCGACCCCGTCGTGGTGCTCGCACCCGACGACAGGGTGGCGGTGATGCCGCTGGCGGCCGTCCCTTCGATCGTCACCGTCCCGGAGATCGTCCCCACGGGCGTCGGCGGCGGCGGGGGCTCCACAGGCGGCGGAGTGCCCTCGTCGCAGGCGGTGAAGGTCAGGGCCATCAGCGTAGCCGTGGCAAAGAGGTTGAGTCGGTTCATGGAACCTCCTGAGTGGTGGGAATGAATACCGGCCGGAAGTGGCTGGGCAGAGTCGCGTGCCCCGGGAATCGCAAAAGTGGTGCCAACTTTGAGATCTGTTTGTTTTTCAATCAGTTACGGACTATCAGCCTTCTTCACGGCATCCGACATTCCACGAGAAACCTCGGATTATTGAAACCGACCACTGTTTTCTGAAACGAAAAAAACGTGGCGATATATACGAAAAAAACGACGACTATCTCCGCCAATGTGTCTTGTTAGTGATTCGGCTGTGCGCGGGACACCCTGCAAATAACTGGGCATGATACCCTGCAAAAAGTATGGGATCGACCCCATTTTCTTGAAAGGCGCGACGAAACCGGATTCCTGTCATATTTCGATAGTCGAGCGCACACGGGCAAGAGGTCATGGCATCGCGATCGCCCGTCCTGCACTGGGAGGCACGGATCAGATCGGAACGCCTCATCTACGCGCTGTACTGCAAGGACAGCAAGCTTGGAGACCTGCTGCAGCGGGCGCTCGCCGGTGCATCGATCCAGCGCGTGCGTTCGAGAAGAGAACTCCTGGCGCCGTCCATGAGCGTCTGCCCGGTCGTGTACGGGGTCGCCACCTGCTCGGACGCCGACGTTGAGTGGCTGCGGTCCGCCTCCGGGCCTCTCAACCCGCCCTGCGTCGTCGTGGCGCGGATCTCGGTGGAGTGCCTGCGACGCCTGGAACCGCTGCGCTCCGGCGGGTTGCGGGTCGTATGGGCGGACGAGGTGGAGAGCCGCCTCGTGGGAGTTCTGGAGGAACTCGGGAGGCCGAGCCCGGATCCGATGCGCCGCCTCGGCTTGAAGCTGCTCTCCGACCCGTCCTTCAGGCCGTCCGTCAAGGAAGCGATCAGTAGGGTTTGCGGCCTGCACGACGACGCTGCCGCGACCCGGTTCGTACCGGCGAGTTCAGTTCGTCGGCTGGCGGGCCAGGTCAACCTGGCCGGTTCCACGTTGAGGCAATACTGGAGAGAAGACGCACCGCTCCGGTGCCGTCTGAAGGAGTTCATGAACTGGGCCGTCCTCCTCTGGGCCGTTCGCGCTCGCGCCAAGGCCGGCTGGACCGCGATCGCCGACCAGGTGGGGCTGCGGCGCCGCACGCTGGAAATCAACTTCACGCGGTTTGCCGACTGCACGCTCGCGGCGGCGGCCGAGGATCCGGAACGGGTCGTCGGGCGATTCAATGAGTGGGTCGATTCCGTGTGGGCGCCCCGCCCCGCCAACGGGTCGAAGAGGCACGATCCGGCTCCCGCGCGGGCGCCCTTCGGGGAGACGATGTGACCGTGGACGCATCAACTGCCCGGCGCTACGTGGGCTGGCGCTGCAGGCTCTACCCGAGTCCCGCGCGGGACTCGGCGCTGCTCCGGTGCAGGAACAGCCTGCGCGAGCTCTCCAATACGCTGCTCGCCAACTCGCAGCTCAGCTACGGTGAGACCGGACGGCGGCCAACCATGGCCGAGCTTCGGGCGCTGACCCGGGAGTGGCGCGGCCAGGCGCCGCGCCCGGAGTGCCCCGCAAGTGCCATCTACCGTGTGGCTGCCGATCTCGACGTGGCTTTCCGCAACTGGTTCAGGAAGCCCGGCAGACGCGGATTCCCCCGGATCAAGACGCTCGGCCGGGAGCCCGGCATCTACCTGAGCAACCAGAGCATTCGCTTCGAAGGCAACCGGGTGCGGCTGCCCAGGTACGGCTGGATGCGCTGGAAGGGCGGGAATCTCCCCCGCGGACGGCTCTCCGGGCCGCCCGGGCGCAAGACACGTGGTTTGCTCTCGGGCCGGGTCTGGCTGGATGCGGGACACCGGTGGATGCTCTCGTGCTTGTTCGAGTGCGCACCGCTTACCCCCGTCGAACCGGGGACGGACAAGGCATCGGTGCGCCAGCAGGCCGACGAGATCACGGTGTCGGTCGACGGAGAGCCCGTCCGCGTGTTCCGCGAGAGCAAGACGCAGCGGAATGCGAGACGCCGCCTGGCGAGGCTCGAGCGGCAACTGGAGCGATGTGAATTCGGGTCCGAAGGCCGCAAGCGCACCCTGGCCCTCATGCGCAACCAGGCGCGCAAAGTGAGAAACCGCCAGGGCGATCTGCAACACAAGACCACGACCGGCGTCGTGCACGAAGCCCGCGAGATCGAAGTCGAGGGCGCGAGCAGCGAGCTGCTGCGCCAGCTCGAGTACAAGGCGGAGTGGCACGGCCGCCGACTGAAGGTACGGCGAGGCCCGCCGAAACCGGGGACGGGCAATCCCCGACGCGCGCGGAGACCGGGGAGCCGGTCGCTGAAACGCGAATCGCGGACGCGAAGGCCGAAAGCTCTGTAGTCGTCTGCGAAGGCCGGAACGAATCAGGGAGGGACGAGAACCGCATCGTCCCCGTCGGGCCGCCGACTGAAGGCACAGCGAGGCCCGCATGGGTCCGGCGTCAGGGGCGGAAGTCGGGAAAGCCTGCCAGCGACAATACTCGCCGCACCAGGTCCGCCTGACCCGAGATGCCCTGTTTGCGGAAGATGTTCTGTATGTGCCAGCGCACCGTGGCTTCGCTGCGTCCCGTGTGCGCAGCGATGTCGCGCGCGTGTTGCCCGGCAGCCACCATGACCGCCAGCCGGCTCTCAGCCGGGGTCAGGTCGAGCGCCGCCTGAACCAGGCGGGCGTCGATCCTGGGCAGGCTTTCCGGGTCGACGACCAGGACAAGTGCGGCGACCTGTCTGGCGCGGAAGTCCCGCTGGTGCCCGGACACGGGAGTTACGTCCACCACCAGGTTCGTGCGGAACGACGAGCGCTTGATCGTCATCGAGCCGGACGATCCGGGCCCGCCGAGCCGGGGCAGCGCCCGAGCCAGCAGTTGCTGCAACTCGCCGTTGTCCCGAGGCGTCGTGGCGCTCAGCAAGCCGTCCCGGTCCGACAGCTCTTCGCCCTGTCGGAGCAGACCGGAGGCCCGGTCGTTCGCCGCAACGATCCGCGCGTTCCGGTCGAGTTGGATGACGCCGCAGCGGCTGCTCTCGAGCAGCGCGAGGAGCGAGCATCCCAGCGCCCGCGCATCAGTGAGGGTCTTGCGCACTCGCACGAACTGGCGCACATGCGGCAGCAGGCACCGGACCGCGGCGAGCTGAGCCGACGTCCAGCCTCCCGGTTCCAGGGAGTCGGCGAGACTCAGTACGATGTTCGATCCGCCCGGCCCGTCCAGCCGCACGTTGAGGCCGTTCTGCATCCCCGCCTTGCGCCTCGCTTCGGTGTACGCCGGCGACCTCTCCCTCTCCCGTTTCGTGTACAGCTCGGCGGTGGGCACCAGCGCTCCATCCGGCAGACGGCCGACGCGGGGAATGCTCTCGTCCCGTGCCCAGTACTCGCTGAAGTACTCCCTCTCGAGGTCCTCGCGGTGCTCGCCATCGTGGCACAGCCGCAGGAACAGGAAGTGCGCGTCAGCCTGGGTGCGACCGTCGGCGAACGCCAGGGCGTTGCCCCTCGTCCCGCTGATCTCGTTGATCAGCAACGCCGCCTCCGACCAGCCCGCCTTGCCGAGCGCGGCCTCCTGAAGCGACACCACCCCGCGGTCGAACACATCCTGTGGGCTCATGACACCTGTCCTGGCCGTCACCTGAACGCGCGCCTCCGGTCGACGCTCTTCCCGGTCTGGCGGTGTTGACAAATCGAGTGCGTGACTGCGCTCGGAAGATGCCGGTATCGTCGCCGGCCTTAACCCGGAGTCCAACTCAGCATCAACTACTCACTTAAACTTACAACTTCGCCTGCGATCCGCGGGCGACAGATGGTGTTATTATTGCCATCTGTCGGCGATATTGGACTCGCGTCGGTACAAGCCTTCCCCAAAGGTGATCGCGCCGCACCCGCGGCCCGTCGCGTCCCGGACTCCGAGTTCGATGCCGGGCGGCATGCCCCTTCCTGGCCGTGCTGTCCCAGGGACTCGATCACCAGGACCTCGCAACCGCGCCCCGCGCTGCAAATCCCAACGACACATATTGCCGTACGGGACCCAGGGACACTCGGAGATGGAGCCTCGACATGCATGTATTCAGTGTTGTCACCAAAGAATCAGCAATCTCCCTGGAGATATAACTTACAGATCACATGTTATCGGCTATCTTTAGACGAAGCCACGAGCGAAGATGGCGAAAGCTCTGGATCGCATTTGGCAACGCCGGGTCCGATGGTCGCCGACGGCACACGCGCCTGGGACACGCCGGGCGAGATCCGGGGAGGGCGAGTCGGTGACAGAGCACCCGGACGCGCGAAGTGAGGCGCTGCAGGAGCGCATCTCGAGACTATGCGCCGCGCTCCTGCGCATCAACGCGAGCCTGGACCTTGAGACGGTCCTGCAGGATGTCGTCGACAGCGCCCGCGCCCTGACCGGGGCCCGTCATGGCCTGATTGCTACCGTCGATGACGCGGGCGAACCCGGGCTCTACCTCGCCTCCGGCCTGACACCGGAGCAGCTGCGGCAGCTTGAGGAGTGGGAAGATGGGCTCCGGGTCTTCGAGCACTTCCGGGACCTGCCGGGTGCCGTGCGGGTCGACGACGTGCCGACCTGGCTCCGGTCGCTCGGCTTTTCGCCAATCGCGCTTCCATCCAGGACGCTGCAGGGCACGCCGATCCGTCATCGGGGCATCCACGTCGGCAGCTTCTTCCTCGCCGGAAAGGACGGGGGCGGCGAGTTCACCCCCGAGGACGAAGAGGTTCTCGTGCTGTTGGCGTCGCAAGCGGCGACGGCGATCGCCAACGCCCGCATGTTTCGGGACGAGCAGCGGGCGCGGGCGAAGGTGGAAACCCTCGTCGATACATCGCCGGTCGGTGTGGTGGTCCTGGACGCCAGAACCGGAAACCCGCTGTCGATCAACCGGGAGGCGAAACGAATCGTCCGAAGCCTGCAGATGCCTGGCGGGTCCACGATGGAGCTGCTGGAATCGCTTACCTGCCGGCTCGGGGACGGGCGTGAGGTCGCCTTGAAGGAAGTCCCGCTGGCGCACGAGCTGAGTAGCGCCGAGACACTGCGTGCCGAGGAGATCGAGCTTTCGGTTCCGGATGGCCGCAGCGTGAAGACGCTCGTCAACGTGACGCCGATCCATGAGACCGACGGTAGCGTCGACTCCGTCGTGGTCACCATGCAGGACCTGGCGCCCTTTGACGAACTCGAGCGGATGCGGACCGAGTTCCTGGCGATCGTGAGCCACGAGTTGCGCGCGCCGCTTGCCGCCATAAAGGGCTCGTCGGCCACGGTGCTCGACGCCTCAAGGCGCCTCGCTCATGCGGAGATGCTGCAGTTCTTCCGGATCATCGACGAGCATGCCGACAACATGAGCGTCCTCATGGGCGACCTGCTGGATGCGGGGCGAATCGCGACGGGAACCTTGTCGATCTCGTCCCAAGCCTCGGACGTCGGGGGGCTGATCGACCGGGCGAGGAACACGTTCCTGAACGCCGGCGGCCGACACAGCGTGCGCGTCGACCTTTCTCCGGACCTGCCGAAGGTGATGGTCGACCGGCAGCGCATCGTGCAGGTCCTCAGCAACCTCCTCTCGAATGCGTCGAGATACTCTCAGGCATCATCCCCCATCGAGATCAGGGCGCGGCGGGACGGTGTCCATGTGGCGATCTCCGTCTCCGACCATGGCAAGGGCATCGCGCCCGAACGGCTCGCGCACCTGTTCGCCAAGCGGACCGGCGCGGGCGAGGGAAAGCGCGGTCTGGCGACCGGCCTGGGGCTCGCCATCTGCAAGGGACTGGTAGAGGCGCACGGAGGGCGCATCTGGGCGCGGAGCGACGGGGAGGGCCGGGGCGCCCGGTTCACATTCACCGTCCCTACCGTCGAGAAGGCCGGCGGCGACGTGACGGCGCCGGAATCCTCCTCACAGCGACGCGCGCGTCCAGGTCAGGAGGTGACACCCATCCTCGTGGTGGACGACGACCCACATGCCCTGCTCCATGTCCGCGATATGCTCACCACGGCAGGCTATTCCGTGGTGGCGACGGGCGAGGCTCGCGAACTGTCGCGCATCATTCGCGCGGAAAGGCCCCGCCTGGTCCTGCTCGATCTGATGTTACCCGGGACCGACGGCATCAAGCTGATGGAGGAGGTTCCCGACCTGGCCGATGTGCCGGTCATTTTCATCTCGGCCTACGGGCGGGACGAGACGATCGCGAAGGCTCTCGAGGCCGGGGCCGCCGATTACATCGTCAAGCCGTTCTCGGCGACGGAGTTGACGGCGAGGATCCGGGCGGCACTGCGTACCCGCGCCGAGCCCGCATCCTTCAAGCTGAGAGCGCTGGCCATCGACTACGACCGACGCCGGGTGACCCTCGGCGGCCGGCCACTGGACCTCACCGCCACCGAGTACGAGCTGCTGCGCGTGCTCTCGACCAACCACGGACGAGTGTTGACGTACCGCGCCCTGTTGCGCCTCGCCTGGGGCACTCGCTATCGGGGCTCCGCCAACCCGAGGCTGGTGCATGCCGTCGTGAAGAGGCTCCGCCACAAACTGGGGGAGGACGGAGCCCGGCCGGCCTACATCGTCAACGAGCGAAGAGTGGGCTACCGGATGCCCGCGGCGGACGACCGCCCCACGGGACCGCCTGCCCAGGTCTTGCGAGACGCGCCTCCGGAATCGAGACCATCCCCCCGTGGCCCGCGGCCCGGGCGCGGGCAGGCGGGGTAGCCGAGGGAAGACCGTCGCCGCGCCCGGCGTAGCGGTGGAGCGCGGCGCTCCGCGTTTCCGCCGGGCAGCTCCGGGGGCGACGCGTCAATCGATCGCCGCCGCCCGCGCCTCCTCCTCGTCCCCCGGCGCCTCCTCCCACTCGTACTCGCGGTCGTGCACCCAGCGCTCGAACCAGTCCAGGTGCACGTTGGCCTTGAAGAGCTGGTGCCGGAGCTCGGTCCAGCCATGCCCCGCGCGCGGCGCCACGTAGAGATGCGTCGGAACGCCATTGTGTTTCAGCCCGCGGTACATCTCCACCGACTGCGGCATGGGCACGCGGGCGTCCTCCTCGCCCACGAGGAAGATCGTCGGCGTGCTCACCCGCCACACCTCGCGCAGCGGCGAGTCCTGCCAGTATTGGTCAACGGGCGCATCCTCTTCCCAGGGCGTGCCGCCGAACCACGGGGTCCGGTAGACGCGGATGTCGCTCTGGGCGTACATCGACACCCAGTTGGCGGCGCCCGCCCCCGAGGCGGCGGCTTTGAAGCGCTCCGTGTGGGTGATGATCTTGTTGGTCATGTGCCCGCCGGCGCTCCAGCCCATCTTGGCCATGCGCGCGCCGTCAACCAGGCCGAGCCCGATGAGGTGGTCCACTCCCGTCATCACATCCAGATGGGCCTGGTCGAAGTAGTTGCCCACCATGTTGCGCAGGAAGTCGTCGCCGTAGCCGGTGCTGCCCCGGTAGTTGGGCTTGAAGACGAAGTAGCCCATCCCGTTCAGCACCTGCACGAAATTGCCCGCGGTGGAGAACTGGAACTTGTCGGACGATGCGGGGCCCCCGTGGGTCTGCACCACGAGCGGATAGCGGGTGCCCTCCTGGTAGCCGAGCGGATAGAAGAGCAGGCCCTCTGCCTCGACACCGTCCTCCCCCCGCCATCGGACAGCCTCCTGGCGCGGCTGCACGAAGTCCTCGGTGAGGTAGTCGAAGACGCGGGTCACGCGCTCGGGCGAGCCGTCGCCGGACACCATCCACAGGTCGCCCCGGTTGTCCGCCCGGTTGAGCCCGAAGACGTGGGTGTCCAGCGCGGGCGCGTACTGCCAGTTGATGACCTGGTGGTCGCCCTCCGTCAACTGCGTGAGGCGCTCGCCGTCGATGTCCACGCGCATCAGTTCTTCGCGCACGCCGGTGTTGGCGCGGAAGAAGATGGCCTCGCCGTCGCCCGACCACGCGATCGCGTCGACGCCGTGCGGCATGTCGGGCAGCAGCAGACGCGCCTCTCCGTCTCCGGATGCCGGGACGAGGAAGAGATTGTCGTTGTAGTAGAAATCGAAGTCCTCGTTCGAGTCCGCGTGGAAGGCCACCCACTGGTTGTCCGGCGAAAGCCGCGCATTGTATTCCGGCACCGAGTTGCGGGTCAGCTGGCGGGCATCGCTGCCGTCGGAGCGCAT
This sequence comes from Gemmatimonadota bacterium, assembly GCA_022826025.1. Lineage (GTDB taxonomy): Bacteria > Gemmatimonadota > Gemmatimonadetes > Longimicrobiales > Gaopeijiaceae > BD2-11. The sequence goes on along the minus strand of JAJDVR010000045.1, from coordinate 35,766 downwards.
CACCCAGACCTCGCGCCGGTCCACGCCCTCGAAGAGCGGCGACTCCCCGCGGTGGAAGGCGATGTGGGTGCCGTCGCGCGAGAGCGAGTAGCCGGTGACCGAGTAGTCCCCTTCCGTGACCCGGCTCGCTTCGCCTCCGTCCACGCTCGCGCGCCAGATGTGAAGTTGCTGATAGTTCTCGTCGAAGGCGAAGACGTCGTCCCCCAGGGCGCGCGCGGCCTTCTCCTCCTCGGAGAGCTCGTCCGCCGCAACGAAGTAGATGCCGCTCCCGTCCGGGGCCCACGTGATGCTCGAGACCGCCGTGGGGTGGTCGGTGAGGGCGTTCGCCTCTCCCCCCATGGCGTTCAGCAGGTAGATCCGGGTGTGCTCGTCCTCGCCACGCCGGGCCAGAAAGGCGATACGGCCTCCGTCGGGCGACCAGCGCGGGCTCGTCTCCCCGTTTTCGCCGTTGGTGACCTGGATCAGGTTCTCGCCGTCTGCGTCCACCCTCCAGATGTGGGCGACGGTCCCGTTCTCCTCCCAGTCGGCGTCCCGGCGCACGAAGAGAAGCCGGGTTCCGTCCGGGGAAATGCGCGGGTCGCCGAGCGTCGGCACCTCAATGAGGTCGACGATGGTCATCGGGCGCGGCGCGGCGTCCGCGTCCTGCGCCGACAGCCCCGGCGGCGGACCGGACAGGGTGACAAACACGGCGAGCGCGGCGGCGGCGGGCCACCGGGGGACGCTGCGCGTCGCCATCGGGGACGGGGACGTGTGGTGTACGTTCATTCTCCTCCTCCAGGCCTCATTTCTGCTTCCACGCTCCAGCGACCTGACGCGAGGCCGTCGCGCAGTCTTTGCTATTCGAAGTTCCCGGGCACCGCCTCGTGCATCTCCGCGGCCACCTCCTCGGCGGAGCGGAAACGCGAGAGATCCAGATCGAAATGCGGGGGTGTGCGCGGCCGGATCTTGCCCGTCAGCTCGCGGATTTCCCGCGGCGCCATCCCCATTCCGCGCAGCTCGTCGAACCCGAGGCTGTCGCGATCTCCACGTACCGCCAGCCCGCCGTCTTCCGTCGGCTCCAGAAGCCTCGCCAGCGCTTCGATCTCCATCCGGCTCAGCTTGTCGCCGCACACCTGGTAGTCGATCCACGCCTCGAAGCTCAGCGGGGCCACGCGCTTGAGCATCCCGGCCATCACCCGCCCGAACTCCTGGATCTCCCACTGGGCGTGGTCGTCCACGCGCAGCGTGAGGAAGTGCAGCAGGTTGTGCAGATCGATCTTCCAGTACCACTGCGTGTAGGTCGAGAGCGGCAGGTCGATGCGGGCCAGCTCGCGGGCGACGTCCTCCTGTACCATCCACGCGTACGCGCGCGAAGCGGAGGCTCGTACCTCCTCCCAGCGCCGGATGGCATCCCCGTACAGACGCTGTGGGGCGGCGTCGGCCTCCCTGCCCTGGTTGTTGACGCTGCTCTGCAGCGAGAAGTTCTCTGCGTGGGGGCTGTAGAAGAGGAGCGGCATCAGGCTGTACCGACCCGAGTATTCATTGATGGAGTTGTGGGTGACGATGCCGTTCGCCACAAAGTTGTGGTATGGGCCCTCGACTTCGAGGTCGTATGTCTCCCGCTCGCCGACGAACTCGATGCGTTTGATCCGCACGAGCTTGGCCTTGTCGAGGCGGTTCCAGGGGATGCGGGGGCGCGGCACCCACTCGGACTTGACCGGCGGACCACCAAGTCGTTCCACGAACCCCAGCTCCCGCCCGGCGATCGAGCGGTGGCAGGCCCCGCAGAGCGTTGTAAGGTTGTCGGGATCGCGGGCTCGGTCGAGGTCCGCCCACACGGGCACAATGTGATGGCAGTGGAGTTCCGGTCGCCTTTCCTCGCACAGCTGGCAGGTCCATCCGTTGCGTGCATGAATCTTTGCGGCGATCTGAGTGGTCCATCGGGCGATCGATGCCCGTTCCTCGGATCTGCCGCCGCGCCAGAAGTTGGACGCGGGACCGCTGCGGGCGGCCCGGACCGCGTCGAGAAACCGCCTGGACGCCTTCCGCGGCCCCAGCTGGTAGGTTCTGCCGTGATTCCAGGGCTTGGCGCCGCCTTCGAAGCGGCCTCGCCCGGGCTCCGTGAGGCGGTAGTGCCGAAGCCATTTGCGGATCGTATGCACAGTCACACCACACGCCTGTGCCAAATCGGCCAACGACCGCCGGTGTCCTCGGTACTCGCGCTGCAGCCAGATCGGATCTCGGTAGAATGCGGGACGCTCCTCGGCTGCACCGTTGACGTATACGAAGTAGTCGCCGTGCCGCCATACCGCGCGTCCACCAGTTTCCCGCAACCCGGTCGCCCGCCCAAGCGTGTCCCAACCGGTCCCGAACAGGAATCGGTGATCGGATGTGGCTTCGATGGACTTGCCGTCCTCCAGAACCATCCTGAACACCGGCTTCGGGCCGTTCCGGTACACGTCCACAATGCGGGTGTGCTGGCACGCCAGCGTGTCCTCGTTCACTTGCCTGAGTTTCATCCGGCGCAGGCGATCACGGCGATGAAACGGGTTCCGCTGCTTGTCGGGGCGAGTTCGATTCCGGGTGGGTTGAAAGCGTCGCCAGATCTCTTCGATGGGTAGCTTGTAGAGTTGGCGGCGCCCCCTCGCCTCCGCGCCAGGCAGGTCGAAGAAGACCTCGGTGCCCTCCGCCAGGCACGCCGTGCGGTGCCGCACCCACTGGCGGGCCACGAACATCGGCATGGCGCAGTGGAACTTGAGCTCGACCATCTCGCTGGGGGTGGTGTGCAGATGGCGGCGCAGGTAGCGGATAAGGCCGCGGGTGGCGCTGCGTTTGCGGGTGCCGTAGCCGTAGCTGACCCGCGCGGCGTGCTCGATGCTCTCGTCGCTGCCCATGTAGTCGACCAGCGATACGAAGCCGTGGTCGAGCACGGGGTAGTAGAGTCCGAGGATCTCCTCGGCCTCCGGAGTGGTGGGACGCCTTGTTTCCATGCGCGTTCCGGCTAGGCTTTCTGAGGATGGACGATGACGGACAACTCCTCTGGAGGTTAAACCCGATGCCGTTCACTGCGATAGATCCCGCGACCGGCCGGCGCGTCAGGGACTACCCGGAGATGTCCCCCGGGGATTACGCCCGCGCCGTGGCCGGCTGCCAGAACGCCTTCCTGGGCTGGCGCGACACCCCCATGGAGGAGCGGTCGCGCCTGGTAGGAGGTCTCGCCGTCATTCTCAGGCGGCGGCGCGACGAGTTCGCCGAACTCATGACCCGCGAAATGGGGAAGCCCGTGCGCGAGGCACGCGCGGAGATCGAAAAGTGCGCCACCGTGTGCGAGTTCTACGCCGAGCAGGCCCCCGGCTACCTGGCTCCGCAACCCGTCGAGACCGAAGCCCGCCAGAGCTTCATCACCTTCCAGCCGATCGGCATCGTGTTCGCCATCATGCCGTGGAACTACCCCTTCTGGCAGGTCTTCCGTTTCGCCGCGCCCAACCTGATGGCGGGGAACGGGACGCTCCTCAAGCACGCGCCCAACGTCCCGGGGTGCGCGCTGGCGATCGAGGGCATCTTCCGCGAAGCGGGATTCCCCGACGACCTCTTCCGCGCCCTGCTCATCGACCACGAGCGCGCCGGCGAGCTGATCGCCGACCCGCGCGTGCGCGCGGTGACGCTCACGGGGAGCACGGTCGCCGGGAAGACGGTGGCCGCGACGGCCGCCGCGCATGTCAAGAAGTCCGTGCTGGAGCTGGGCGGCAACGACCCGTGCATCGTGCTCGAGGACGCCGACCTGGAGCTCGCCACCCGTCTGTGCGTGACCAGCCGCCTGATCAACGCCGGGCAGAGCTGCATCGCGGCCAAGCGCTGCATCGTGGTCGATCCCGTGCTCGCCGAGCTGCGCGAGCGGGTCGTGGAGGCGATGGGTGCGGCGACCTTCGGCGATCCCTTCGACGAGGCCAACCGCATCGGGCCGCTGGCACGGGAGGATCTGCGCGACCGCCTGCACGCCCAGGTACGGGGAAGCGTCGAGGCGGGCGCGTCGCTGCTGGTGGGCGGCCGGGTGCCCGACCGGCCGGGCTGGTTCTATCCGCCCACCGTGCTGGCCGACGTGGGCCCGGGCATGCCCGCGTACGAGGAGGAGCTGTTCGGCCCGGTCGTCTCCATCGTGGCGGTGGCCGACGAGCGCGAGGCCATCGCGGTCGCCAACGACACCCGCTACGGGCTGGGCGCCTCGGTCTTCACCCGCGACCTGGAACGCGGGCGGCGCATCGCGGCCGACGAGATCGATGCGGGCAACTGCTTCGTGAACGCCTTCGTGCGCTCCGACCCCCAGCTCCCCTTCGGCGGGGTCAAGGAAAGCGGCTACGGACGCGAGCTCTCCCTCTTCGGCATCCACGAGTTCGTGAATGTGAAGACGGTGTGGGTAGGTTGAGATGGTCCCCCGGAGACTCGCATATCCGGGGGTTGCTCCGTATCTTGGCACGTTGTGAAAGCGTGCCGGGCTCTCCCCGGCCAGCGACGCCACGAAGGAGGTGATGACCGTGACCGAAGTCGAGATCATCCGCGACCGCGGTCCCCGCAATTACTCCCGCCGCAAGTTCATCAAGGGCGTGATCGCGGCGGGCGCGACCGTCTCCGCATCCAGCTATCTGTTCCGGGGTCCCGGCGTGTTGACCGCCGGCCAGGCCCGGGGCGGGGTGGAACGGCTCATGACGCTCAACGTCAACGGCCAGCAGCGTCGGGTGGACGTGCTCCCCTACGAGACGCTGGCGATGACGCTGCGCTACAAGCTGGGGCTGACCGGGACCAAGCTGGGGTGCGACCGCGCCGAATGCGGGGCCTGCACCGTTCACATCGACGGAGTCACGCACTACTCCTGCTCGATGCTCACCCACCAGGTGCGCGGCCGTGAGATCCGCACCATCGAGGGGCTTGAGAGCCCCGACGGCGAGCTGCATCCGGTGCAGCAGGCGGTCATGGACGAGGGCGGGTTCCAGTGCGCCTTCTGCGCTCCCGGCTTCATCATGAGCATGGCGGCATTCGTGGAATCGAACCCGGGCGCCACCCGCGCTCAATGCGCGCAGGCGCTCTCCGGCAACCTCTGCCGTTGCGGCGACTACAACAAGATCCTCGACTCGGCGGAGCGAGCCGTCGAGTTGATGGGCCAGCGCGCCTGACGAACGGCCTTTTACGGAGGAGGATGAAATGGCCGAAAGGGCTATTGGACGAGACATCGCGCCCCCGGATCTGCGAGCCAAGATCACCGGCCGGGCCCGGTACGCCGAGGACTTCCGCGCGGAGGGCATGCTCTTCGCCAAGCTGCTGCTCTCCCCCATGCCCCACTGCCGCGTGCGCCGGATCGACGCGAGCGCGGCGCTGGCGATGGAGGGGGTGGTCGACATTCTGACCGCCGACGACCCGATGATGCCCGAGATCACCGGGGTCGGGGCGGAGGCCGCGCTGACCAACGAGCCCCTCTACGAGGGCGAGCCGGTGCTGGCGGTGGCCGCGGTGGACGAGACCACGGCGGCGGACGCCATCGAGGCGATCCGGGTCGACTTCGAGCCCCTGCCCTTCGTGGTGGACCCGCTCGACAGCCTGCGCCCGGGCGGCCCCAACGCGCGCCTGGACGGCAACATCCAGTGGCGCGAGGGCCAGACCCGCGAGATCCGGGAGTTCAAGTGGACCGACGCGGATTTCGACGCCGCGGGACCGGACCGGCTGCCGATGGGCGAGCCGCAGGTGGAATGGAACGTCGGTGAAGTCGAGGACGGCTTCGCGGATGCGGATCTGGTGCTCGAGGAGACGCTGCTGCACCAGTCGCTGTCCCATCATCCGATGGAGCCGCGCACCGTCATGGCGTACTGGCAGAACGGGAAGCTGTACCTGCACGCCTCCACCCAGAGCACGGCGCGCACCCACGCCGCGCTGGCCAACCGTCTCGGCATGGACCAGTCCGATGTCGTGCTGGTGGCGGAGTACTGCGGGGGCGGCTTCGGCAGCAAGATCTCCGGGGCGCCCATCAACGACGTGGCCGCGATTCTCTCGCGCAAGACCGGTCGCCCGGTGATGCTCCGCATCAACCGCTACGAGGAGACCTACATCGGCCGGGCGCGGCCCGGGTTCCAGTCCTTCGCGAAGATGGGCTTCAGGAACGACGGGCGGGTCACCGCGATCGACCTCTACATCGTTCAGGACGCCGGTTCCTACGGCAGCTCCGGCGACTTCAACACCGCCGGGACGGTGGCGTCGCTCTGCTACCAGCCCGAGCACATGCGCTTCCGCGCGGTCTCGGTGTACACCAACACCCCGCCCCGCTCGGCGCAGCGGGCTCCGGGCGGCGCCCAGATCGTGGCCATGCTCGAGCCCATCATGGACAAGGCGGCACGCGAGCTGGGAGTCGACCGGCTCGACATCCGGAGGGTCAACGCCCCCGGACACGACGGCTGGCTCGGCGCCAACCAGGGTTCGCTTTCGAGCTGCTTCGCGCGCGAGGCGCTGGATCTGGGCGCGGAGGTGTTCGGCTGGGAGGAGAGGACACAGCTCAGCGCCACCCGCCGCGGCACGAAGTCCATCGGCGTCGGCATCGGCATCAGCCCGTTCGTAGGCGGCAGCCGCGGGATGGACGGGCTGCTGGTGATCCGACCGGACGGGAGGCTCTACATTCACCAGGGCATCGGCAACCTGGGCACCCACTCCATCGCCGACACCGCCCGCGCCGCATGCGACGTGCTGGGGATGGACTGGAACGACTGCGAGGTGGTGTGGGGCGACACCTCCCGCAACCTGCCGTGGAGTTCCAGCCAGTCCGGCAGCCAGACCACCCACGCCCACACCCGCGCCAACCACGCCGCGGCGCTGGACGCCAAGGCGAAGCTGCAGGAGATCGCGGCCGGGGCGCTGGGCGGGTCTCCCGACGCCTACGACTGCGCGGACGGGCGCGTCTTCCAGAGCTCCAACCCCGGCCGCGGCATGACCTTCGCCGAGGCGGCCCGGCGGGCGATCGACATGGGCGGCAGGTACACCGGACAGGAACTGCCCGACGACCTCAACCCCATGACCGTGGCGTCCGCGACCAACCTCGCCGGCGAGGGCCTGATGGGCGTGGCCCGCGACAACTACGGCGGCGACGGCAGCATCTGGTCGTGGGTGATGGGCTTCGCCCAGGTGGAGGTGGATGTCGAGACCGGCCAGATCGACCTGACCGAGTACACCGGCGTCACCGACTGCGGAACCGTGCTTCACCCGCGCAGCCTGGCGGCGCAGATCCACGGCGGCGCGGTGCAGGGCTTCGGCCAGGCGCGCAGCCAGAAGTGGGTCTTCGACCCGCAGTGGGGGGTGGCCTTCGCCAAGCGCCTCTACACGGCCCGCCCGCCCGGCATTCTCGATGTTCCGCTGAGGATGAACTGGGCCGCCGTCGACGAGCCCGACCCGCAGACGCCGGTGGGCGCGAAGGGAATCGGGGAACCACCCATCGGGGCCGGGGCGGCGGCGATCGCTTCGGCGGTCGCGGACGCTCTCGGCGGCCAGTGCCTGTGCCGGACGCCGCTCACCACCGATGTGGTGATCGCCGCGCTCACGGGCACCGAGCAGCCGTACCGTCCTCTCGAAACACACGTGTAACCGGAGGCTCCGACCATGGCCGTCATTCGCGACATGATCCCGCCGTGCGAGCTCTTCCAGCCGGCGAGCATCGGCGACGCACTCAACCTGCTCGACCAGTACGGGGAGAATTCCTGGGTTCTGGCGGGCGGACTCGACAGCTTCGACTGGTTCAAGGACCGCATCAAGCGGCCCGAGGCCATCGTGGACCTCGGGGGCATCGAGGAACTCACGGGCATCCGCGCCGACGGTGACGGGCTCGTCATCGGGCCGATGACTTCCCTGACCGAGGTGGCGACCCATCCCGACATCGTCGGCCGCTTCGGGCTGCTCGCCCAGGCCGCAGGCGAGGTGGCCACACCCCAGATCCGCAACCAGGGCACCCTCGGCGGCAACCTCGCCCAGGACACGCGCTGCTGGTACTACCGGGGCGGATGGCCCTGCTACCGCGCGGGCGGAAACATCTGTTACGCGTCCGCGCCCAAGGCCATGAACGCCGAGCACTGCGTCTTCGGCGCCAGCCGCTGCGTGGCGATCAATCCCTCGGACACCGCGCCCGCCACGATCGCGCTGGATGCTCAGATGGTGGTCACCAACGCGTCCGGCGAAACCGTGTACGACGCCGAAGATTTCTTCATCGGCCCCGGCATCGACATCGAGCGCATGACGGTCATGGAGCCGGGAGATCTCCTCACCTCCATCCGCATCCCCGGTACCTGGGCGGGCGCCGACTTCTACTTCGAGAAGATTCGCGACCGCCAGTCGTGGGACTTCTCGCTGGTGACCGTTGCTTCGGCGATCCGCACCTCGGGCGGCACGATCCAGGACGCGCGCATCTCGGTGAACGGGGTCGCACCCTACCCGATGCGGCTTGACGAGGCCGAGCGGGCGGTCATCGGTCAGGCGGCGAGCGACGACACCGGCATCGCAGCCGGGGACATCGCCATCCGCCGCGCGCAACCGCTGCGCCACAACGCGTACAAGCTCCCGCTCATGAAGAATCTGGTGCGGCGGGCCGTGCGCGCGGAGGTGTAGAGGTGGAGCTCTGGCGCAGGGCCGCCAATCCATGGAATCAGGAGGTCCTCATCGGGATCTCCTTCGACCTGATGTGGGCCGCGCTGATAGCGGGCATCGTCTTCGTGACCGGGCACGCCCTCTGGGTGCGCAGCCTGGCGACCGCCAACGGTCACGGCGATGACGCCCCGGCTCCTCCGGGACTGCCGATGCGCATCCTGCGCCACACCTTCTCCGCGCGGGCGTTTCACTGGCTCATGGCGATCTCCATGTTCGCGCTGCTCGTCACCGCGTTCTTCCCGTGGGCGGGCATCCAGTTTCCGTGGGTGACCATCCACTGGCTGGCGGGGGTGCTGCTGATCCTGACGGTGATCTACCACATCATCCACTCCACCTTCTGGCAGGACTTCTGGTCGATGTGGGTGGGCAAGGACGATGTGGAGACCGCCAAGCGCGAGGTGAAGCGCTTCTTCGGCAAGGAGCAGCCCGAGGGCCCGAAGGCGGCCAAGTACCCGCTGGACCACAAGATGTACCACCACGTCATCGTGGTCGTGACCTTCGCCGCCGTGGTGACCGGCGTGCTCATGATGTTCCGGGTCGACACCTGGTTCTGGGCGCGCAACCCGTACATCCTCTCGGATGCGATGTGGGGCGTGGTCTACGTGGTGCACGGATTGAGCGGGGTGGCGCTGATCTCGCTGGTGATCGCGCACATCTACTTCGCGGTTCGGCCCGACAAGTGGTGGATCACGATGTCGATGTTCAACGGCTTCGTGAACCGGAAGGACTACCTCGAGCACCACGACCCCGATCGCTGGGCAGGAGACGGCCCCCAGGGGCAGCTCCCGGAACAGACTTGACCCGTAGCGAGCTGCGCGCCCGCATCGAGGCGATCGAGGAAAGCTACGAGTTCTTCCTGGCCTACGCGGCCCAGGGAGCTGCGGGCACCGGCCCGGGTGCTTCCAGCGGTCAGGTGCGGCAGTTCCTCGCCAGGACCGAAGAAGCTCTCGAGGGACTGGGCGAGGGGGTTGCGGCCCTGGCGGAAGCGGCGGGGCTGACCCCGGCTGCGGCGTATCGCGGGATGGCCGAGGTGCTGGGCCGGGATGCGGAGAGCACCCTGGCGGCCGTGCAGTTGGTATCCGCCCAGAAGTGGGTCAGCTCCCAGCTCGTCGACAACCTGAACGCCTCCATCCATTTCCGGGCCCTGCTCACCGACCTCTTTCTGGTCGACGAGATCCTCGATATCCAGGACGCCGCTCCGGGAGGCAACGACCCGTGAGAATACGACACAGCCCTGCCCTGTTGGGCCTGATCGTGCTGGCGTGCGGCGGCGGTGCCGCCCCGATGCCCCGGATGGCCACCGATCCGCCCGCGCCCGAGCGGCCCGAACCCGTCCTCGATGCCGACACCCCCGCGCCCCCGGCACCTCCCGCCCCCACTGCTGCCCCACCCGAGGTCGCGGGGCTCGACACGGTGCGCGCAGGGCGTTTCGACAACGGCCGCATGTGGACCTTCGAGAACCCGCCCTCCGCCTACCTGCGCGAGACCTACGGCATCGAAGCGGACTCGGTCTGGTTCCGCCGCGCCCGGCTGGGAGCGCTGCGCATCCCCGGCTGCTCGGCGTCCTTCGTGTCGGGCGACGGGCTGGTGCTCACCAACCACCACTGCGCGCGCGAGCACATATCCGCGGTGTCCCGCGAGGGGGAGAGCCTGCTGGACGACGGGTTCTACGCGGCGAGCATGGAAGAAGAGCGGGCGATCGAGGAATTCGAGGCCGACCGGCTCATCGCGATTCGCGACGTGACCGCGGAGATGGACGCGGCCCTGGAGGGCATCAACGAACCGCAGGCGCGCTCGCAGGCGCGCGAGTCGGCCGAGGAGGAAATCGCGGCACGCATCTCCGGGGAATACGGGGGCGAGGACGCCGGTTTCGAGGTCGAGATGGTCTCGCTCTACAACGGCGGACGCACCTCGGCCTACATCTTCCGGCGCTACACCGACGTGCGCATGGTCATGGCGCCCGAGCTCTCCGTCGGCTACTTCGGCGGTGACCCCGACAATTTCACCTACCCGCGTTACGCCCTCGACTTCAGCTTCCTGCGCGTCTACGAGGACGGCGATCCGCTCGACACCAGCGAGAACTTCTTCCGCTGGAGCGAGACCGGGGTGGAGAGCGGCGGTGCCGTGTTCATGATCGGCAACCCCGGCTCGACCAGCCGCATCCAGACCGTGGCCGAGCTCGAATTCCGGCGCGACATCTCCGACAAGGGGCTGCTCGCCTTCGTCAACAACCGCATCGACGCGCTCGAGGCGTTCTACGACCTGGACCCGGAGGCGGGCGAGGCGATGGATCTGCGCAACACCATCTTCTCGCTGATCAACACGCAGGAGGCCTATGGGGGAATCCTGCGCGGGCTGCACGACCCGGTGATCCTGGCGAAGCGCCGCGACCAGGAACGGGCGTTCCAGGACGCGCTCGACGCCGACCCCGAGCTGGCGGAGGAGTACGGCGGGCTGATCGCGCAGATGGCCGAACTTCAGGACCGGAAGGCCGAGGTGGCTGGCGGCTTCGGGTCGTTCCTGGCCTTCGCCAGCCCCGACTACGAGAGCGCGGTGCTGTCACGCGCTCTCTTCGCCTTCCAGTACGCCAACGGATCGCGCGCAGGGGCACCCGCCGAGGCGCTCGAGGGGGTGATGGAATCGCTGAGGGAAGTGCCGGACCAGCCGGCGGCGCTGCAGGAGCTGCTGCTGGCCGCCCGCCTGCGCGACATCGAAGCGAGCTACGGAGCCGATTCGCCGTTGGCTAGCAGCGTGCTCGGCGGACGGAGCCCGGAAGATGTCGCCGCCTCGGTGGTGGCCGAGAGCGTGTTGTCGGACTCGGCCCGGGCAGTCGAGGCCGTCCCGGGCGGTGGCGTGGGAATGGGCGACCCGGCGATGCAGCTCTTCGGCGCTCTCATCTCCGGCATCGGCCCCTTCCAGCAGGCGCTCGGGCCCATTTCCGCCGAGGAGGAGCAGATCGCGGCGGCGCTGGGACGTGCGCGCTTCGAGGTCTACGGGACCGATGTCCCGCCCGACGCCACATTCTCGCTCCGCATCTCCGACGGCGTAGTGTCCGAGTACGAGTACAACGGCACCTTCGCCCCCGTGGTGACCACCTTCTACGGCCTTTACGACCGGCACTACTCCCACGTCTCGGGGGGGACCGGGGACGGGGAGTGGGACCTGCCCGAACGCTGGCTCGACCCGCCGGGGGACCCGGACCTGTCCACGCCGATGAACTTCGTGTCGACCAACGACATCATCGGCGGGAACTCGGGTTCGCCCCTGGTCAATGCCGATCTGGAATTGGTGGGGCTGGCCTTCGACAGCAACACCGAGGGGCTCTCGGGCGAGTACATCTTCCTGACCGACCGCGCGCGCGCCGTGTCGGTGGACGTGCGCGGCATCCTGGAGGCGCTCGAGGAGGTCTACCTGGCCGAGCGCATCGTGGAGGAGCTGCGCAGCGGGGGAAGCTGAGGCTACAGCCCCGTCCGCAGATAGCCCCGGATCGCCGACACCGCGCGCTCGACATCCGTGTGCGAGTTGTAGAAGTGGGGCGAGAGGCGCACGCCGGTGCGGTCGCTGCCCCCGCGCGCGGCGGCCACGATGCCGTCATTCTCCAGGGCGGCCACCACGGCTCCGGGTGAGAGTTCGCCCGGGCGGAAGGTGACCACGGCCGCGCGCCGCGAGGGCTCCTGTGAGGTCCACATGTGCACGCCGTCCAGCGCGGACAGCTCGTCGACCAGCGCGGTCGCGAGTTCGCAGCTGCGGGCCTCGACCTCGGCCATCGTAATCTCCTGCAGGAACTCGATCTGGGCACCGAAGGCGCGGATGGCGGGCTCGTCGCGCTGGCCCAGCCCCTCGTGGGTGCGCGCGAGGCCCCTCGACCCGCTGTAGGCGCTGTACATGGTGGGCCAGAAGCGGTCGTGGACGCGCGCGTTCACGTACAGCACCCCGGTCTCCTTGGGACCGCAGGGCCACTTGTGCGCGCTTCCGGTATAGAAGTCGGGCTGCACCTCGGAGAGGTCGATGTCGAAGAGCCCGAACGACTGGGCGCCGTCGACGACCGAGAAGACGCCGTGCTCGCGCGCCAGGGCGCAAAGTTCGCGCGCGGGAAAGAGGTCGCCGGCCGTGTTGGTCAGGTGGGTGAAGGAGATCACCCGGGTGCTCGGCGTGATCGCCTCGCGGAACGCCTGCACGTAGTAGTCGGCGCCGGGGTGGGGACTCGCCGGCTCGATCTCGCGCACGGTGTAGCCGAAGCGCTGCCCCTTTGCCTTCCAGGCGAGGTTGTTGCTGGGGTGGTTGTCGCGCACGATCACGACTTCGTCCCCCTCCCCCAGTTGCAGGCCGGTCGAGACCCAGTTGTTCGCCTCGCTGGTGTTGCGGGTGATGAGGATCTCCTCGGGGGTGACGCCCAGAAACTCGGCCAGGCGGTCGCGGGTGGGCTCCTTCACGCCGTGCATCTCGCCGCGGAAGCTGGGCACCGGCTCGCGGTCCATGCGCTCGGTGTAGTCGTAGACCGCCTGCAGCGTGCTCGCGGGCGACGGGCACAGGTTGGCCGCGTTCATGACCGACAACTCGGGCGGCATGAGGAAGCGGGCGCGCACCTCGTCCCAGTCCACCACACGGGCGGTGCCGGCGCGACCGGCGAGCGGCCCGGCAGGCGTCCGCCGCGCCAGACCTTCGAGTGCGGGATGGCCGAGGAGGGCTGCCGAACCTCCAGCGGCGAAGAGACGGGCGAAGTCACGGCGATTCATGGACGATGCAGACATGGTGGCTCTCGCGGTCGTGGGGTTTCAGCCGAGTCCGCTGAAATAGTACCTCCACCATGCCCCGCGCGCGATTCGTCCGGCTGCATTCCGGCGGGACGCACGCGAACGGGCCGGAGCCTCGCGACCCCGGCCCGTCGGCGCGCTGTCCCCGCTGATGTCCCCTACGGAATCAGCTTGTTGGCGAAGTCTCCCGCGCGGAAGACGGAGATGTTCTCCAGCGAAACGTAGTCGCGCAGCGCGGCGTTGACCTCCTCCAGCGTCAGCGCTCCGATGGCCGCTTCCCGGGCGGCGGTGAACTCCATGGTCCGGTCGGTGAACAGGTTGTTGCTGAGCTGGCCGGCGAGCGCGCGGTCGTTCGAGCGGCCGTTCTGCTGCGCGTCCAGGAACCCGCGCTTCGCGGCATCCAGCTCCTCCTGGGTGAACCCTTCCTCCAGCGCCCTGCGCAGCTCGTCGCGGAACGCGTCCACCACCCTGTCGCCGTTCTCCGGGGCGAAGATGGCATAGGTCAGGAACAGCCCGCCGTCGTCGACCGGGGGCACGGCCAGCTGCGAACCGACGCCGTAGGAGAGCCCCTCCTCCTGGCGGATGCGGGTCGGCAGCCGGGAATTCAGGAACCCGCCACCCAGCATGAAGTCGGCCATGCGCAGTGCCGGATAGCGGGGATCGTCGTCGCGCATGCGGAAGGTGGTGACAGCCACCATCCACGCGTTGGCCTTGTCCGGGGTTTCGATGTCCACGCTCACCGCCTCGACATCGACGTACGGATCCGGGACGCGTTCGTAGGGCTCGGGCGCCTCCCAGCCGCCGAACACCTCCTCCAGCACCGCGAGCGTCTCGTCGGGGTCGAAGTCCCCGACCACGGCGACGGTGCCGCCCTCGGCTCCGTAGAATTCGGACCAGAACGCCCTCGCCTCATCTACCGTCGCGGCGTTGAGACGCTCGATGTCCTCCTCGAAGGTGGTCGAGTAGCGCGGATGGTCCTCGGGAAACCGGTTCAGGTGCCGATTGAAGGCCTGGAAGACCAGCGCCTGGGGCTCCGACTGCTGCTGCTCGATCGCCGCCAGCCTCTCCTCGCGCAGCAAATCGAATTCGTCGGGATCGAAGGCGGGTTCGCGCAACACCTCGCCGGCCAGCCGGAGGACGGCCCCCAGGTTTTCCCGGACGGTGGTGAAGGACCCGCCGGCCGACAGCGCCGACCCGCTCACGCTCCCCTGCGCGCGCAGGCGATCCAGTTCGTCGCTGATCTCCTGGCGCGAACGCCGGGTCGTGCCGCGCATCAGCATGGAGCCCGCCAGCGACCCGGCGGTGGCCCGGCCCATGAGGGCGGCCTCGGTGCCGTGGCGGAAGGAGAACTGCACGTTCACGGCGTCGCCGCGGTTCTCCTTGGGCAGGAGGGAAACCTCCACTCCGTTGGAGAGGGTCGTGGTGGTCGTGCGGGCATCGACGTTGGCGGGCGTCGGGTCGAACGCCTCGCCCTCGGCCACGGCCTCGCGACCGGTGTAGTTGGCGACCAGCGCCGCCACGTCGGGCGGGGCGGGGATTTCGGCCCGGGCCGGCGCCTCCTCCGTCGGGTAGAAGTAGCCGATGGTGCGGTTGGAGGGCTTCAGGTAGGCCTGCGCCACCTGGTGCACTGCGGTGGGCGTGACCTGCTCCAGCCGGTCGCGGTGCAGGAAGAAGAGGCGCCAGTCGCCCATCGACGCCCATTCGCTCAGCTGCAGCGCGATCCCCTGCGGGTTGTTGAAGGCCAGCTCGATGCCCGACAGGTAGTCGGTCCGGGCCCGTTCCACCTCCTCCTCGGTAGGGGGCGCTTCAACCATCTCGTCGAGGGTGGCGAGCATTGCGGCCGCGGCCTCCTCCAGCGAGTCCTCCTGGCGCACCTGGGCGGCGGCCATCAGCACGCCCGGCTCGTTGAGCTGGTAGCCGAAGGCGAACGCGTTCGCCGCGAGGCCGGGCTCCACCAGGTTCTGGTAGAGGCGCCCGGCGGGCCTGGTCGCGAGGACGTGGGTGAGCACGTCCACGGCAGCGTATTGCTCGTGGGAGCCGGGCGGGACGTGGTAGGCCGCCATCACCAGTTGCACGTCGCCCACGCGCCGCAGGGTCACCGTGCGCTCGCCGTCCTGCGCGGGCTCCGCCGTGTAGGTGGCGAACAGCTCGTTCGCCCCGGTCCGATCGGGACGCGGGATGGCGCCGAACTCGTCGGCCACCAGCTCGATGGCGTACTCGGGTTCGAAGCGCCCGGCGATCACCACAAGCGCGTTGTCGGGCTGGTAGTATTTGCGGTAGAAGGCCTGCAGCCGCTCGATGGGCACGTTCTCGATGTCCGCGCGCGCGCCGATGGTGGAGTTGCCGTAGTTGTGCCAGTCGTAGGCCGCCGACATGACGCGCTTCTGCAGCACCGCCATGGGCTGGTTCTCGCCCGACTCCCACTCGTTGCGCACCACGGTCATCTCGGACTCGAGGTCCTCCGCCGCGATGAACGAGTTGACCATGCGGTCGGCCTCCAGGTCGATCGCCCAGGCCAGGTTGTCCTCCGAGGCCGGGAAGGTCTCGAAGTAGTTGGTGCGGTCGAACCAGGTGGTGCCGTTGGGGAACGCTCCGCGCTCGGTCAACTCGTCAGGGATGTTCGGGTGATCGGGCGTCCCCTTGAAGACCAGGTGCTCGAGCAGGTGCGCCATCCCGGTCTCGCCGTACCCCTCGTGCCGCGATCCGACCATGTAGGTCACGTTGACCGTGATCTGCTGCTTGCTCTGGTCGGGGAACAGGAGAAACCGCAGGCCATTGTCCAGGCGGTACTCGGTGATGCCCTCGACGGACGCCACCTCCGTGACGCCCTCCGGCAGCTCCTGCGCCCCTGTGGTCTGGACCGCCGCGCCCCACAGGGCAAGAGTGGCGGCCCATCGGGGAACACGCTTCGTCTTCAGCTTCATCGTTCTCTTCTCCAGAAATGCGCCGGGGTGATTCTTGGACTTGGAAACAGACATGATACTACGCAGGAGACGGGACGTTCGTTTTCCCCGTCGGCGGGTACGGTGTCGGGCGGCGGACCTCGGGGATCAGCGCTTCAGCAACCCTTGCGCGCGGGTCTCGCGCACCAGCCGGATGAACTCGCGCCTGTAGCCTTCTTCGTCGTCGCCGAGAGATCCCCGCGCCAGCTCCAGAACGTCGCCGGGCGAAAAGTCGCCAGCATGTTCCGATTCACGCAGCAGCATGCCGAAGGCCGCCACCGACGCGGCGAAACGCATGTCGCCGGAACCGTCTCCGCCCCTGTCGACGAACGCCTGCTGCACGAGAACGCTCTTGGAATCGTCGGGCCGCTTGTAGCGAAGCTGGACGAATCCGAGTTCGCCGGATGCCGCCCGCCCCGTGACGTCCGCGCGGCCGCGATAGCGCAGCGGAGGCGCATCCGCCACATCGGGGCCGTCGATGCCGGCCGGCACGATCTCGTAGAGCGCCGTGACGGTATGACCTGCCCCGAGCTCCCCGGCATCCCTGCGGTCGTCCGCAAAGTCCTCCGCGCGCAACGCACGGTTCTCGTAGCCGATGAGGCGGTACGCCTGCACCTCCCGGGGATTGAACTCGACCTGCACCTTCACGTCTTTCGCGATCGTGAAGAGCGTGCCGGCGAACTCGCTCACGAGCACCTTCGCCGCTTCGCGCTCGCTGTCGATGTAGGCGTAGCTGCCGTTCCCGTGGTTGGCCAGCTGCTCCATCTTCGAGTCCTGCAGGTTTCCGGTGCCGAACCCCAGGACGGAGAGGAAGACGCCTGACTCGCGCTCCCTTTCGATGAGGCGAATCATCTCCGCGTCGCTCGAGGGCCCCACGTTGAAGTCGCCGTCGCTGGCGAGAATCACCCGGTTGTTCCCTTCCCGGCTGAAGTGCTCGCGCGCAACCTCGTAGGCGAGCCGGAGCCCGGCGCCACCGGCGGTGGAGCCACCCGCCTCGAGCCTGTCGATCGCGAAGAGGATCTCGCTCCTGTTCTCTCCGGAGGTGGGAGGGAGAGCGAGCCCGGCATGGCCGGCGTACACCACGATCGCGACCCGGTCCGCGGGCCTCATCTGCGCGACCAGCAGGCGCAGCGACGACTTGAGCAGGGGCAGCTTGTCGGGCGGCTGCATGGAGCCGGACACGTCGATCAGGAAGACCAGGTTGCTCGCGGGCAGCTCCGCAGTGGCGATGTCCCGGCCCTGGATGCCGATGCGCAGCAGCCGGTGCTCCGGCTGCCACGGCGCCGTGCCGACTTCGGTGGAGATCGAGAAGGGATGGGCGCCTTTGGGCGACGGGTAGTCGTAGCTGAAGTAGTTGACCAGTTCTTCGATGCGGATGGCGTCGATGGGGGGACGCATCCCCCGGTCGATGAAGCGCCGCATGTTGGAGTACGACGCCCGGTCGACATCGATCGCGAAGGTGGAGAGCGGGTTGTCTTCGACGCCGCGGAAGTCCGCTTCCTCGATGTGGGCGTAGGATTCGGTGTTGAAGTCGGGCCGGGGACGCGGGGAGACACCCCCGCGCGCCGCCTCGGACACCCGTCTCGCGGCGTCGATTCCGACCGCCTCCTGCACGGCCTGCGGCCGGCCCGCGGGAGGAGGCGGGGCGGGGTGGGCGTACTGTGCCCGCAGCACCGCCTCTTCCATTCCCCTGTCGCCGCCCGGGGCAAGCGCCAGATCGACCCGTGTGGTCGCGCCTGACAGGCGGACCGTGCGCGCGACGCTCTGATAGCCCGCCAGCTCGGCGCGCACCTCCACTTCGCGTCCGCCCCAGCCGTCGCCGGGCAGGATGAAGGTGTACTCGCCCCCGTCGCCGGAGAGGGCGGAGGTCGTCTGGCCGGAGATGAACACGCGGGCGCCCGTCAGGGGCTCGGCGGTCGCGGCGTCGGTGACCCGGCCCGACACCGTCGCGCGCGCGAGATGAGGAGGGGCAAGGTCGACATCCGCGGGAGCGAAGGACCACAGGCTTGCGGCGAGAACCCAGGCGAGGGCTGGGACGGGCATGGCACCTCCGAATCCGGAACGGCTGCTGCGGGTTCGTCTCCTACTCTGGACGCGCCGATTGTGGTCCCCGCCGGGCGTCCCGGCGCGGCGGCGTTACCTTGGAGCACGCCAGGCCGCCCCCTCCTCTCCGACCGTCACCCATGCAACCCACTTCAGAGCAGCTGACCCGCCTTGCCGAGGCCGATCCCCGCCTGGGCGCCGCCATGGCCCGGGTCCCCGAGTATCCGGATTTCACCAGGACTGCCCGCCGCTTCTCCGGGTTTCACTACCTGTGCCGGTCGATCATCTACCAGCAGCTCGCCGGAGCCGCCGCGAAGACCATCTACGGACGCGTGCGCTCGCTCACGCCCGGACGCAATTTCCCCACCCCGGCGGAGTTGCTGGCCCTGCCGGAGGAGGAGCTGAGGGGCGCGGGGCTGTCGCGCAACAAGATGCTCGCGCTCACCGATCTCGCGCGCCGGGTGGAGTCCCGGTCGCTCCGGCTGCGCGGCATCGGGCGGCTGCCCGACGAAGCGATCGTCGAGCGGCTGATCGAGGTGCGTGGCATCGGCGTCTGGACCGCGCAGATGTTCCTCCTCTTCAAGCTGGGACGGCTGGACGTGATGCCGGCTACCGACCTCGGGGTGCGCGAGGGCCTGCGCCGACTGGACGGACTCGAGGAGCGGCCCACGCCGAAGGCCGTTCTGGAGCGCTCGGAGGTGTGGAAGCCGCTCAGGTCGGTGGCGAGCTGGGTGCTCTGGCGGCTGACCGACACGCCGGCGCCCTGACGGAGTGATGGGCACGACCGGTTGCCGTGCCGCCGGGCTTCGTCGGAATATGTGTGCCACATCCCCATCATCTGCCGGGAACCGAGGCCCATGCCCGTCTATCTTCAATACTACTTCTGGCTGATCGCCGTCTCGCTGTTCTGCTTCCTGCTGGAGAGGCTCTGGCCCTGGCGCAGGGAACAGCGCGCGCTCCGCCGGGGCATCTGGCAGGATCTGTTCTGGCTGGTGTTCAACGGGCATTACCTCGGGGTGCTGCTGGCGATGGTGACGGGCCGGCTGGTGCAGGCCTTCAACGGAATGCTGTTCGAGATGGGCGTGCCGGTGCCCGAGTCGCTGGCGCTGGTCACGTCGCAGCCGCTCTGGCTCCAGTTCGTGGTGTTCTTCGTGGTGAAGGATTTCGTGGAGTGGAACATCCATCGGCTGCTGCACCTGACCCCGTGGCTGTGGGAGTTCCACAAGCTGCACCACAGCATCGAGGAGCTGGACTGGATCGGGAACTTCCGCTTCCACTGGGGCGAGGTGGTGGTCTACAAGACGCTCTCATACCTGCCGCTGGTGGTGCTGGGCGTGGATGGAACCGTGATCCTGCTGATGGCCATCGTGAGCACACTGATGCAGGACCTCAACCACTCCAACCTGCGCATCGACTGGGGGCCTCTCCGTTACCTGTTCAACTCGGCGAAGATGCACGTCTGGCACCACGACGTGGTGCAGCACGGAAGGGGCGGCCAGAACTTCGGCATCGTCCTGAGCGTGTGGGACTGGCTCTTCCGAACCGCCTACTGGCCGTCGGACCAGGAGCAGCCCGAGCGGCTCGGCTTCGAAGGGATGGAGGAGACGTATCCGCGCTCGCTGGCGGCGCGGCTGGTGTACCCGTTCGTGAAGTGGCGTCGCTGATGCGCGACGGACGTTAGCGCCC
This sequence comes from Gemmatimonadota bacterium, assembly GCA_022826025.1. Lineage (GTDB taxonomy): Bacteria > Gemmatimonadota > Gemmatimonadetes > Longimicrobiales > Gaopeijiaceae > BD2-11. The sequence goes on along the minus strand of JAJDVR010000045.1, from coordinate 15,695 downwards.
GCCGATGACCACAGGACGGACGGACGGACAGTTCTCGTTCGATCTGGAGGGGGAGTTGGCGCGGGCGTCGAGCCGCGACCGGGGGGAGGCCCGAAACGGCGACCCGGCGGGAACCCTCGCCTACGACCCGGCGGACACGCCGAGCCGCGACCAGGTAGATCTCCCCCCCGGCGACCACCCCGGCCTCGCGGGCGCCTCCGCGATGGTGCGTTCGCTCGCCCGCATCTCCGCCCGGCACCCCCTCGACCGCAAGGTGATCGTGTGCCGCACCGGGGGCGAGGGCCGCGAACTCCTGCGCCAGCTCGCGCTCCGCGCCGGCTCGTGGGTGGGGTTCGAGGCCACCACCACCCGCACGCTCGCGATCGCCGTGGCCGGGCCCGCACTGGCTGCGCGCGCAATCCGGCTAACCGACGCCTTCGACGAGGAGGGGCTGCTCGACGAGGCCATCGACGAGGTGCTGCTCGGGGGCGAGGAGGACGAACACGCCCGCCTGGCCAGAGGGGTGGGGATGCGGAGGGCGCTCGCGCGCGCGGTCACCACGCTTAGGCTGGCCGGAGTGCGGGCCCGGAAGCTCGCCGACGCGCCGCTGGCCGACCCCGCCAAGGCGCGCATCCTGTCCGGCGTTCTGGCCGCGTACGAGGATCGGTTGCGGCGGCGCAACCTCACGGATACGGCGGGCGTCTACCGGGCGGCGGCCCGGGTGCTGCGGTCGGGCGAGGAAGCCGACCGGGCAGGTGCGCTCGCGGGCCAGCGCGTCTACCTGGCGCCCGGGATCGAACGCCGCGGGCTGGCCGGCCGCTTCCTGGCCGCGCTCCGGCGACGGGGCGCGGAGGTGCTGGAGGCGGATCCGGTGCGGGGGCTGGCGGTCCCCGGTTCCGTGGTGTGGCGCGCGGCCCGGGAGGGAGCGGGCCGCCTGTCCCACCTGCACGATGTGGAGGAGGCCCCGCCCGCCGGCCCGGAGGACCCGGGCGCCACCGTGGACATCTTCGTGGCCAACAGCGTCGAGGCCGAACTTCGCGAGGGGATGCGGCGGGCGCGGGAGCGCGGCCGGGGGGGGGACGAGGGCGAGATCGTGGCCACGGATGCGGCCGTGTACGGGTCCGCGCTGCACGCGCTCGCGGAGCGAATGGACGTCCCGGTCACCTTCGCCACGGGACTGCCGGTGGAACGGACCCGGCCCGGCCGAGTCGCGGCGGCGTACTTCCGCTGGATCGAGGGCGGCTTCGACGCCGGGGTGGTGCGCACCCTGCTCTACGCGAGCGACCTCACCGCTCCCCGGCCCAACGAATGGATCCGGGGAGCGACTCTGGCCCGCCGGCTGCGTTCGCTGCGTATCGGGTGGGGACGCGACCGCTACCTGCCAGCCATTGAGCGGGCCCTGAAGGAGGTCGACGACTACCGCGCCGGGAAGTACGAATCGGACGAGCAACTGGAATGCCGAAAGCAGCGAACCCGCCGCGAGCTCCGGGGATTGCGCGGCCTCCTGACTCCCGCGCTTGCCGCCACACCCCCGGTCTCCATGGACTCCGGGACGGGAGGCGCCCCGGTGTCGCCGTCGCAGGTGGCCCGCGGGCTCCGGCGCTTCCTGGCCCGCACATCCCCGGGGACCTCCGTCGACGACACCGCGCTCGAGCGCATGACCCACACCCTCGAGCGCATCGAGGCGGCCCTCGTCCGCAAGACCGACTACCGCGCCGCCGCCGCCATCGTGCGCCGTCACATCGCGTTTCCCGTCCCCGCCCCGCGCGCGGAGGGGAGCGCGCCGTGGAGTTCGGCGGGTGGGGCGCTCTACCTGACCGACATCGGCAACGGTGGCCGGACGGGCCGGCGCGCCACCTTCGTGGTCGGCCTCGACGCCCACCGCCTGGGCGGCTCGGCCGCCCAGGATCCCTACCTGCTCGACCGCGACCGCATGCAACTGGCCGCCTCCGACCTGCCACTCTCCACCGACCGCGTCCGGGAGCGACGCTTCCGGCTGGCGGCGCTTCTCGCCCGCCTGCGTGGCGCCGTCTGCCTGAGCTACGCTGGCTGGGATCCGGCGGAGGCACGCGCGGTCTCGCCCTCCGCGGCGATCCTGCAGGCATTCCGGCTCATGCGAAACGATCCCGCGGCCACCTTCAAGGACCTGGAAAAGCACGTGCGCGAGCGCGCCGGTCTCGTCCCCCGCCGCGCGGTGCGCCTCGACGCCACGGATGTCTGGCTGGGGTCGCTCGAGAGCAAAGGCCGCCTTCTGGACGGCGAGGAGATGGTTCGGGAGGCCTTTCCCCTCCTCGGGGCCGGATTGCTGGCGCGCGACGCCCTGGCCGGCGATGTGGTGACCGCCTTCCACGGCCAGACGACCCCGCGCCCGGAACTCGACCCGCGCAGGAATCCCGAACTCGCGGTATCCGCCAGCGCGCTGGCCGCGCTGGGCGCCTGCGCGAAGCGCTACTTCTACGGATACGTGGCGAGGGTCTGGCCTCCCGACGATCCCGCCTACGATCCCGAGGGCTGGCTGGACGCCCTCGGACGCGGGAGCATCCTGCACCGCGTGTACGAACGCGCGCTGACCGAAGGCCGTGAACAGGGCGTCGGCTACCACGAACCGGCGTTCGAGAACCTGGTCGCGGCGATCCTGGACCAGGAGGTGAGCCTCGCGGTACGCGAGGTGCCGGCTCCAAGCGATGTCGTGCGCGCGCGCGAACTGGAGGGGCTGGCGGGCGACGCGGCATCGTTCGTCGACATGATCCGGCGCAATCCGCCCGCCTGGATCGCCACCGAGCGCGCCTTCGGACTCAGAGGCGAGGACCCGCTTCCCTTCCCGACGCCCACCGGCGACGTGATGGTGCGCGGCGCCATCGACCGCATCGACAAACTGACGAGCGGGTTGCGGGTGGTGGACTACAAGACCGGCGGCACCTTCAGTTTCGCCAGCAGGAGGGGCGTCTGGGACGGCGGGAGGCGGTTGCAGCACGTCATCTACTCGGCGGTCGCCAGCCAGCTGCACGACGCACGGACCCTGGCCATGGAATACCACTTCCCCACCCGCAAAGGCGAGAACCAGACCCGCGGGTACTCCGCCGACGACCTGGTCGCGGGACCCGAGCTCGTGGCCCGTCTCCTCGACCGGGTCGCCGGAGGCCATTTCCTTCCCACCGACGACTCCGGCGACTGTCGGTTCTGCAACTACCAGGCGATCTGCCGTGTGCGCGAGACCGACTTCGGCGCCACCTCCCAGCTGGCGGAGTGGGTGAAGGAGCGCATCGGCGACGCGCCCGAACTCGCAGGACTGCGCGCGATCCGCAACTGGGACCACGAGGGGGCCGGGTTCCTCAACGCGCTCGAGGCTCAGGCGAGGTCCGGAGACGCGTCATCGTGAGTGCGCCGGAAGCCTCCGGCGCGGACCAGGGCCAGCGACCCCCGCCCGTCGACGAGGACCAGCGACAGCGCGTTCGCACCGAACTCCGGACCAGCTTCCTGGTCGAGGCCGGCGCCGGCTCCGGCAAGACCACGCTCCTCGTGGACCGGATGGTGGCGCTGGTCGAGAGCGGTGAAGCGGAAGTGGCCCGGATCGCGGCCGTCACCTTCACGCGCAAGGCGGCGGCGGAGCTGCGGGAACGATTCCAGGTGACGCTGGAGCGGCGTTACCGCGAGACCCGTCCCGATCCGGCCGAAGCCGAGAGGGCGGCCCGGCTCCGCGACGCCATCGACGGCATCGACCGCGCGTTTCTCGGCACCATCCACGCCTTCTGTGCGCGTCTGCTTCGCGAGCGCCCCATCGAAGCCGGCCTCGACCCGGAGTTCCAGGAGGCGCAGGAGGCCGAGACCCAGCTCCTGCAGGAACGCTTCTGGAAGAGCTTCGTCGAGCGCGTCATCTCCGACTCGGATCCCCTGGTCGAGGAACTGGCGCGCACAGGGCTCCGGGTGGATCAGCTGCGCAAGGCGTTCGACCAGATGGTCGAGAACCTCGACGTCGAGTATCCGGCCGATCCCGTCGCCGCGCCGGGGCCCGAGGAGGCGCGCGGGGTGCGCCGCGTGCTGGAGAAGCTGCTGGACCGAGCCCTGGCTCTGATTCCGGATGATGAGCCTGAACGCGGATGGGATCCGACCCAGCAGATGGTGCGCTCGCTCCGATACACGCGCCGTTTCCGCGGATGGGACGACCTCGCGGCGCTCTTCGATGCCGCCGAGAAGATGTCCTCGAGAAAAGGCTTCACGCTCAACCGATGGCCGCAACCGAGCCGGGAAGGAGGGGCCGAGGTCAAGCGGCTGAGGGACGATCTGGTTGCCCTGGGAGGCGAGGACGGCCCGATCCGCAAGCATCTCGACCGCTGGCTGGCGCATCGCTACTCGATGGCGATCAGGCTGGTGCGGCGGGCGGCCCTCGAGTTCGCCGAAGAGCGCCTGCGCATCGGGCTGCTCAGCTTCCACGATCTTCTGATGTTGACGGCGCAACTGCTTCGCGAACATCCGGAGGTGCGGCGAGATCTGGGGGAACGGTACCGCTACGTACTCATCGACGAGTTTCAGGACACCGATCCCATCCAGGCGGAGCTGCTCTTTCTCCTCGCATCCGAGCCCGAGCCGCGCGCGGGGGATGCCGGATCCCGGCCGGCCGACTGGCGCACCGTGGTTCCGCGCCCCGGCGCGCTCTTCGTGGTCGGGGACCCGAAGCAGAGCATCTATCGCTTCAGGCGCGCCGACATCGCCGTATACAACCAGGTGCGCGCGCGCTTCCGGGGATTCGGCGCGGTTCTCCGGCTCATCACCAACTTCCGCTCGCGCCAGACGGTCGCCGACCTGGTCAACGACGTCTTCGACGATCCCGCCTGCTTTCCGCGGGAGGAAACCGACCGCCAGGCGTGCTTCGCGCCGATGGTGCCCTACCCGCGGGCGCCCAACGGGCCGGAGGGGGTGTTCGACTACTACGTGCCCAAGGCGCGGCGCAATGCGGACGCGGCCCGCCTCGAAGCGGCGATGCTCGCAAGCTGGATCCAGGCCCGGATCGACAGTGGGGAGCGCGCGGCAGGCGACTTCCTGGTGCTGACCCGCAAGAAGGCCCACCTGGACCTCTACGCCCGCGCGCTCGAGGAACGCAACGTGACCATCGAGGTCTCCGGGGCGCAGGCGGGGCCCGAAGAGGAACTGCACGAGCTCGCCCTCCTGCTTGAGACCCTCATCGACCCGGGGAACCCCGTGAACGTCGTGGCGGTGCTCACCGGGCTCTTCTTCGGCCTCGACCACGAGCAGTTGGCGCAGCATGCCCTGGCCGGAGGAAGATTCGATTTCACCTCCAGGCCCCGGGAGCGGGGTCGGGAAGGGGATGGGGATGGCTCCACCGGCGGCATGCCCGACTCGAAGGTGGCGGAGGCGCTCGCCGTGATGCACGAGTGGTGGAAGGAGAGCCGCCGGGAACCCGCCGACATCGTCATCGGCCGCCTGGTGGACCGGCTGGGGCTGATGCCTTTCGTCGCGAGCAGCACCCTGGGCACGCTGCGGGCGGGGATTCTGGCCTACGCCCTGGACTCGGTGCGGGCGGAGGCCCTGCGGGGCAACGCATCGCTCGCGGGAGCGGTCGAGGCGTTGCAGGCGGCGCTGGCCTGGGAGGACGCGGAGGCACCCTTCGATCCGGGCCCCGGCGATGCCGTGCAGGTCATGAACCTGCACAAGGCCAAGGGGCTCCAGGCCACCGTCGTCGTGCTCGCCAACCCCGTGCAGACCGTCTCTCACACACGACGGCTGGATGCCCACACCCGCCGCGACGCGAGAGGCCGGGCGGAAGCGTTTGCCGCCGTCACCGCGCCCGCGGGCCCCTACAGATCCTGGACGCTCGCGCAACCGCTCGAATGGTCCAGGCTCGCGCAGGAGGAAGTGCGGTTCCTGGAGGCCGAGGAGCAGCGCATCCTGTACGTAGCCTGCACGCGGGCGCGGGAGGAACTGGTCGTCGCGCGCAAGAGCGGCAAGTCCTGCTGGGACATCTTCGACGGGTGGCTGGACCGGCACGCCGAAACGCTGCACCTGGCGCCCGACGTGCCGCAGTCGCGGGAGCGCATGGCCCGAAGCGCCGAGGACCTGCTGGCGGAGACGGCGGCGGCCGAGGCCGGAATGACAGCGGGGGCCCGGCCATCGTACGAGTTCGCGTCCATCACCGAGCTGGCCAAGGCCGACGAGGCGGAAGCGAGGGAAGCCGCGGTGGAGGACGCTGCCGGGGTGCAGGACGCCGCCGGGGTGCAGGGCGAGGATCACGGGGCGGAGCCGGCGCAGTCCGATGAACCGGCGACTCCGCGCGTGCCGGATCGCACGACCCTTCGCGGCTACGCGTGGGGCAGCGCCGTGCACGGTACCCTGGCGGCCGCGGCCCAGGGAGTCGAAGGCGAAGCGCTCGAGTTCGTGGCACGGGCGCTCCTGGTGGAGCACGAGCGTCCGCTGGACGAACGCGGCGCACCCGCCGAGCTGGATGAACTCATGTCGCTGGTCGGGCGTGTGCGCGCTTCCGCGCTCTGGCGCCGTGCCGAGCGCGCCGACATGCGCCTGCCCGAAGTGCCCTTCGCGGTCGATCGCCCGGCGGAGAACGGCGGCATCCCCCGCCTTGTGGAAGGCGTGATCGACCTGGCCTTCCGCGAGGCCGACGGCTGGGTGATCGTGGACTACAAGACTGACGTGGGCGACGACCCCGATTTCCCGCGCCGCCGCCGCGCCTATCGCCGCCAGGTGGACCTGTACGCGGAGTGCTGGGAAAGGGTCACCGGCGAGCCCGTCAAGGAGAAGGCGCTCCTGTTCACGACCATGGAAAAGGAGGAGAGATGGTAGCTCCCATCCGCATCCGCTTCATCGGCTGCGGCGACGCCTTCGGCAGCGGCGGACGGCTGCAGACCTGTCTCTGCGTCGAGTCCGACACCCACCGCTTTCTGGTCGACTGCGGCGCCTCGGCCCTGGTGGGGCTCAGAAAGTTCGGCGTGGATCCGAACGCCATCGACACCGTCCTCCTCACCCACATGCACGGCGACCACTACGCCGGCATCCCCTGGCTGGCCCTCCAGCGGGCGGCCGCCGGGGTGAGACGCCCGCTTGGAGTCCTGGGCCCCAAGGGCAGCGCCGGACGTCTGCCACGGCTGGCCAACCACCTTTTCCCGAGCGCATCGCCGCGTCCAGACCGCTTCAACCTCGCAATTCGCGAATACGCATCCTTCCGCCCCACGACCCTGGCACACGCCTGGCCCGGCGGCGTGACCGTCACCGGCTATCCCGTGACCCACGTCCCCGCCACCAATCCGCACGCGCTGCGCATCGAGTTGGAGGGCAAAGTCATCGTCTTCTCCGGCGACACGGCCTGGGATGACCACCTCGTCGATGCTGCCGCCGGGGCCGATATCTTCATCTGCGAGGCCTGGAGCATGCGTCCGCGTGCCCCTGTCCACCTGGACATCGAGACCCTGCGGGCCCGCCGCGCGGACATCGACTGCGAACGCATCGTGCTCACCCATATGGGGGAAGACGTGCTGGCGGCGCTGCCTATCGAAGGCTTCGAGGCGGCGGACGACGGGATGGTAATCGAGGTTTGAGGGGGGCGGCGACCTTAAGCCGGATCGGCGCGATTTCACTACGGATCGGCGCAAAACACCATTTGAATGCCCTCGCGAGCCCTCTATGTTTGATGTTGAAGCGCCTCGCCTCGCCACAACGGGGCTCGAGTGCCCATCCCGATCAGGAGCGCACCGACGATGAGTCTTGATTCCGTTCTCGGGGTTGTCACGATCATCCTTGCCATCATCACGGCCGCTGTTACGCTGGGTGCCCTTCTGGTACCGGGCCAGCGTGCGATGCGGCAGGAAATAGGCAAGCTCGGTGACGGCATGAGTCGGCTGGAGGAGCGAATGGGGAGGCTCGAAGGCTGGTTCGAGGGATTCCTGCAGGGGAAACGGGAAGCGGACGTCTAGTCGTCTTACGTTATCCGCATCGATGATCATATCGTCTTGCGATTCGATCATCGAACGCGATATCGTCTTGCGAAGTGTGCATCGATCAACTAATCGTTTTACGCACAGTCGATCGAACGCCAAACCGTAAGACGCCACCGACCAGGATCCCCATGACCATCGTCACCCTGTCCCCGCGCTTCCAGGTGGTGATCCCCAAGGATGTGCGCGAGCATCTCGACCTCGAGCCGGGCCAGAAGCTTCAAGTCATCGGGTACAAGGGACGGATCGAGCTGATTCCCGTCGAGCCCATCGAGGCGTCACGCGGATTTCTGCGCGGGATCGACACGACCGTGCCGCGCGACAGGGACAGGCTGTGAACGTCGTCGACTCCTCGGCGTGGCTCGAGTACTTCGCAGACGGCCCCAACGCGGGTGAATTCGCGGAGGCCATCGCCGACACCGAGCGCCTCGTCGTGCCCGGCATCACGCTCTTCGAGGTGTTCAAGTGCGTGCGCGTTCAACGGGATCCCGCGGCAGCCCTGTACGCCGTGGCCCAGATGATGCGCGGCCGCGTCGTCGAACTGGATTCCGAGCTGGCGGTCGCCGCGGCGGCCCTGAGCGCCGAGACCGGGCTGGCCATGGCGGACAGCGTGGTGCTGGCCACCGCCCGGGACGCGGACGCAACCCTGTGGACTCAGGACTCGGACTTCGAGGGGATGGATGGGGTGGAGTACCGTAGCCCCTAGAACGGCGCGAACCCCGGTGAGCCGAAGCGCTCCATCCGGAGGTGCTCGAAGATCGGCCAGGCGTAGGCCGCGATGACCAAGATGGCGGCCACGACGAACCACAGCCCGAACCGGTCGAGGATGGGGGCCTTGCCGTTTTCGCCCTGGAGCGGTTCGGCGAACTCGATGGGCTCGGGGTCGATTCTCCTTCCCGCCAGGCCGGTTCCCAGCATCACGGCTACATAGCACGCCGCGCTGATGAACAGGAGGATGCCGCCGACCGCGGAGATGCCCGTCCCGGCGACCCACTGCTGGGCGATCTCGCTGCCTCCGTAGCTCGCATCGTAGACGCGCCGCGGCATGCCGGCCAGCCCCGTCAGATGATTGGCGATGGAGAAGAGCAGCATCCCCCCGAACCACAGGTAGGGCTGGATGCGCGCCAGGAGCGAGAGCTCGAGCTCGCGGCCGGTCAGCCGGGGAATGAGATAGTACGACGTGCCCATGAACGTGAGCGCGACCGCGGTCCCCACCGTCAGGTGGAAGTGTCCCTGGATCCACGCGGTGTTGTGCACCATGGCGTTCATGCCGTAGGCCGCGTTGATGGCGCCGCCGAATCCGCCCACGGCGAACATGAGCATGGCCAGCGCGACACTCGAGAATGCGGGGTCGCCCCAGGGCAGCTCCTCGAGCCAGTTGAGCAGGCCCCTGGCGCCCTTCATGCGGCCGGCGATCTCGAACGAGGCGATGACGGTGAAGGCGGTGACGAAGCTCGGGAACAGAACCAGCTGGGTGTTGAAGGTGTGGAAGAGCTTCCAGCCGGCCTCCACTCCCGGGTCGACGAGCTGATGGTGGAAGCCCACGGGCGTGGACAGCAGGATGAACAGTACGAACGCCAGCCGGGCCAGCGGATCACTGAACAGCTTCCCGCCCGCAATCCTCGGCGTGATCGTGTACCAGATGACGTAGGCCGGCAGGAGCCAGAAGTACACCAGCGGGTGGCCGAACCACCAGAAAAGGGTGCGGGCCAGCAGGGGATCGATGGTCTCGACGAGGCCCAGCGACCACGGAATCAGCAGGATCAGCACCTCGGCCGCCACGCCGATGGTGGCCAGCACCCAGACGATGATGGTCGCGAGCATGCCGTGCACCGGGAGCGGCGTGCGCACCCCCGGATTCTCCTTCCTCCAGACCATCCAGGTGCGCGCCATCACCCAGCACCAGCCCCATGACCCGACGACCAGCAGCGCGGCGCCGATGTAGAACAGCGGGTGCGCCATCAGCGGAGGATAGAAGGTGTAGAGCACCGTCGCCCTGCCCCACAGGATCACCGCGGCGGCCATCCCGGTGCCGATCAGCGCCACCCACCACGAACCCCAGGCGAGCCGTTTCGACACGATGGGCCGGTCCAGCGCGCGCTCGGCCACCACGTAGCCGAAGCCCATGATGAAGAAGGTGGTGAACACGAGCGCCATCAGCACGCCGTGCGCCGTCACCGACATGTAGTAGACGCTCGCGGTGCGGAACGGCAGGTCGAGGTTCGCCCGTGAGAGGGACTGCATGAACGCCATCCCGGATGCCACCGCGAAGGCGCCGATGGCGACCCAGAAGTTGGCGAGCGTGAGCCTTCTGCTGTGGATCATCGGTCACCTTCCTCGACGATCAGCGTCGCCGACATCACGTGGTGACCCACGCCGCAGTACTCGTTGCACACGATGAGGTACTCGCCGGGCGTGTCGAACCGGGTGGTGAACTGGCTGACGTAGCCGGGCACGACCATCGTATTGCCGTTGGTCTGCACGATCTGGAACCCGTGGATGACGTCGGGGCTCGTCATGCGGAAGGTGATGTCGCGTCCCCGCGGCACCCGGATCTCCAGCGGCAGGAAGGCGAACATGAACGCCTGGATCACGACCGTGACGCTGCCGTCCTCATGGATCGTGACTCCCGGGCTGCCGAACTCCTCGTCGGTGCGGACGGAAGCCGGATCGATGGTCTCGACGTGGCTGGGCGGCTGCATGGCGCTTCCGAGCGTCGTGTAGCCCATCGACGCCAGGAAGACCACGATGATCGCCCCGGCGGCGTACATCCAGATCCTCTCGTAGAGGTCTACGTGCATGGCCGCCTCACTCGGTCAGCGGACCCCGGGGCACGAACACCCCGAAGTACATGATCAGCCAGCCGATAACGAACAGCAGCCCGTAGATACCGACGATGGCGAGCGTGCCTTTCGGGTGGCCCCCGACATCGACGGACTCCTCGGCCGGGGGATCGAGTCGGTCGTCCGGATGATTGCGTTGATCGTCGCTCATGGATCCTCCGGGTCCCGCGGACGGTTCGGGAAGCGCGAGATGGCCTGCTCCCATAGGGTACGGATTGCGGGCAGCTCGTCAACCGCGTGCGCGTCGCCAGCCGGGACGGCGCAAGGACATCCGGGCGTCCCATTCTGCCATTGACGGGCGGCTTCGGCCATTGATGGGCGGTCGCTCGCGTCATGGGCAGGGTTGTTCCCCAAGGGTCAGCGGCATGCCCGCGGCGCGTCCCGAATTCACATTCGCATGTCCCATTCTGCCATTGACGAATTTGGGGCTCTCGATCCGGCGGAGTCCGAGACCCAGCGCTTTCCTGCCCGCCAGAGGCACCGGCGGACTCGCTGACGGCATTCGCAGGCGGCTTCCTCCTCCGATGGTCTTCCGACTTCACTTCGGCCACTGCGGGGCATCCTGAGAGGCCGATTCCAGCGCCGTTATATTTGTACGTAAGTCATTGTGCAATCCAACGTTGGGAGGAATGATGGTCGCGCCTGCAGACATTCTCTACGACACTCGTCGGAGGCCCTCCCCGTGGCCCGCGGTGGTACGGGAACCGATGGGTGTTCCACTCGACGCCGACCCCGCGCCGTCCGGTCGCGAGCCCTCGCGAGATGACGACGAGCTCCACAAACTGGGCGAGCGCATCGCCGAATTGGCGGCCTGCATCAACTCCGCCGAGGCGCGGATGATGACCCTGATCGCCGACTTCGACCGGCGGGGCGGGTGGAAGGACGGCGGATTCTCCTCCTGCGCCGAGTGGCTGGCCTGGAGGACCGGCACCAGGATCGGCACGGCTCGCGAACGGGTGCGGACCGCTCGGGCACTGGAGCACCTGCCCCAGACCGCCGATGCTCTGCGCGAGGGGAGCATCTCGTACGCCAAGGTGCGGGCGCTCACCCGGGTTGCGACCCCCGAGCACGAGGCGGAACTGCTCGAGTTCGCGCGCGCGGGCTCGGCGGCGAAGTTGGAGCGGACGGTGCGCATGTGGAAGAAGCTGTCGCGCGACGCAGAGCTGACCGCCGAGCAGGCCCGGCACCGCAGCCGCACCTTCTCGGTCTTCGTGGACGGCGACGGAATGTACGTGGTGAAGGGGCGGCTCGAGCCCGAGGTCGGGGCGATGCTGATGCGCGCGGTGGAGGCGGCGTCGGATGCGCTGTTCCGGGGCGAGGATGATGCGGGTGTCGGGAGTCGTGAGAGCGAAAACGGCAATCCGCGCCCCGAGCCGAAGCAGCGCCGGGCGGATGCGGTGGGTCTCCTGGCGGAGCGGGCGCTGACGGCGGGCTTTGGTGGCGAAGGACGGACTTCATCCCACGGCGAGCCGTTGACTGCACCCCGCGTCGAGTCCGGAACCCGGGCCGAGCGCTACCAGGTCATGGTCCATTGTGATGCCGCGACGCTCGCGGCGGAGGGCGAGCCTGGACGCTCGGATCTGGACGGGATTCGCGTTTCCGCGGAGACGTCGCGGCGCATGGCGTGCGATGCGGCGGTGGTCGCGATGGTCCACGCGAGGGACGGCTCGTTGCTGAACGTGGGGCGCCGGACGCGCACCATCCCGCCGCACATCCGGCGGGCGCTGGAGGAGCGGGACCGGGGATGCCGCTTTCCCGGGTGCGGGTGCCGGTTTACAGAAGCGCACCACGTGAAGCACTGGGCCGACGGGGGCGAGACGAGCCTCGGGAACACGCTGCTGCTCTGCCGGCGGCACCACCGCGCCGTTCACGAAGGGCGGGTCAAGGTATCGGTGAACAATGACGGGACGGTCCTGTTCTTCACGCCGAAAGGGAGGATGCTGGTGGACGCGCCCAGGAGGCCATCGTGGGTGGACACGCGAGCCGACTCGGGCCTGCCGCCGGTCCCATCGGTTCATCCGGGCGCCCCGGCGAAGGGCAAGGGGACCATCCTGTCGAACGGGGCTGCCCTCTATCGCGACTCAGCTATCCCGTGGGAGATCGAGGCCGCTGCCCGGGAGGCCATGGAGGACTCCTCGCCAGCGCCGCGGCGTTCCGGTCCACGAAGCGGATAGGACGGCGCAAGGATGCGCGTGAGTCTACTCGCCGCCCGCGCGGCGGAGCATCGCAGCCGCCTCTGAACTGCCGTTTTGCTCCGCGGTTTCCAGAGGTGTCCGGCCGATGTAGTCACGGACCGACACATCGGCGCCGGCCTCGATCAGGACGTTCAGGATGTCCGTATTCTCCGCATTCGCCGCCCAATGCAGGGGTGTCGCACCCCTTGCGTTCCTGGCGTTCAGGTCGGCTCCGGCCTGGATGAGCGCCGCGGCGACCTCCGGGCCACGGCTGAAAGCTGCCGCGTGATGCAGCGGTGTTGCGGACGTCGCCAACTCCCGGGCGTTCACGTCCGCCCCGGCTTCGACAAGGGCAAGAGCTACTTCGGGGTTCTCGTTGGCGTACAACGCCCTCAGGAGAGGCGTATCCCCATGCCCGTTCTCGACGTTTACGTCGGATCCCGCGTTTACAAGAGCCAACGCTATTTCCGGGTTCTCGTTGTTTGCCGCCGCCAGGTGGAGCGGTGTCTCGTCGAGGTCGCTCGCACGAGCGTCGAGATCGGCTCCGGCCCGCACAAGCGCCAGGACCATCTCGGGGTTCTCATTGGACCGTGCCGCGAGTGAAAGGGCTGTTGGTCCTCCGGGGTTGGTGGAGTTCACGTCCACTCCGGCGCGGACGAAGGTCAAGGCCACCTCCGGATTCTCGTTGAATATTGCCGCGCCGAGCAGGTGTCCGGTTTCGGGGGGTGCGCCGGCTCTGAGAAGGACGAGAGCCACCTGGGCATTCCCGTTGTACCGCGCAGCCATGTCCAGGGGTGCCCGATGCATGGCGCTTGTGCCGAAGTAGTTGTCCATGGCGTGGATGTCGGCCCCGGCCTCGATCAGGGCCAGGGAGACCGCAGGGTCCTCACTCCAGGCCGCAGCGAGATGCAGCGGAGTCAGATCGGCGGAATCCCGGGCCGACACATCTGCCCCCGCTTGCAGGCAAGTCCTCGTATCGCCAGGAGTTGCCAGCCTGAAGAAGGCTTCAGTATTCCATGTTGCACAGTCGGGGGACTCGCAAGTCGTCAGCAGGAAAGCTGTCAGCAGCAGACTGGCGGGTCGCGACATCGCTCCCTTCCCCTCCCTCAGAACCTCATCCTCACCCCCACCTGCGCCCTCCGGGTATCGCCCAGGCCGCTCCTGATGGTGCCGTCGAAGTTGAAGAGCAGGGAGCCGTGGGCGGTGTCGAGGAAGTTGTCTTCGTTGGTGGCGTTGAAGACCTCGAACACGGGCTCGAGCACCATTCCGTTGCTCAGCGCGAATTCGCGGGAGACGCGGAAGTCCCAGGTGAAGAAGGCGTTGTCGCGGCGCAGAGTGTTGCGCTGGAGCACGGAGCCGTCGGGGCAGATGCGGTCGGCGGGCTCGGCGGCGCGCTCGCCGGGGCTGGCGCACTTCTCCGACACCGGTGACGCGCTCAGCAGCCGGAACATGTGCGATGCGTTGACGCCGCCCGGCAGCGAGAAGACGAAGTAGCCGTTTAACTGGTGGCGCCGGTCGCGGTCGGACCAGCCGTACTCGGCCTCCAGGTTGCGCGGCTCCGCGTAGCGGTAGGTGAACGGGTCGCGCTCGTTGTCGTCGTCGGAGCGGTCGAAGCCCATGGTGTAGTTGAAGTCGTAGGCGAAGCCGCTGGCGGCGTCCTGGCCGCGCAGCCCCAGCGTCACCCCGTGATAGCGTGAGCGCGCGCTCGATTCGCCCACCGTGAGCGCGTTGATGCCCCCGCCGGACGGATGCGTCCCGATCCCGAACGGCGACCCCAGCGCGGCGGCGTTCCGATCCACGAAGCGGAAGAGGCCGTCGGTGCGCGCGTGCTGCCAGGAGACGCTCGCGGTCACTACGGAGCTGAGGGCGTGGGTCGCCTCCGCCCCGAAGGACCAGGTGCGCGGCAGCTCCAGGTTCCGGTCGGCGACCTGGATGTCGGGCAGGAAGGGTGTGGCCGCGGACCCGTCGATCTGCTCGTCGATGGCGGGCACCGGCCCCAGCACCGCCGCATCGGCGCTGCTCCGGAAGAGGATCTGCTGGAAGGCGCCGTTGGTGGTGCGGTACTGGGCGAAGACGAGGCCGGGGATGCGCGCGTTGTACGCCCCGGCGTTGAGCCGCACGACGGTTCGCCCGCCGTCCACGTCCCACGCGAGGCCGAAGCGGGGCTGGATGTTGTCGAGGTCGTCCGGGATGGTGCCGTCCGAAGGGAATCGCGGGTCGCTCAGGTAGGGCGCGTGGAAGGTCTCCCCGGGCCGGATGAAGACGTCGGGATGCCAGGCGCCCTCCCAGCGCACGCCCAGGTTCAGCGTCAGGCGGTCGGTCGGCTTCCAGGTGTCCTGGACGAAGAAGGCCAGCTCGTGGGTGGTCATGGCCTGGAGGCCGAGCTGGTCGGCGGGCACGCCGGGAACGGTCGCCGACTGCAGGTAGAGAAGCACCGGGCCCGTGACCGAGCTCCCCCCCGGGCACGCGCCGCTGGTGCTCGCCGAGCCGTCGGAGCAGGTCACGTAGCTGCTGCCGTGGGTCGCGAAGCCGATGAAGCCATCCACGGAATCGAAGATGTAGCGGCTGTTGGCGAAGCCGATGAACTGCTGTTGCACGGAGGTCCGGTTGTATTCGATGCCCGCCTTGAAGAGATGCCCGCCGGACAGCCAGGAGACGTTGTCGACCAACTGCACACGGTCGTCGTAGCTCGGATCGATGGGGAGGAAGTAGGGGAGGCCGATGCGGAAGCCGTCGGCGAA
>JAJDVR010000085.1 GCA_022826025.1 Gemmatimonadota bacterium | reverse complement strand
CTTCTTCAAGGACCTGGTCTGGGATCAGCGACGGCCGCTTGCGGACCTGCTCAATGCGCAGTTCACGTATCTCACCCCTCCTCTCGCTAGGCACTACGGCCTCGACGTCCAGGGGCCCGGCCTGCGGCGCTACGAGCTCGCTGGCGTCCCGAGCCGGGGAGGGATTCTGACGCAGGGCGCGGTGTTGACGAAAGGCGGCAGCGAGGCATCGATGGTCACCCGGGGGCTCTTCGTTCTCGAGGACCTGCTCTTCGGAGAAGTCGGCTCCCCTCCCCCCGGCACGGACACCACCCCCGTGCCCGCGAGCGCCGGCCGGTCCCGTCGGGCCATCGCCACCGACCGCGTGGAAAGCCCGGCCTGCGGGGGCTGTCACGCCAGGTTCGAGCCCCTGGCTTTCGGACTGGAGCGGTTCGATGGCCTCGGCAGCTACCACGATGTCGACGAGCACGGCAATGAGCTGCGAGAGGACGGCGAGATCCTGTTTCCGGGCTCCAACGAGCCGGTCGCGTATGCCACGGCCGCCGAAATGATGGAACTGCTCGCCGCAAGCGACCGCGTCCGGCGCAATCTCACTAGGAAAGTCACACAATTCGCTATCGGCCGGCCACTCTCGCCAGCTGACCAGCCCACGGTCGACGGAATCCATGGGCGCAGCCAGGCGAGCGGCGGAACTTACGCAAGCCTGATCGAGGCGATTGTCACAAGCGATCTGGTGCGAAGGACGCAGACAGAGCCGTAGCCGCACAGCTATGATGGATGCGGCTGCAAGATGACCAAGCGCCACATTAGCCGGCGAATGCTCCTCAGAGGCGCAGGGGGAATCGGGATCGGCCTGCCCCTGCTTGAGGAAATGCGGGCCGATGCGTCCGCTGCCATTCCAGTGCGGGCCTTCAATGTCTTCTTCGGCCTCGGGGTTCCGGCACCCCTGCAGTCGGAGGGATTCGATGGCGTGATGGAGCCCCTGCGACCGCTCGCGAACAAGCTCTTGATCCTGCGGAACGTCGATCAGGTTCGTTGCGACGAGTCAGGCATCAACGCTCACTTCGACGGCGCTAGCGGCGCGTTCACCGCCGAGCCTCCGAACGGCGAAGCGCGGTCGGGCGGTCCCTCCATAGACCAAGTCGTCCGCCATGCGCACTACCCGAACGGCCAGCCTGAGGGAGTCACTCCCACGGTGATCGCAGGCACCTATTTCCGGCGGAGCCGCGTCAGCAGATACGTCCACAGTTACCGTTACGACGGAACGGTGGCGGCGGCCATGCAGGAGAAGCCCCGTGACCTGTTCGACCGGGTGTTCGGGCGAATCGAACTCCCGGAAGGCGCTGCAGGGGAAAAGGAGCGCTTCCGCCGGAGCGTGCTCGATGCCGTGGTGGGCCAGTACCAGCACTTCATCGGGGACAATTCCCCGCTGGGCGCCCAATCGAGGTCTCGCTTGGCGGACCACCTGGACCGTATCCGCGAGTTTGAGCAACGCGCATTCTCGCACCAGCGCGAGGAGCCGAACAGACCCCAGTTGCCTCCGAGGTCGCGGATCGCCCACGGCGGATACGCTGACCCGGGTGGCGAAGGGATTGACATGGACCTTGCCGCCCTTACCGGCGAATGGCGGCTGACGGCGGACTTGTACGCCTTGGCAGTCGAAATGGATCGGGTGCGATTCGGTTCGCTGACCTTTCTGGCGGCTGGTGAGCGCTTGCGCATCCGAGGGGATTACGAATTCGCCGGCCGCAAGGTCTTTGAATTCGATGATGCCGGGCAGCGCGAGGCCACCGGCGCAAAGGCGTGCAGCCATGAGTGGTGGCATGACTACAAGCCGGAGGGCCAGAATCCGCAGTTGCGAGCCCACGCTCACATGCACTTGCGGGAGGCGGCGTACTTCCTGCACCGTCTCGACGCCGTGCAAGACGCCAACGGGCAGTCCGCGCTGCAGAACTCGATGGTGACGGTTTCGACCGAGTCCGGCGATGGCAGGCACTCAGACGTGAAGCGCGAGCTTTCCGGTGTCTTCCACGCGATTTCAGGTGCAGGCGGCAGGTTCAAGACCGGGCAGATACTCGACCTGGGATGCGAGGGGCTCGACCTGTACAACACGATGCTCGAGGCGATGGGAGCCACTGATCGCCTCGGCCCGGCGGACCGCGAGGCTCGACCGGCCGACTCCATCCGCGCGTAGCGCGCCGCGCCACTCGATCCCCCGGGCGCAAGTTCTTCGGCGCTGGTTCCGGAGCGCGTTCAATCGTCTCTGGCCAACGGACGTACCCTGATGTTGCGCCATTTCACGATCAACGGCTGGCTTGTCGTTATGCCCTTGCCAGCGTGGACCGGCCTGGCGATGTCGTTCTGGTTGATCCCGTGCACTTGGAGGCCGATAAAGCCGCGCTTGTGCGTCTTGTACACCTCCTCGTTAACGAGGTCCTCGATCATCTGGCCGTTCACCCAAGTCTGGATTCGCGGCCCCTCGGCCACGATCCGGAGCTTGTTCCAGCCCTCGGGAATGTAGTGCTGGTGACCCTCGTCGATCTTCTCTTGGGAGGACATCCATCCGATGCCGAGCGCCTCTCCGTACAGCACGCCGGTTGTCGGCTGACCCGGGTAGTAGCGCCGGATCTCCATCTGGGGCCCGTTCACCCTGCCCGCCCTTCCCGCCGTCCCCCGTGCGGCGTCACCCGTCGCCGACATGGGTCGGATCTTGGTCCGGACCTGGATGCCGGAGTTCGTGATCGGATCCAAGTACGTTTCGGCCTCCAGCTCGAAATCGTCGAACTGCCGTAGCGAGCACAGGAACGAATTCATCCTCGCGCTGCCCTCCACGGTCCTGCCGACGATGGCGCCGTCCTCGACGGTGAAGTTGTGAAAGCCGTTCATGTGCACCCACCCGTCCAGCGTCTTCCCGTCGAAGAGCTCGATCCAATCGGAGCCGGCTTCCACATGTTCCTCTTGCTCGGGCAATGCGAATGCGATGATCGAGTCTCCGGACTTGGTGCCGTTCTTGCCGCCGCCGCCCGCCGCGATCGCCACGTACTGCCTGCCGTCAACCTGGTACACGCTCGGCGTCGCGTACCCGCCGGCCGGCAACTGGTACTCCCACAGGACCCGGCCGGAGTGCTTTCCGAAAGCGCGGAACTTCTCGTCGGCCGTGGCCGCGACGAAGATGACGCCCCCGGCCGTGGCGACCGCGCCGCCGAAGTTCATCGTCCCGGTGTCGCGAATGCCCTTGGCCGCCAGCCGCGGATACTCGCCCAGCGGAACCTTCCACCGGATCTCACCCGTCAGCAAGTCGATCGCGTTGAGGGTTCCCCAAGGCGGAGCGATAGCCGGGACTCCGTGGGGGTCCCTGAAGACCGCGTAGCCGTCGATCGAATAACGGTGCGCCCGGGTCGCCCCGCTGCTGACGGCGGTGTCCGGAACACTGTCGATATAGGCGGCGACAGCATCCAGTTCCTCCGCCCCGAACTGCGGGTACGCAGGCATGAGATTGCGCCCTTCGGAGATGACCTTGTCAAGATCCTCCCGGCTTAGGCCAAGGTTGACGAGGCTCGTGCCGGGCTCGGACGTTCCTCGCCGGTCGGAACCGTGGCACGCCATGCAGTTGGTTTCGTAGATCTGTCGGCCCTCTTGGACCCTCGTCTGCTGCTCGCGCGAGTCGCTTCCATACGCGGGTCGGAGCCTCCCGATTGTCGGTGCCTCGTTGACGTTGACGAAGAGCGTGTTGAGCTGAGGATCGAAGGACCCGCCGTTCCATTGAGAGCCGCCCAGGTGGCCCGGCATGGTCAGCGTTCCCTGGAGGCTGGGCGGCGTGTAAATCGAACCTGACCTGTACTTCCTGAATTCCCGCAAGGCGTGCTCGCGAGCTTCGGGCGTAATGTTCGTCAGATCCGCTTCCGTGATCCCAATGCGCCCCAGCGGCGGGGGCTTGACGGGAAACGGCTGGGTCGGCCACGCCTCCTCGCCCGGAACGTCCGAACTCGGCACCGGCCGGTCATAGACCGGGAAGATCGGCTCGCCGGTGTCGCGGTCCAGCACGAACGTCAGGCCCATCTTCGTGAGCTGGACGACCGCATCGCGCTCGCCACCGCCGGACCTCAGGGTTACCAGGATGGGGGCCGCCGGCAGGTCGTAGTCCCAGATGTCGTGGCGCACGACCTGGTAATGCCACTTGCGCTCGCCAGTGGCGGCATCCAGCGCTACAACGCTGTTGGCGAACAGGTTCGCGCCCTTCCGGAACGCCCCGTAGAAATCATCCGTGACGGCACCGGTGCCGACGAAGACCCAGCCGCGGTCCTCGTCGATTGTGACGCCGCTCCACGCGTTGCCGCCTCCGAACGTTTCCCCTTCTGGCCATGACCATGTGTCGTGCCCGAGTTCCCCGGGCCTGGGAATCGTGTGGAAAGCCCACTCGAGCTCTCCGGTCACAGCATTGAATGCTCGGATGGGCCCGGGAGAGGAGCCATAGGACTCGTTCACGCGGCAGCCGAGAATGAGCAGATTCTTGTATATCCCTCCCGGCGTGGTCATCTGCAGCGCAGCCGCTCGAGGGTCGACGCCCAGATTCTCGCGCAGGTCGATGTAGCCGCCGCTTCCGAAGGACCGGATCAGTTCCCCGGACCGCGCATCGATGGCGTAGGCCCGGTCGCGGACAAAGTGGAAGACCCTTTCGCCGTCGGCCCCCTTCCAGTACGTGACCCCTCGGTTGCGCTGCCGGATGACCGTGCCGCCGTTATGCACCGAGGGATCGAAGATCCACATGCGCTTCCCGGTTGCGGCGTCCAGCGCCACGGCGTTGAGGCTTGGCGTGACGGCGTAGAGGACCCCATCGACGATCAGCGGGTTCGAGTACATCGTCGAACGCTCGGCGGCGTCCCCTGCCCGATACTCCCAGGCGGGCTGGAGGCGGTGCACGTTCGTCGCGTTGATCTGGGCCAGCGGCGAGTACTGCCCCCTGGTCTGGTCCCCGAGGTATACCGGCCAATCCCAGTTGCCGATGGCCCGCACCGTCTCGCTGAGATCACGCTCAACCTCCGGGCTCTGTGCCGCCGCGGTTACAGCGATGACGGGGAGCGCAGCGAGGCACAAGGTCCGAACCACCGAAGCCCCCGGGTAACTACTCACGCCTCGGTTGGTGTCGAGACGTGAGTTGGTGTCGGGCCATAGTCTTGTTCGAGCGTGGCGACAGCGTTGCCGGCGAGCGCGATTTGAATAGCGACCAGAGGATTGTAGCCGAGCGCTTGCATGGACT
>JAJDVR010000227.1 GCA_022826025.1 Gemmatimonadota bacterium | reverse complement strand
CCCAAGTGGGTCGCCGCGAGCAGTGAAGCGCGATAACCGGCCACCGTGGCCTGCGAGGAGAGGGCATCCATCTTCTGCGCCCGGGTGATGCGCGGCACCTGGTCCATGGCCAGCGTCGTCACGCGGGCATCCGCCAGACGGCGTACGAGCTCCAGGTTCGCTACCGGCGAGACGAACGAGATGAGCACGATGCCTTCCGGGAGCGCGGCGACTTCGTCGGCGCTTCCGTTGGCGCCGGTGGAAGGCGGATTGATCTTCACGACCACGTCGCTGCCCTCCAGCGCCTGGGCGGCACTCTCGCACACCGATGCGCCCGCCTCGCGGAAGGCATCGTCGAGGAAGGAGGCCTTTTCCCCAGCACCGGACTCCAACGCGACCTCGATGCCCACCTTCGCCAACGCGGCGACTTCAGCGGGAACGAGCGCCACCCGGCGCTCTCCCGTGCGGCTCTCCCGCAGTACGCAAACCCTCATCCGCCTCTCCGCTGGAATGTCAGAATGTGCCTGTCTTGCGGCTCCGGAGACCCGTCCCGACGGGGTCCTCCGGGGAAAAACCCCCCATTAGATAACGAGCCCGCGAGATGGCCGCAACGGGCGCGCGGATGGCGCCGCAGGACGGTCTCTACTTCAACCGCGCTGCCTCCTCTTCGAGCCTGCGCCACGCCAGTTCCACATGTTCGCGCCGGGTACGCAGGTTGCCGACCGAAAGGCGGAGGACGTAGCGCCCATCGAGGACCGTGTGCGACAGGAAGACGTCTCCGGAGGCGTTGACCGCGTCGAGGATGCGCTCGTTGGCCTGGTCGGTCAGATCGGGTCCCATCTCCGGGTCGAGGTATCGAAAGACGACCAGGCCCAGCAACGTCGAACTCATGAGTTGCCACCGGTCCGAATCCTGGACCCACCCCGCGAACCGGCGCGCCAGGCGACAATGTTCGCGAAGCCGGTCCGCAAGCCCGCGGCCGCCGAAGTAGCGCAGCACGAACCAGAGCTTGAGCGCGCGGAAGCTGCGGCCGAGCGCCACGCCGTAGTTCATGAGGTCACGCGCCTCATCCGCTTCGGGGGTACGAAGGTAGGGCGGGACCAGGGAGAAGGCGTCGGCGAGACCTTCGGGACGCCGGCAATAGAGGAGCGCGCAGTCCATCGGCGTGAAGAGCCACTTGTGCGCATTGAGCACGATGGAGTCGGCGCGCTCCCACCCGGCCAGCAGCGGGCGGAGCTCCTGCACGATCGCCGCCACGCCCGCGTACGCGGCGTCGACGTGCATCCAGATCCCGTGCTCCTCGCAGATCCGGGCGATCTCCGGCAGGGGATCGATGCTGGCCGTCGAAGTCGTTCCGGCGACCGCCACCACCGCCACCGGACGCACCCCGGCGGCCAGGTCCTCCTCGATCGCGGCCCGCAGGGCTCCCGGTTTCATTCGATGGCCGTCGTCGGCGGGGAGGTGGCGCACGCCCCGGCGACCCAGTCCGAGCGTGACGACGGCCTTGTCGATGGAGGAGTGGACGTGCTCCGAGGCGTAGATCGTCCCCGCCGGCAGAGAGTGAAGTCCCTGCTCCCCCGCCTCCGGAAATGCGCGCGCACGCGCGGCGGCGAGGGCGTACAGGGAGTTGTGCGAAGCCGTGTCGTTGATGAATCCGGCGAAGCCTTCGGGGAGGCCGAGCAGCTGCCTGAGCCAGTCCGCCGTCAGGCCTTCCACCTCGGTTGCGGCGGGAGACGTCCTCCAGATCATGGCGTTCGCGTTGACGGCCGTGGCCAGGAGGTCGCCGAGGATGGCCGGGGAGGAAGCCGTGTTGGCGAAGTACGCCAGGAAGCCTGGATGATTCCAGTGCGTCAGGCCCGGCACCACCCGTTCCTCGAAGTCCCGCAGGATGTGCTCCAGGGGCTCGCCTTCCAGGGGAGGCGAAGGCGCCAGCGAGGCGCGCACCTCGCCCGGGCGCACGCGGGCCAGAACCGGATACCGTCCGGCCGAGCCGAGGTACTCCGAGATCCATTCGAGGATGTGCCGCCCGTGGACCAGGAATTCCTCGGCAGGCATGTCCCCCGGTTCCGCGACAGCCGGGGCCGAAGGATCGGCATCGGAAGATCGCATGGACCTCAGCCGCGGTCGCTTCCCACGATGTCGCGGAATTCGCTTCGGATCGCGTGAAGCTGCTCCGCGACCCGGGTGAGCAGTTCCTCCGTCACCGACTCCGGAACGCCCGAACCGGCTACCAGCGCCGAGACCAGACTGTCGGTGTAGCCGATGGACGCATGCGTGACGCCCTGGTCCACGAGCCGGTTCAGGCGCAGCACCTCACGCATCCCCGGCACCACATCCGGGGGCATGCGCGGCTCCGCGTAGAGGACGCGGATGAGGGACACGCGAAGAACCTGAAACTCCTCGATGACCTCACCCGCCACCAATCCCCGCTCGGCCGCGAGTTCGCCGTAGAGATTGGCGGCTTCCTGCCAGACCGGCCGCACCCTGCGCCGGTAGGGCCCCAGGATTGCGGGAAGGATGCTGACGAAGGTTTCGTAGAAATCGCGGAGCAGCTCGACCAGCTGTTGCGGTCGCCGTTCAAACCGCTTGGTGACCTCGGAGAGCCAGCGGGCGACGATCTTCTCGCTCCTGGCAACCACCCAGGCCTGCATTTCGCCGGCGTCGAGCTGCACGAGTGAGGGTCGCGTCCCCGGGGCATGCATGGGGGATTGGAGTATGTCCGTGGCGGAGTCGCGGATGGGGATGATGTGCCGGGGATCGGGGTGATGTGCAGGCCGATGTCGCGAACCCTTGCCAACTCCGGGCCGGTCCGCACTCAATCTTGCGGGTTGGGCACCGCCCGTCCAGTGCCTGCAGCTGGAACCAGCGTGCGCGGCGCCGGCGCCCATGCCACGAAGCGAATGGACATCGTCGTGCCGACCCGTGGCGTGCTCTCGGCCCACACCCGGCCGCCCCAGGAACGCACCAGCCGCTGCACGATTGCGAGCCCGAGACCCGTGCCCGTGGAACTGGTGGAGAATCTCGGTTCGAAGATGCGACCCAACAGCTCCGGTTCGATGCCGCGGCCGTCGTCGCTGACCTGAAGGCACACGTTCCCATCCTCGGCAGAGGCCCCGATGTGGACGTGGCCGCTGGGCTTGACGGCTTCCCTCGCGTTCTCGAGCAGGTTGATCAGGACCTCCTTGAACTCCGACTCCCGGGCGCGGACGGGGGGAAGGTCGGCCGGGAAGGCAGTGTCGATGACGATTCCCTGCTCGTTGCTCCGGTAGAGCGCGAGGATCTCCCCCACCGCCGTATCCAGGTGCACGCCTCCCAGGGGGAGTTCGCTCGCCTTCCTGGGGGATCCGTAGCGTGAGAAGCTGCGGGCGATCTCGGCGAGCCGATCGATTTCCCGCAGGATGGAGTCCACGTTGCGCTCGAGAATCTCCGAGAAATCGCGCCGCCGGTCCTGCCAGGCTCGACGGACGTGCTCGATGCTGAGCTTGATCGGCGTAAGCGGATTCTTGACCTCGTGAGCCACCTGACGAGCCATCTGTCCCCAGGCCACGATACGCTCGCTGCGCAGCTCGTCGGTCACGTCCTCGAGGCTGAGCACGACCCCCCGCGAGGGTCCTTCGCGCGTGATGCGGCGTGCCCGCACCCGCACCCTGCGGGAGGAGTCCCGGGAACCGGGGGTGGCGGGCGCCAGTTCGGTTCCGGACAACTCGAACTCGTGATCGGCTCCTTCGCCCCCGTCGCGATAGAAGCGCTCCACCCAGCGCGACAGGTCGCGCGCAAGTCCCGGGGTGGCCGGCAACGATTCTCCCGGCCCGACCGAGGCTCCCAGCAGCGCCTGGGCCTGCGGATTCACCAGGGTCACCGCCCCCGCCTGATCCAGCGCGATCACCCCGGTCGCCGCTTCGTCGACGATGGTCTGCGTGCGCTGCGTGGTGCGCACCAGGGCGCCGCGCGCCCGATGAAGCCTCTGCACCATTCGGTTGAACGCCAGGAACACGGTGCCGAATTCATCGGTGCGCGTCTCCGGCAACCGCACCTCCAGGTTCCCCTCCCCCACTCGCTCCGACGCCAGGCGGAGGGTGCGAATCGGATTCGCCAGCCGACGGCCCACCAGGAGTGCGAGACCCAGCGAGAGCGCGATCCCCGTGACGACGGCGAACGCCAGCAGAAGGATCAGATCGTTCTGTTCGAAAGCCGTCGCGCCGGCATCCAGCGGGGCCGCCGACGCCAGCACCTGTCCGGTCTGCAGTTGTCGATATGCGAGCGCGTATTCGCCACCCCAGCGGCGAACGGTCGCGTGCACGAGCACTGCATCGCCGTCCGCGAGCGATCGATGGACCTGCGCGGGCAGCCAGGCATACTGGACGCCCAGTTCGAGGAACGCCGGCCGGGAGCTTCGGATCAGCTCTCCGTCCTGATAGAGAAGGAGGACCGTGCCCGTGCTGGTGGGCAGCAGTCCGACCTGCCCCTGTACGGCGAGGAAGTCCTCTGCGGCGTCCGCCACCGCGCGGTCCGCCAGCGCTTCGGCCGTTCGAACCACGGCCCCGTCCAGGGTCCGGGAGGCGATGGCGGCAAACGCGAAGGCGGGGATGAGAAAGAAAAGGAACAGGGCGAACGTGACCTGCACCCGAAAGCTGCGACCGGCCCCGGGGCCCAGCCGGATCGGCGCGCGCAGGCGCCCTCGGCTGCTCCACCAGCCAATGCCCCACAGACCGGCTGCCATCAGCAGATCGAGCAGCAGGACGAGCACGGTTCCCGCCACAAGCACGGCGCTCCCGGGGAGTTCCACCTCGTAGTGTGCGCTGTACCATCCCTCGGGGAACAGGATGGTCTGTTCGCCATGCCACCCCTGCGAGGTTCGCTCCCACCGCGGAGCCTCGTCCGCCGGCGACGGGTCGTATTCGTTGAGCGGCAGGAGGGTGACGGTACCCTCTTCTCCCCGGTCCTGCCCGAAGGGCACATCCGGGAACAGGGCCGTGCCGAAGCCTCGCCGCGGGGGAACCGCAACGGTGATCACCGATCGGTCCGCCAGCACCGCCAGACCGAGGTAGTGCACATCCTCCGACTGAAGTCGCAGCACCGTGGTTCCGAGAGCAGCTTCGTCCAGATAGTCGTCCACGATCGAGGGACGGGGATCGGAGACGCCGATACGCAAGGCGTCGCTGGGCAGGCCGCCGGGCGTCCATCGGTCGATCCAGGCGGCGACTCCCTCCTGGGCGAGACCGCTTGCGCGCCAGGTGCCGTAGAGAAGTCCGGTGCCGCGGGCTCCGCTCTCGAACAGGGAATCCGTTCTCTCGGACAAACCCTCAAGGAGAAACTGCAGGTAGGGATTCACCTGATTCCCGAGGGTGGAAAGGCGCTCCTCGGCCACCTGCCGCTGCGCCGCGACACGCCCGCCCCAGGTGAATGGCAGGGCTGCGCTCGCGGCGAGCACGACGGCGGCCGCCCCCGTCGCAATCGAGCCGCGCCAGGTGGTGGCGGGTTGTCGGCCCATGCCGACCAGAGCCACCGGGAGCGCCCACAGCACACCCGCCCAGGCGGGGGTGGGGGGCGAACCGAGCGACACGCCGTTCACCAGCAGGCCGAGCACCAGCGCCAGAAGCAGACCGGCCGCGACCAGGGACGGTCGCGCCGACACCGGCGCGGGTCGCGTGGCGAGCCGCAGCGCCAGGGCGGCCACGACGACCAGGACGGAGGTCAGGGCGCACTGATACACCAGCCAGTAGTCCGTCCCTCCACCCAGTTGCGAGGTCGTCGGCGCGAGCGAAAACCAGTGAATCACCCCGACGAACCCGATGCCGGCGAGGGCTGCGCCGACCAGCGGAGCGCCGCGTCCGCGGACGCCCCCGGGCAGAAGACCCGCGATGAACGCCCCCGCCAACCCGAGCGCCAACACGCGGCCGAGCGTGCCCTCGGTGGTCCCGGGGAGAAGGAAGCGAGCCGGCGAAAACAGTCCGGACACGCCCAGCAGATCGCCGAACGGAAGGACGACCGCCAGCAGGGCCAGGGTCGCCGCGGCCAGAACGGCGTGATATGGCGTGGCCCCGAGGCCGATGAGCAGTAGCATCCAGGCCGTTACCGCGAGGCCGGCGACCACCCGGCTCCATGCCCTCCGAACCGACTCGAACGCCTCCCCCTGCGTCACCTCCTCGGAGGAAATGGAAAAGAGTGTCTGCCCCTGCCAGTTGAAGTCGCGTATGGCGGGACCCGTCGCCTGTTCGGAGTGCGTGATCCGGATCGCCCTGCCGACGTCGGACTGGAATCGGGTGGCAAAGGCGGCCTCCTCATCGGGCACGTCGGGGGGCATGTCGCTCTGGAGCAGCGCGGCGGCCACCGCGGTCGCGCCGCTCGCGCCGACGCGTTCGGTGAAGTACAGATAGCTGTAGACCGGGCCTTGCCCGAATACGTACCGGTCCCAGCCCGAGCGGGCATCGAGGGGCACAACCCCCTGATGATTGCCCGCCCAGGCGACAAGGTCCGTGCGCGCGTCGAACACCGCGATCGCATGCAGGTCGGCTTCGCGCCGGACGTCTTCCAGAAAGGCCCAGTAGCCGGGCGAGCCACCGTCGAACTCCCGGCCGGCGACCCGGGAGACCGCTCCAGTCCCGTGGTCGATCAAGGTCTCGAAACGCCGATCGAGAGCCGCCTCCAGGCGGGCCTCGCGTCCGCTCCGGAAATGGTCCCAGTCGCCGGCCACCAGGGCGAAGCGCGCGGAGCCCAGAATCCCGCTCGCGATCCCGGCCAGAAGGACAAGGGCGGCGGCGAGCGTCCAGGGATTGCGACCGGACCGGTGCGACAGTATCCGGAGCACGCCCGGAACACCCGCCAGCGCACTCACCAGCAGCCATCCGGGCGCGGACCAGCGCGTCCATACCGCCAGCGCCCCCACGCTCAGCCAGAGCAGCGCGCACACGGCGGACTGTCGTGACCGGCCATCGGCCCGCAAAAGGTCCTTAAGCAAGGACATAACGCCGTTCATGACCCAGGCAGTCCGTGGATGAATCCGCCCGTGCACCGAGAACGGCGAGGCGCCGGGCTGGCAAGGCGCCTTGAAGGCCTGATGGCAGCGCCATGGGGCCGAAAGGCAACGCGGAGTGAAGCGGTCCAGCGCGGACGCATCGCCGCTCGAATGCCGGAGGAGGTCTGTCCACGGGCTGCTTCCGTCAGCGCGCTTTCCGCATCCGCTTCCGGGCCCCTGAACGCCCGGACCGGGAGGTCTGCGGCTGCTCCACGATCGCTGCCATCGGTGACATGCGGGAATCGGTTTGCAGGATCCGTCCCCTGGCTGGGGTGTAATCGGATGTCGTTTCGATCACTTGCGACCGAGGCTCCGTCCGTGCGACGCATTCTTCTCTGTGTACTTCTGTTCACCCTCGCCGGATCCCCTCCATCCAGCAGCGCTTCCGCCCAGATCACCATCCTGGACCGGGGCGAGTTCGAGGTAGCCGTCAACGGCAGGGAGGTCGGGACCGAGACCTTCTCGATCCGCCAGGTGGGCACCGGAGACGAGACCCGGGTCATCGCCGCTGGACAGATTCGCGCCACTCTGCCCGACGGCGCCAATACGATGGACATCCTCATGGAGCTTGCCGGGCCCGGGTGGATGCCCTCCGCCTATCAGAACAAGGTGGGAGGCGAGGGAGCACGGCAAATCGGCTTCGAACTCCGCGGCGCCCGTTTCGAGTCGCGGGTCACATCCGAAATCGGGGAGCAGGTGAAGGAGTACCGGGCCGCCCCCGGCACCAGGATCCTCGAGCGGGGCGTTGCGCATCATTTTCACTTTCTTGTGCCTCCTGCGGATCCGGCTCCCACGTCCGTTCCCGTCATCGTGCCCCGGGACGGGCTTCAGACCGAGGCCGAGGTGACCCTCGCCGGAACCGCGGAGCTGAGCATCGGCGGCGAGGTGATGCCGGCGCGGCATTACCGGATGCGAGCCGGAGAGCTGCGCTGGGAGGCATGGCATGACGCGCAAGGCAGGGTGTTGAGGGTCGCCGAGAGCTCCACCGGATACTCCGCGGTCCGCGTGACTCGCCCGGGATCCTGAGGCGTCCGTGCCCGGTGCGTCCGGCAGCGCCCATGAGTATTGCGATCCCCGCGGAATCGGCTCAGGGGTGAAACCCCATCGGACACGGGCTCGTATGTTTCGCGGCCGCCACAGGCCGGAGACCGCCATCCAAGCAAGGGAGAACGATACGGTGTTCAGCATGATCTCGGTTGCCAGGTGCGCGCTGACGCTTCTGCTGTTTTGCGGGACGTCGTCCTTGCTGCAGGCGCAGGAAGTGCCTTCCCGCCTGACGCTCGACGAAGCAATCCGCATCGCCCGGGTTGAGAACCCGAGCTTTCAGGCGGTTCGCAACGACTCCCGCGTCGCCGACTGGGCGGTTCGTTCCGCCTACGGCGATCTGCTGCCGTTCGCCAATCTGAGTTCGAGCCTCTCCTGGCAGGGGAGGGGTGAACAGCAGTTCGGGAGCCTGACGACCAGTCAGCTGGGGTTCGGCAACGAGCCCTCCTACTATTTCTCCAGCTACAACGCGGGCCTCAGCTACTCCATCGGCGCGGAATCGCTGTTTCGCCCGGGTCGGGAGAAGGCCGCCCGCAACGCCACGTTCGCGTTGATCGACCAGGCCGAGGCCAACCTCGTTCGCGATGTCACCATTCTCTACCTGGACGTTCTGCGCCAGCAGGAGGGATACCTGCTCGCAGAGCAGGAGCTGGAGCGGGCCCGTTTCAACCTGCGCCTGGCCGAAGGGCAGCTGGAGGTGGGCACGGCGACCCCGCGCGACGTGCGCCAGGCCGAAGTGTCGGTCGGCCGTGCCGAGGTCACGCTTCTGCAGGCGGAATTCGCCGTGAGCAATGCGCGCATCGCGCTGCTGGTCATACTCGGAGCGGAGGTGCCACAGGAATTCGCGGTCGTGAGCGCGTTCGACGTCCGCGAGCCGGTCTGGTCCGAAGCGGAACTGGTGGCAATGGCGCTCGAGGGTAATCCCGGCCTCGTCGCCGAGCGGGCCAACGAGGCCGTTGCCGCAAGCGACGTGAAGATGGCGCGGTCCTCCTACTACCCCTCCCTGTCGCTGAGCGCGGGGCTGAGCGGGTTCACGCGCGAAGCGTCCAGCGTGGAATCGCTGATCAGCCAGTCCAGAGCCAGGGTCACGGGTCAGCGCCAGCAGTGTCACCTGTTGAACGAGGTGTACGGGCGCCTGGTCGATCCTCTTCCCACACAGGATTGCAGCAGTTTCGTCTTCACGCCCGATCAGGAAGAGGCCATCGCCTCGCAAAACAATGCGTTCCCGTTCGACTTCACCCGCCAGCCGCCCCGGGCCTCCCTCACGGTGAGCGTGCCCGTGTTCCAGGGCTTCAGCCGGCAGTTGCAGGTCGAGAACGCGCGCGCCGCCCGCGAAGACGCGCGCCATCGGCTGCGAGGCGCGGAACTGGATCTGCGGGCGCAGATCGCCTCAAGTCTGGCGGCCGTCCGCACCGCGTACGAGACGGAACTCATCGAGCAGCGCAACCAGGCGGTGGCGGCGGAGCAGCTGCGCCTGGCCACCGAACAGTACCGCGTCGGTTCCGCGAGCTTCCTCGACCTTGTCGAGGCGGAGACCGTCATGGCGCAGGCCGACCGCGAACGCGTCGCCTCCATATATTCATATCACGACCTGCTCGCCAATCTGGAAGCACTGGTGGGCGCAAGGCTGCGGCCCTGATGCCCCTCGGAATGTGCGGGAAGGCGACGGAGCACATGTGCCAAGGGTCCTGGACCGGAATTCGGGAACAACATCCAAATGACGCTTAGAGCAAAGATCGCCATCGGCGTGCTCGTGGTAACCGTCCTCGTGGTCGCCGGAGTGCTGACCACGCTGCAGTCGCGCAACACCGGCACGCAGGTGCGCACGGAGGAAGTAGGCCGGCGCGACCTGGAAGCGATCGTCACCGCGAGTGGCAACATCCGGGCGCGGCGAACCGTGGACATCAGCTCCGATGTCTCGGGCCGCATCGTTGAACTCAACGTCGACGAAGGCGACGATGTGCAGGAAGGACAAGTCCTTCTGCGCATCGACCAGACGCAGTTCCAGGCCGCCGTGGCCCAGTGGCGGGCCGGTCTGTCCCAGCGGGAGGCGCAGGCGGCCCAGCAGAACGCCAGCCTGATCCAGGCGACGCGCGAGTACGACCGCATGCAGGGGCTCTGGACAAGGGACTCGACGCTCGTCAGCCGGCAGCAGGTCGACGACGCCGGGACGCAGGCAGAGGTCGCGCAGGCTCTCTACACCGCCGCGGAGCACGGCGTGGACCAGGCCCGCGCGACGCTGGCCGAGGCCGAGGATCGCCTGTCCAAGACCACCATCCGGGCCCCCATCTCGGGCAAGGTCACCCGGCTGAACATCGAGCTTGGCGAGACCGCGATCGTAGGCACGATGAACAACCCGGGGAGCCTCCTGCTCACCATCAGCGACCTGTCGGTGATCGAGGCGGTCATGCAGGTCGACGAAACCGACGTGCCGGAGATCAGCGTCGGCGACAGCGCCGCCCTGGAACTGGACGCGTTTCCGGACACGGAGTTCGCCGGGACCGTGACCGAGATCGGAAACTCCGCCATCCGGCCTCCGTCGAGTGCGGCGGGCACGGGCCAGACCCCCACCATCGACTTCGAGGTGGTGATTACGCTGGACGACCCGCCGGTCGAGCTGCGGCCGGACCTTTCGACCACGGCCGACATCGTCACCGAAACACGCGACCAGGCCCTGGCGATTCCGATCATCGCCTTGACGATTCGGGACCGCTCGGAACAGGACGAGGCGGACGGGAACGGCTCGGATGGCGACGGGGAATTCGGGAACGACGAGGCCGGCGACGGTTCGACGGAATCGGATGACACGCGCGCGGCAGATGAGGAGGACGAGGAGGAAGAAGAGGAAGGTGTCTTCGTCGTCCGCGACGGCGAGGCGCATTTCGTTCCGGTCGCCGTCGGAATCGCGGGACAGGAGTACTTCGAGGTGCTCTCCGGACTGTCGGAGGGCGACACGGTGGTGAGCGGCCCGTACCAGCGCATTCGCGAACTCAGCGATGGCGAAGAAGTGCGGACCGACAGCACCGACGTGGAGCCGGACGAGCCGGCCGAGTGAACCGGACCGGGCCTGGAGGGCGATAGCCGATGCAGCTCTGGGAAGGCGTACGACTGGCGCTCGGCTACATCCGCAGCGAGAAGCTGAAGAGCTTTTTCAGCCTCCTCGGCGTCATCGTCGGCATCATGTTTCTGATCGTGGTGGTCAGCATCGTCGAAGGAATCGACCGCTATATCCGGGACGATTTCTCGTCGATGGTGTTCGGTGTGAACACTGTGACCCTTGAGCGGAGCCGGCCCAACATCGTTGACGGAGACCCGGTGTCCCTGCGGCGCGCGGCACGACGTCCCCGCATCGAAATGGATGACGCGGACGCGATTCGAGACCGGCTCGAGACGCCTGCCACGATCGCGGTCGAGTCCATCTCCCAGGGGGAAGTAGAGGGTCCGGGAGGACTCAAGGTTGAAAACGTACTTCTCTTCGGAGCCTCCGAGGAGATCTTTACGATTCGTGCGTACGCCATGGAGCTCGGCCGGCCCTTCTCAGCACAGGAGGCCGACCGCGGGGCAGCCGTCGCCGTGCTCGGCAAGAGCACCGCGGACCTGCTCTTCGAGGATCAGGATCCGGTCGGTGCGCAGGTGCGGATCCGGGATTTTCCCTTCCGCGTCGTCGGCGTCATAGAGGAACAGGGTTCGATGCTGGGGCTGTCGCGTGACAACATGGTGCTTGCCCCGGCCCGCTCTCCCATCCGACGAATGGTGAATCCGCGAAATGTCGTGGACGGTGTGGTGATCCAGACCGCGAGTCCGGAGTTGCTGCGGGAAGCTACCGCGGAGACCGAGGGAATCATGCGCGCGCGCCATGGCCTCCGACCCGGCGAGGAGAATGACTTCAACCTCGAGACCGCGGAAGAAGCGCTCAGCTTCTGGGACAATATCTCGCGCGTGCTCTTCGTGGCGCTGCCCGGGCTGGTGTCCATATCGCTGGTCGTGGGCGGCATCGTGATCATGAACATCATGCTGGTTTCGGTCATGGAGCGAACCCGGGAGATCGGCGTGCGCAAGGCCATCGGCGCACGCCGCCGTGACATCCTGATCCAGGTGTTGATCGAGACGGCCACCCTGTCGGCGGTAGGCGCGCTGGTCGGCATCGGTATCGGAGTCGCGCTCACCGCGGTCGTCCGCGCCGTGTCGCCTCTGCCGGCCGCGGTCGCGCCTCAGTGGATCGGGCTCGGTGTCGCGCTCGGGATTACGGTCGGGGTCGTCGCCGGTGTGTACCCGGCTGCGAGAGCCTCGAAACTCAATCCGGTAGACGCGCTGAGGTACGAGTGATGAGGGCGCGGCTGAATACCCTCAGCGAGGGAATCCGCATCGCGCTGGAGGCGATTCGCGCGACCAAGATTCGAGCCGGTCTGACCATCAGCGGGGTGGCGATCGGGGTAGGCGTTGTCGTGACCATGGCCGCGATGATCACGGGGATCCGGTCGAGCATACTCTCGCCGTTCGAAGCCGGCGGAGCCGACAACTTCTATCTGACCCCCTTCGACTTCACGGATGTCCGTCTGGTCGGCGACGGCAGTGGTCGCCCGCCCTGGTGGGATCGTCCGGAGCTGACCCACGAGGAGATCGACCGGATCGAGCGTCTTCCTGCTGTCTCCGAGGCGATCGTCAACTTCGAGTTCTCACCGACGTTCGCGTTCGAAGGGCGCCGGGTGCGGGCGTTCCAGGGCAACGGGATGTCCGCCGGTTGGACGGCGGCCCAACCGGGTGAGTTCATTGCGGGCCGCAACTTCGTGCCGACCGAGGTCGACGAAGGCCGCGCGGTGGTGGTGATCTCGCCCGGGCTGGCCCAGGAACTCTTCGGCCAGCGCGATCCCATCGGGAGGAACGTTCGGGTGACGGCGGGACGGCGGGCCGTCAGTCCACTGTTCCGGGTAGTGGGGGTCTATCGGGCGGACGACAACATCTTCGCCGAAACCATCGATCACTGGGCGATCTTTCCCTGGACCGCCGCCGAGAAGCGGCTCAAGGCCAGGAATCGCTTCAACTTCCTCATGCTGACGATCGTGCCGCGCGAACCGTTCGGCCGGGAGCAGGCCAAGGATCAGGTCACCACGGTCCTGCGCTCGATGCGGGGGCTCGGTCCGGCCGACGACAACAACTTCGCCCTCGTCGAGTCGCAGCAGATCGTCGAGTCGTTCAACCAGCTGACCGCAGCGTTCTTTCTGGTGATGATCGCCCTCTCGTCGGTCGCGCTCATGGTGGGCGGGATCGGCGTGATCGGCATCATGATGATCTCCGTTACCGAAAGAACGCGCGAGATCGGCATCCGCAAGGCCGTCGGCGCAACCCGGAACGAGATCCTCTGGCAATTCCTGGTGGAGGCGTCGGTGCTGACCTTCCTGGGAGGGGCGCTGGGCCTGGCTCTGGGCGCGGGCCTCGCCGACTTCATCGAAGCCAGGACTCCCATTCCCGCATCCATTCCCTTCTGGTCGGTCATCGCGGCGCTCACGTCCGCGGTCGTCACCGGGATGGCCTTCGGTCTCTTCCCTGCCCTGCGGGGCGCGCGCATGACGCCGGTCAAGGCCTTGCGCTTCGAGTAGGAAGGCAGCGCACGTCCACCACCAGCCGCCGCCAACTGGGCACGCGGTCACTGCCTACGCGCAGGGCGGTCGCCCGGGTGCGCCCGCCCGCCCGCAGCCACGGTCCCAGCCAGCCGCCGATCTCCGGAGGCAGGTAGCCGACGGGATCGCCGGCGGGCAGGTGCACCCACACCGCGCTGTGGCGGCCGTCCGATGGATCTGGGATCAGCACCAGCACGTCGCCGGGGTTGAGGGCGTCGAGATGCCGGTCGCGACCCGCGAATACGGTTCCGTGAACGGTCGAGCGGAACCGCGCCGGCGGGCCCGCGGGAAGTCGTGCCTGGCTCATCGGCGATTCCCTGTTCGGATGCACACCTTCAATCGAAACCCCGGGGCGGCTAAAGTTAGGCGCCGGAACCTGTCCCGCCATGAGCAGCCTGCGCCCTCTCCGATGGACCGCCCCGCCCTATATCTCGATCACGCCGCCACAACGCCCCTGCGGCCGGAGGCGCTGGACGCCATGCGCCCCCACCTTACGGGCGCCTTCGGCAACCCTTCGAGCGCGCACCGGTGGGGACGGCAGGCGCGCGCGGCCCTGGACGGGGCGCGCGCGGAGTGCGCCCGCGCTGTCGGAGCCGAGCCGGCGGAGATGGCCTTCGTGCGGGGCGGCACCGAGGCCGACAACATGGCCGTGCTGGGACGGGCTGCGGTCGCGGTGGCCGCGGGAGAACGCCCGCGCGCAATCGCAACCACGATCGAGCACCCCGCGGTACGGGAGGCGTGCGACCAGGTGGCCGCGCGCGGCGGGGAGAGCGTGCGCATTGAGGTCGACCCGACGGGCGACCTCGACGAGGACGCTCTTGCGGTCGCGCTGTCGCGGGGCGCGTGCGTGCTCTCGGTGATGTGGGTCAACAACGAGGTCGGCACCGTGCTGCCGGTCGAGCGCGTGGCGCGCCGGGCGCGTGCGGCGGGGGTGGTCGTGCACTCCGACGCGGTGCAGGCGGTGGGCAAGGTGCCGGTCGACGTCGGCCGGGCCGGGCTCGACCTGGCCTCGATGACCGCCCACAAGATCGGAGGCCCGCGGGGGGTGGGGCTGCTCTACCGTCGCCGCGGCGTGAAGCTCGCGCCCCTCCTCTTCGGAGGCGGGCAGGAGCGCCGCCTGCGGCCGGGGACGGAGGACGTTGCGGGGGCGGTGGGCCTGGCGAAGGCGCTCACCCTGGCGGTGGAGGAACAGGCCGCGGAAGCGGAGCGGCTCGCGGTGGAGCGCGACCGCCTGCAGGCTGCCATCGTCGATGCGCTCCCCGGAACCCGCGTGTTCGGCGCGGAGGGCGAGCGAGCCCCGCACCTGCTCAACCTGGGATTCCCCGGCCTGGACGCGGCCACCCTGGTGATGGCCTTCGACCTGGCAGGGGTGGCGGTTTCCGGGGGATCGGCGTGCGCGTCCGGCAGCACCACCACCAGCCCGGTGCTGCGCGCCCTCTACGGCGACGCCGCCGAGGGGCTGGCCTCCGTGCGCTTTAGCCTGGGCCGCACCACCACCTCGGCGGAGGTGGACGAGGCCGCTCGCCGGACCGTTGAGATTGTGACCCGTGCCGGCGCACTCGTCGGCGCAGGAGGCGGTTGACGATGCCCGCCGAGCGGATCCTGGTGGCCATGTCCGGAGGGGTCGACTCCTCGGTGGCGGCCGCGCTGCTGGCCGAGCAGGGCCACCAGCTCGTCGGCGCGACCATGAAGACTTTCTGCTACCAGGAGGAGCCGGGACCGTCGCGCACCTGCTGCGGGCTCGACGGCATCATGGACGCGCGCCGGGTCGCCGATGCGCTGGACATCCCCCATTACGTCTTCGACGTGGAGGAGGAGTTCACCCGCGACGTCATCGACGATTTCGTCTCGGAGTACGCGCGCGGACGCACACCCAACCCCTGCGTGCGGTGCAATTCCAACACCAAGTTCCGGGACCTGCTCCGCCGGGGAGAGCTGCTCGGGTGCGATGCCGTAGCTTCCGGGCACTACGTGCGCGCCGGGGTCGTGGACGGGGAGGCGGCTCTCTTCCGGGGACGCGACCCGGCGAAGGACCAGTCCTACTTCCTGTGGGGCCTGCCCCGCGCGCTGCTGCCCCGGCTGAGGTTTCCGCTGGGCGAACTCACCAAGCCCGAGGTTCGCGCCCGCGCGCGTCAACTCCGCCTCGTCACCGCGGCCAAGCCCGAGTCGCAGGAGATCTGCTTCGTTCCCACCGGCGACTACCGCGACCTGCTGCGGCGCAACCTCGGCGGGCGGCACGACGCGCTCCGGCCCGGCAACCTGGTGGACACCCAGGGCCGGGTCGTGGGCCGCCACCAGGGCTACGCTTCCTTCACCGTGGGCCAGCGGCGCGGACTGGGCGGAGGCTTCGACCAGAGGCTGTACGTGGTCGGGATCCGTCCGGACTCGCGTGAGGTGATGGTGGGCGCGAGGGAGGCGCTGGAGTGCCGCGAGCTGCGGGTGGCCGAACTCAACTGGCTCGCCGAGGAGCCGCCCGCGGACGGGACCGTCGTGCGTGCCCAGCTCCGCTACCGGGCTCCGGCGGTGCCGGGCCGCGTTCAGCACGACGGGGACGGTCTCACTCTCGAGCTGGAGGAGCCCGTGCTCGCGGTCACGCCCGGGCAGTCGGCGGTCTTCTTCGACGAGACCGGGCGGATCCTCGGCGGCGGCCGCATCGCCACCGCGGCGATGGCGACGGCCTGAACTCCGTCGCGGCCCGGGCCGCGCGTCAATCCAGCGGCTCGGCTCCCTTCAACAGCCGCAGCAGTTCGCCATCCGTCGCGCCGTTCACGAGAGCTTCCGCTCCGGCCTTCCCTGCCGGAACCTCGGCGACCCTCGCGCGTCTGGCGGGATCCGAACAGCAGCGGAAGACCACCCGCCCGGGATGCGCGACCCCGTGACGGCCCGTGGTGGCGAAGGCCTCCCACCTGCGAAACGACCCGTTGCGAATCATGCGCTGCATCTGATGAGACTCAGTAAGTGAGTTCGGCGACTTCCGCGAACTGGCGGATGGCCTCCTGGGCGTCTTCCGAGAGCGCCTCCGGGACCTGAACCTGGATTTCGACGATCTGATCGCCAACCCGCGTCCCCTTCCGTATCCCGTGGCCGCGAACGCGAAAGCGCGCGCCCGGCTGCGTGCCCGCCGGGATCTTGAGCACGACCCTCTTGCCGTGTACCGTCCTGACCCGAATGCGGGTGCCCATGGTCGCCTGCGCGATGTTGAGGGGCACGGTGACGTGGATGTCCCGCCCGTCCCGCTGGAAGAACCGGTGCGGCTTCACCTTGAAGGTGATGATGAGGTCGCCCGGCGTCCCTCCCCTGGCGCCGCGCTCGCCCTGCCCGCTCAGCCGCACCTTGGAGCCCGTGTCCACACCCCGCGGCACGGTCACCTCGATCTTGCGGTTCTGGCGCACCGTTCCCGTCCCCTTGCAGGCGTCACACGGA
This sequence comes from Gemmatimonadota bacterium, assembly GCA_022826025.1. Lineage (GTDB taxonomy): Bacteria > Gemmatimonadota > Gemmatimonadetes > Longimicrobiales > Gaopeijiaceae > BD2-11. The sequence continues at coordinate 11,904 of JAJDVR010000227.1, read as the reverse complement.
TCGGTGGGAATCCGGCCCCGCCCCAGACACGCCGGGCAGGGCCGCTTGACCGCGAATCCACCCTGGCCGAAGGAGACGGTTCCGGTTCCCGAGCACTCCTTGCAGCGGGTGGTGGTCGTTCCCGGCCGGGCCCCGTTGCCCCCGCAGGTGGCGCACTCCTCGGTCACGGGCACCGAGATGGCGACGCGCCCTCCCGTCACGGCCACCTCGAAGTCGATGTCCACGACATAGTCGACATCGTTGCCCTTGCGCGGGCCTGTCGAGGTTTCCCGGGCGGTCTTGCGGCCTCCGCGATCGAATATGGAACCGAAGATGTCGCCGAGCCCGCCGAGATCGTCGAAGGAAAACCCCTGCCCGGCACCCGCCGGCCCGGCGCCCGGGGAAGTGGGCCCCCGCCGGTTGCCGCCCAGACCGAAGGCGCCCAGGCGCCGCATCTGGTCGTACTGCTTGCGCTTGGCGGAGTCGGAGAGCACCGAGTAGGCCTCGCCCACCTGCTTGAACCGCTCCGACGCCGCGGAATCGCCCTGGTTGGCGTCCGGATGGTATCGCTTCGCCAATCGGCGATACGCCTTCTTGATCTCCTCGGGCGTCGCCTTCTCCGAGACGCCCAGCGTCTTGTAGTAGTCTTTCGTCGCCGGCGACATCGACTGCGGCCGCTCTCTAGCCGTGCTTCCGCACGCTGACGCGCGCGGGCCGCACCAGGTGGCCCTCCAGCAGGTATCCCCGCTGCAGAACCATGTCCACGGTGTCGTCCTCTTCCTCCGAAGACGCCGGGGCCGTCATGACGGCCTCCATCACGTTCGGATCGAAGTCTTCGCCGGCCGGGTCGAGCACCTCCAGGCCCGCGTCCGCAAGCGCCCGCAGCAGCTTCCGTTCCACCATGTCGACCCCTTCCACGATGTCCTGCACGGACGCGGTCTTCGGATCCAGCAGGGCGACGCGCTGAAGGTCGTCGACCGAATCCACCAGGCGGCGCACCAGGTCCGCCTGCGCGCGCGACCAGGTCGCCAGCTTCTCGGCACGAACCCTCTTGCGGTAATTCTCGAATTCCGCGGCGAGGCGCAGATGGCGGTCGTTGAGCTGGTCGATCTCGCGTTCGAGATCCTCGCGGGACCGACCCGGTTCGTCGGAGGCGTCCGCGCCGACCCCGTCGTCGCGCGCAGACGCTTCCCGGTCGGCTTCGCTCCGCGGTCCTCCCTCCGGCGGACTCTCGTCGCCGGGAGCTTGCGGCCCCGGATGATCGGCGCGCGCGTCGTCCGGCGGGCCGTCCGCATCCGGTTCCTCCCGATGGGGTTCGGAGTCGGCTTCTGAAGCGCGGTCTGCGTGGTTGTCGGAAGTCTTGGGGCTCATCTATCTCGGTTCGAGTTGGGGCGTTGACGGCGCTGTGGGTTCGCAACGATACCCCGGTACCGAACGAGATGTCCAGTGGGCGGGATTCGGCGCCACCCGTGGGACCGACCGGCGTTCCAAAGGGTAGATTCCGGCATTCCCCCCGGACGGCATCCGTTCGTCCGGAAGCACAAACGCGGAAACAGCGGAGGGAGGGCGTGGCACGTCGCCCCGGCGCGGAATCGCTACGCATCGTGATCCTCGGATCCGGGAGGATGGGCCGGTCGATCGATGCGCTCGCGCGCACGGGGGGCGTCGATGTGCTGGCCCGGCTGGGACGCCGGGACGTGGAAGGGCGCCCGGCAGAAGTTGGTGACCGGATCGCCGGGGCCGATGTGGCGCTCGAATTCACAACGCCCGCGTCGGCCGCCGCCAACATTCGCCTGTGCGTAGAGGCGGGGTGTCCCGTCGTCTCCGGCACGACCGGGTGGGCCGACCGGCTGCCCGCGGTCGCCGCCTGGGTGGAGGAGCGCGGAGGCGCGCTCCTGTGGGCACCCAACTTCTCCTTCGGGGCGGTCGCCCTTCAGCTGCTGGCGCGCACGGCGGGCGAACTCCTCTCGGGCGCCGGGAGCTTTGACGCGCATGTGGTGGAGACCCATCACGCCGGCAAGCTCGACGCCCCGTCCGGCACGGCAATCGCCCTGGAACGGTCGCTGGAAGCGGGACTGGGACGGAGTTCTCCCATTACATCGATCCGGACCGGGCACGTTCCCGGCACACACGAGATATCGATCGACGGTCCCCGCGAACGACTCGTGCTGCGTCACGAAGCCCGTGACCGCAGCGTGTTCGCGGAGGGCGCGCTGCGGGCGGCGGCGTGGCTGGCCGGCCGCACGGGGGTCTACACCATGCGAGACCTACTCGCGGGAGAGGCAGGGTGAAGCACGAGATGCTCAGAGGATGCGGAACGGCGCTGGTGACCCCGTTCCGGGAAACGGGGGAAGTGGACGAGAGGGCGCTGCGGTCGCTGGTCGACTGGCAGATCGAACAGGGCATCGACTTCCTTGTGCCGGCGGGCTCCACCGGGGAGACCGCGACGCTCTCGGTCGAGGAGCACGAGCGGGTGGTGGCGATCACGGTCGATCAGGCCGCCGGACGCGTTCCCGTCGTGGGAGGGGCAGGATCGAACAATACGGCCGAGGCGATCGAGCTCTCGCTCAGGATCGCGTCGACCGGCGTCACCCACCTGATGCACGTGTCGCCCCCGTACAACCGACCGCAGCAGCGCGGGCTGATCGAGCACTTCACCGCGGTTGCGGACGCGGCCCCCTGCCCGGTGGTGCTCTACAACGTTCCGGGACGCACGGGCAGCAACATCGCCGCCGCGACCACCCTGGCGCTGGCCGCGCACCCCAACATCGTGGGGACCAAGGAGGCCGCGGGCAGCTGCGACCAGGTCGCGGAGATCGCCCGCGGCAGGCCTCCCGGATTCGCGCTGCTGTCGGGCGACGACTCCATGACGGTGCCGTTCATGGCGCTGGGAGCCGACGGCGTGATCTCGGTGGTCAGCAACGCCATCCCGCGCGCCATGGCGGAGCTGGTGGGGGCGATGTCGTGCGGCGATCTGCAGCGCGCGCGGTCCCTGCACTACCGCCTTGCCGACTGGATGCGGGTCGCATTCGTGGAGTCGAACCCGGTGCCGGTCAAGGCGGCACTCGGGATGATGGGACGCATCCATCCGCGGGTCCGGCTGCCGCTTGCCCCCCTTGCGGAGACCCACCATGAAACCGTGGCGGCGGCCGTGCGAGCCGCGGAGGGGACATGAGCCCGTTGCGGGATCGCATCGACGCACTCCATGCCTGGCCCGCCGGCGAGGTCCTTCCGGAGGCCGCCGAAGAGGTCGTGGCCGAGCTGCTGAGTCGCCTGGAGGCGGGATCGCTGCGCTCCGCGGTGCGGGAGGACGACGGCTCATGGGCGGCGGTGCCCTGGGTGAAGCGGGGCATCCTGGTGGCTTTCCGCAGCGGACGCATCACGCCGGTCGCCGCCCCCGGGGGCAACGCGGTCAACTCCCGGGCTCCATCCGCCTTCCTGGACAAGCACAACCTGCCCGTGCGCCGCTTCGCCGCCGGGGAGGGCGTCCGGGTGGTGCCGGGCGGCTCGGCCGTGCGCCGCGGAGCCTACCTTGGTCCCGGGGTGGTGTGCATGCCGCCCATGTACGTGAACGTGGGCGCCTGGGTGGGGGCGGGCAGCATGATCGACTCGCACGCGCTGGTGGGCTCGTGCGCCCAGATCGGGGAGCGCGTGCATCTGAGCGCGGCGGCCCAGATCGGCGGCGTGCTGGAACCCGTGGGCGCGGCTCCGGTGGTGATCGAGGACGACGTGCTGGTGGGAGGCAATGCGGGCGTCTACGAGGGAACGGTGGTGCGCCGCGGGGCGGTGCTGGCCGCCGGAGTCATCCTGACGCGGGGCACACCGGTCTTTGACCTGGTGCACGAGGAGGTGTATCGCGCCGGCCCCTCCGGGCCGCTCGAGATTCCCGAGGACGCCGTGGTCGTCCCCGGGGGGCGGGCGGTCACCCGTGAGTGGGCCCGCGCGCAGGGGCTGTCGCTGTATGCCCCGGTCATCGTAAAGTACCGCGACGCAGGGACGGATCTGGCGACCGCCCTGGAGGACTGGCTGCGGTAGCCCACCGCTGTCCCGGGGCGCTGCGTCAGCCGCTCCGCAGCATCCGGTAGAGAAGCGCGAGCGCCGCCTGCGCACTGCGTTCGCGGACCGCGCGGCGCGCGCCCGGAAAGACGCTCCGGCGCGCCTGCGTGCGGCCGTCCAGGTGGACCGCGTACCACACCGTGCCTACGGGCTTCTCCGCCGACCCCCCGCCCGGCCCGGCCACTCCGGTCACGGCCAGCCCGGCGCCGGCGCCGAAGACCCGGGCCACCCCCTCCGCCATGGCGCGCGCCACCTCCTCGGATACCGCCCCCTTTCCGGCCAGCACGTCGCGGGAGACCTCCAGATGGGCGCGCTTGGCCTCGTCCGCATAGGTGACCACCCCGCCCAGAAAGTACTCCGAGGACCCGGCCAGCTCCGTGATGCGCCGCGCCACCAGGCCTCCCGTGCAGCTCTCCGCGACCGCGAGAGTTCGCCCGGACGACGTCATTTCCTCCGCGATGCACTCGACGATGTCCCCGCTCTCGGCGAGATAGCGGTACGGCCGCAGGACCGGCTCCACCAGCGCCTCCACACGGTCGAGCCAGCGGGCTGCCCGGGGATCGTCCGGGGTCGCCCGCGCGCTCAGCCGCACGTCGACTCCGGTCAGCCGGGGCAGGAAGGCGATGGACACCGGGCCCAGGTTCTCGGGGATGCCCTCGTCGATGCGCTCGGCGAGCGAGGATTCGGCGATGCCGGTGGTGTGGAAGACGCGGTGGACCAGCGGCAGCAGACGGTCTCCCAGCCGTTGGCGCAGCAACGGCTCCACGCCCCCGTCGAAAAGCCCGCGCATCTCCGCGGGGACGCCGGGGAGGAGCACGACGATCCGGCCCTCCACGTCCAGCACCAGCCCGGGAGCGGTCCCGACCCGGTTGGGAAGAACCAGGGCGCCCTCGGGCACCCTGGCCATGCGCTCGTTTCCGGCGGGTAGGGGGGTCCGGCGCCAGGTCGCCCATCGGGTCCTGAGCTCGTCGAGCAGTTCCTCGTCCAGACGGAGGGGCCTGCCCAGGGCCTCGGCCACGACTTCCCGCGTGATGTCGTCGCCGGTGGGACCCAGCCCCCCCGTCACCAGCACGACGTCGGCAATCTCCAGAGCGCGTGCGAGTGCTCCCCGGATGTCCGGCGCACTGTCCCCGACCACGAACCTCGCCCGCACCGGAAGTCCCAGGCTCGCGGCCCGCCGGCCCATCCAGGCGCCATTGGTGTCGACGGTGAAGCCGGCCAGAAGTTCGTCACCCACCGATACGATGGCGCAGCTGGCCGGAGGAGGCGCGGTCGGGCTCAGCGGTTGCTCCCGGCCAGGCCGCGATTGCGCCAGAAATAGAGCCCCATCGAGTAGATCGTCAGCACCAGCGCCAGCAGCAGGGCCAGGCCGATGACCGCGCTGTGAAAGTGGACCCACAGCTCCCAGATGGTCCCGCTCCAGCCTCCCTGTTCGGCGAAGCGGACCAGGGCGTACCACAGGAGCACGGCCGCCATGAACACGTTCTGCAGGAGGGCCTTGTATTTTCCGGAACGGTCGGCGGCGATCACCACCCCCTGGCGCACGGCAAAGCCCCGCAGCAGGGTCACCATCAACTCGCGCCCCAGCAGAACGACGAGGACCCAAAGGGGGAGTTCGCCCCACCACGGGATCTCGCCTCCTCCCGCAGGACGGTTCGAGACGATGTAGATGGGCACGAGGGTGGACACCATCAGCAGTTTGTCGGCGATGGGATCCAGCAGCTTGCCCAGGTCGCTGATGAGGTTGTGCTTGCGCGCGAGATACCCGTCCCACAGATCGCTCAGCGCCGCCGCCAGAAAGAGCGCGAAGGTGGCCGCCAGCACCGTGCCGTCGGACGACAGGGCCAGGAAGAAGATCGCGGGACAGACGGCCATCCGCGACAGGGTAATGATGTTGGGCAGATTCCGCAGGCTCGCCATGCCGGACCTCAGCGAAGCGACTTGACCACCAGCCTGCTCACCGCCGCCAGTGTCTCGAAAACGCCCTTGCCCTCCGTGGCGACGCTCTCGAAGTCCGGCACGCCCGCCGGATTGAGGCGCGCACGCAACTCTTCCACCGGAGCGATGCCCGGCAGGTCGCGCTTGTTGTACTGGATCACGAAGGGAAGACGGGAGACATCGTACCCGCGCGCCTCCAGGGTATCGTAGAGACTCTGCATGGCCTCGGCGTTGGCTTCGTCGCGATCAAGCTGGGAGTCCGCGACGAAGATGACCCCGTCCACGCCCTCGAGGAGAACCCGGCGCCTGCTCTCGAAATACGCCTGACCCGGTACCGTGTAGAGGTGGAAACGGGTCCGGAGGCCTTGCACGTCGCCAAGATCGAGGGCCAGAAAATCGAACAGCAGCGTGCTGCCCTGTCTGGTGGCCAGGGAAATGAGCTCGCCCCGGTTTCCCGGATCCACGCGGGAGTGGACGTATTCGATGTTGGTGGTCTTGCCTCCCTGCCCCGGCCCATAATAGAGGATCTTGCAGTTGACCTCCCGGCCGGCGTAGTTCGTCATCGGCATGGCTTCACGCCATCTTCTCGCTCAGTCCGGTCTCCACCACGGCCAGCTCGCGCTCCATGCGCGCTTCGATGGCCCGTGCCCGATCACGGAGCAGCTTGCGGGGCTCCCACGCCATGTAGTCCTTCAGCAGGTTCACCGTGTTCACGGAGGCGCGGGCGCGCGCCATGTGCCCCAGAGCCGCCAGCCGGCGAAAGACCCGCGGGCTGAAGAGGTCCCTCTGGTGCCGGGTCATCTGGTCGTGCGCAACCAGCACCGCAACGCCCCCGACCGCCACGACCAGCAGCGCCACCAGCCCCACCTTCTTCAGCTTCTTGTTCATCCGCTGGCTCCACCGCCCGGGCGGTCCTTCCGGTTCCTACATCTCACGGCGCGCTTCCAGCGCCTGCGCGAGCGTCGTCCCATCCACGAACTCCAGGTCGCTGCCCACGGGCACGCCCGTGGCCAGGCGCGTCACTCTCAGACCCATCGGCCTGAGCTGACGTTCGATATACACCGCCGTCGCCTCGCCCTCAACCCGCGGGTTGGTGGCGAGAATGATTTCGCGCACCTCGTCCTCCGCCGAGCGGATGCGCTCGAACAGCGACCGCAGGTTCAGCTGCTCGGGCCCGATCCCGTCCAGCGGCGACAGGCGACCGCCCAGTACATGATACAATCCCCCGTACCTCCCGGTGCGCTCCACCGCTCCGACATCGAAACTCCCCTCGACCACGCAGATCGTGGAGGCGTCGCGTCGCGGGTTGGAACATATCGCGCAGACCTCTTCGTCGCCGAAGTTGCCGCACGTCGCACAGGGACGCACCCGCTCAGCCAGGATCTCGATGGCGGCGGCGAGCCTCCGGGACTCGTCCGGGCCGGTGCGAAGCAGGTGATGCACCAGGCGCAGCGCAGTCCTGGGGCCGACCCCGGGAAGTCGGGAGAACTCGCTCGTCACCCGGTCGATCACCGACATCGGAGCTTACCGCGCACTTCCGCCCGGCGCCCGCTGCCCACCCGGTCGTCCGCCGACGGAAACAGCGCCCCGGCAGCCCGCGGACGAACTGCTCCCGCGGATTCACGCACGGGCCGCTAGAACAGTTTGGGAAGCTGTCCCGGCATCGGAAAGCCGCCGGTCATCTTCTTCATTTCGTTCTCGTAGTGCCGGCGCGCCTTGCTCTGCGCCTCCCCCACCGCGGCCAGAACGAGATCCTCGAGCATCTCGACATCGTCGGGATCCACAGCCAACGGCTCGATCGTGATCCTCCGCACGGTACCCTTGCCGTCCACGACCGCGGTAACCATGCCTCCGCCGGAGGATGCGCTCAGCTCCTGGCGGTCGAGGGTCTCCTGAAGCTCGGTGACCCGGCTCTGCATCTGCTGTCCCAACTGGATGAGCCGCTGCAGATCTTTCATCGAGTGATTCTCAAGGCGAGGGTGTGAAGGAGCGGGCGTGGATGCATCGCCGCTCGAATGCCGGGGGAACTGCGTCCAACGGGCTGCTAATCCACCAATTCGAGATCGAGTTCTTCTACCGCCCGTGCCAGGAGTGGTTCCCGCTCCACCAGCTCCGCGAGGCGCTCCTGCCCCACCTGTTGCGGAGACGCCGCACGGGGTGCGGAAGGCACCGCCCGGAGGCTCTCCACGATGTCGATGTCGGGGGTGTAATCGAGGTGGCCGGCGAGCGCCCGCTTGAGCGACGCGACCGAGTTGCGGGGAAGATCGGCGAGTCCCAGGCCGTCCGGAAGCCTGATCCGCAAGCCCCTCTCTCCCGCATTCTCCACGGGCGCACCCTTGAGGATGGTCGGCAGGCCGCCGGGCAAGGCTCCCCGTCCCTGGCGGAGTACTGTCTCGAAGGCCGCGATGAGATCCCCGCCGGTGCCGGCGGAAGACGGAAGGGGTTCCGGAGCCGGCGAAGCCACCGCGGACGAAGCGTGCCCGGTCCCGGCGGGCTGCGGCTCGGACACGGCGCGCCCGGACGAGTCGTCGGTTGGAGGAGGGCTGGAACCACGGTGCCTGGAGGCTGTCTTGCGCGTCGCTGCCCGCCTCCTCGTCGCGGCCTTCGGACGGGATGCGGGTGAGGGTCGGGGCAGGGTCGCCTTCGGATCCGCCGCCGGGCGCGCCGGCGCGCCTCCGAGCCCCTCGATCAGATCCTCGATGCGGACGGTGTGGTCCAGGTGGCTCAGGCGCAGCAGCAGGAGTTCGATCAGGACGCGCGGCTGGCTCACCCGCTTCAGGCTGCCCTGAGACTCGAGATCGGCCGCCATCGCCAGCATGCGCACCAGATCGGCGGCTTCGAAGTGCCGTGCGCGCGCTTCGAGGGCGGCGCGGTATTCGCCGCCTGCATCGACGGATTCCTCGCCGTCCAGGCGCACGCGCAGGAGCAGGCGCAGACTCTCCACCAGACCGTGATAGAACTCCACCAGGTCGTATCCCTCATCCACGAGCGCCTCGACGAAGGAAAAGACATCCCGGTGACGGTGCCCCAGGATGATGTCGAAGAGTTCGAGGAAGCGTTCCTCCTCGACGAGGCCGAGCACCTCCCGCACCGATCCGGGGGTGACGTCACCGCCGGTGAGTGCCAGAACCTGGTCGAGAAGCGAGAGCGCGTCGCGCATTCCCCCATCGGCCTTGCGCGCGATGATGCGCAACGCTTCGGCGGAGGCCCGTGCCCCTTCGCTTTCGATCACCTGCTTCAGCCTGGCGACGATGTCGGCCACGCCGAGCCGCCGGAAGTCGAACCTCTGGCAGCGAGAGAGGATGGGTGACGCGGACTGCTGAATGCGCTGGGGCTCGGTGGTGGCGAAGATGAACATCACCCGCGGAGGCGGCTCCTCCAGGATCTTGAGCAGGGCGTTCCACGCCTCACGCGTGAGCATGTGCGCTTCGTCGACGATGTAGACCTTGAAGCGGTGTTCGTCGGAGGGTGCGTACATCGCCCGCTCGCGCAGGCTGCGGGCGTCGTCGACGCCCCGGTTGGAGGCCGCGTCGATCTCCACCACGTCGAGCGATGTGCGACCGCTCCAGATGAGCAGGTAGCTTTCGCACGTCCCGCAGGGTTCGCCCCCGGCCTCCCGCTCGGGGCAGTTGAGCGCCATGGCCAGCACGCGCGCCAGGGTGGTCTTGCCGACGCCCCGCGGACCACAGAAGAGATAGGCGTGACCGGTGCGATCTGCCCTCACCGCCCGCCGCAGCGTTTCGGAAACGTGTTCCTGAGTCGCGACCTCGGCAAAGCGCCGGGGACGGTACTTGCGGGCTAGCGCGGTATGGGACACGCGGGTTCAGCTGCGGGAGAAGAGGATATGCCCCAGGTGAACCGCAGCCGCGATCGCCGCACGTACCGCTGCTGCCTGCACGGCCCTGACGGGGTTCGGTGGGTCTTCGCTCTGCGGACCTGGGGCACGCCGCAATCTGGATTCGGGGGTCTGGCGCGTCAAGGCGGAAGCGTGGTCACGGGCAAGCCGTCGATGAACTCCTCCCGGCGCTCGAGCGGATGGATCCCCGGCTGCGGCTACAGGCGCCACGCATCGGCGACATGCTCGATGCGCGGAGTTTCCGACGGATCGCGGGCAGCGCCGAAACGGACGGCCACTGCGTCGAAGCGCAACGACAGTCCCCTGAGGCCCCCGCGTGCCCGCAGCCACGCACGGGCGACCTTCGCGATCTCGCCCCTCTTGCGTTCCGTGATGGCCTCGAGCGGGTGGCCGAAGCCATCTCCCCGTCGCGCCTTGACCTCCACGAAGGCCACCGTGCGTCCGCGCCGCACGATCAGATCCACCTCGTTGCGGCCCGCGCGGTAGTTGCGCTCCAGTACGGTCCAGCCCGCGTCCTCCAGATGGCGCGCGGCGATCGCCTCGCCCTCGCGTCCCAGGTGTCCGGCTGCGCTCATGAACCAATGTGCAGCCGAAGGGCGGGCGCCGGAATGGGTGGTTGGGACCGCGGCTACTCCCGCATCGGGATGCGGATGCCCTCGCGCCGGGCGGTCCGGAGGGCGATGGGGTAGCCGGCGTCGGCGTGGCGCGCGACCCCGATGCCGGGGTCGTTGGTGAGCACGCGCTCGATTCGTGCGCGCATCGCGGGGGTGCCGTCGGCGACCACGACCTGGCCGGCGTGGAGCGAGTAGCCGATGCCGACCCCGCCGCCGTGATGGAACGACACCCAGCTCGCCCCCGCCGCGGTGTTGAGCAGCGCGTTCAGGATCGGCCAGTCGGCGATGGCGTCGCTGCCGTCGCGCATGGCCTCGGTTTCGCGGTTGGGGGAAGCGACGCTCCCGGTGTCCAGGTGGTCGCGGCCGATGACCACGGGTGCGCTCACCTCTCCGCTGGCCACCAGGTCGCTGATGGCGCAACCGAATCGCGCCCGCTCTCCCTGCCCCAGCCAGCAGATGCGCGCCGGGAGGCCCTGAAACGCGACCTCCTCGCGGGCCAGCCGGATCCAGCGGCACAGATGCTCGTCGCCGGGGAACATCTCCAGCACCAGATCGTCGATGCGGTGGATGTCGGCGGCATCGCCGGAGAGCGCGGCCCAGCGGAAGGGGCCCTTGCCCTCGCAGAACAGGTCGCGGATGTAGGCGGGCACGAAACCCGGATAGGCGAAGGCGTTCTCCAGCCCCGCTTCGCGGGCGAACCCGCGCAGGTTGTTGCCGTAGTCGAACGCCACCGCGCCGGCCTCCTGCATCGCGACGATGGCCGCGCAGTGAGCGCGCATGGAGGAGAGTGAGCGCCGCTGGTACTCGTCCGGGTCGGTTTCGCGCAGGCGCGCGGCTTCTTCGAGGGAGAGGCCGCCCGGGACGTAGCCGCCCAGGGGGTCGTGCGCGGACGTCTGGTCGGTGACCACATCCGGGGTGACCCCGCGCGCCACCAGCTCCGGAAGCACTTCGGCGCAGTTGCCGACCAGCCCGACCGAGACCGCCGTGCCCGACTGCGCCGCGCCCCGCACCCACCCCAGCGCCTCGTCGAGGTCGTGGGTCATGCGGTCGCAGTAGCGGGTCGCGATGCGCCGCTCGATGCGTTCGGCGTCGACCTCCACGCACAGGATGGCTCCCTCGTTCATGGTGGCGGCGAGCGGCTGGGCTCCACCCATGCCGCCCATCCCTCCGGTCAGCACCCAGTGCCCGCGCAGGGACGCCCCGAAGTGCTTGCGGGAGAGCGCGCCGAAGGTCTCGTAGGTGCCCTGCAGGATGCCCTGGGTGCCGATATAGATCCACGATCCCGCGGTCATCTGTCCGAACATGATGAGGCCGCGCCGCTCCAGCTCCCGGAAGTGCTCCCAGGTAGCCCAGTTGCCGACCAGGTTGGCATTGGCGATGAGGACGCGCGGCGCCTCGGCGTGGGTGCGGAACACCCCCACCGGCTTTCCGGACTGAACGAGCAGCGTCTCGTCGTCGGCG
>JAJDVR010000004.1 GCA_022826025.1 Gemmatimonadota bacterium | reverse complement strand
CACAAGGAGGCCATCGAGGCCGTCGAGGTGATCGCCCACCTGGTCGCCATCGACCGGGCGCTCAGCGCCTTGGACCCCACCCAAAGCCCGGACGCGGATGCACATTAAGTTTCTCGCGCGCGGAACCGGATCGGCGCGGGCGGCGGCCAAGTACCTCCTCGGGGAGCGGGACGCGGCCGGGAAGACGCGCGAAGGCGTCGAGGTCCTTCGGGGCGATCCTCACCGGGTGGCGTCGGTGGCGGACACGCTGGGGTTCGAGCACAGGTACACCTCCGGCGTGATCGCGTGGGCGCCGGAGGACGAGCCGACCGATGAACAGATCCGCGAGGTTCTGGACGCCTTCGAGGAGACCGCCTGGGCTGGGCTCGACCCCGACCGCTACGCTTGGGCGGCGGTGCTCCACCGCGAGGAGGGCGGCGGCACCCACGTCCATGTTCTTGCCGCACGATGCGACCTTGAGACCGGGCGAAGCCTCAACATTGCCCCTCCCGGCTGGCGGAGGACATTCGATCCGCTCCGGGACGCCTTCAATCACGAACACGGCTGGAGCCGTCCGGACGATCCGCTGCGGGCCAGGGTGGAGCAGCCCGGACACCGCGCCTACGTCGAGGCGGCCCAGCTGCGGGCCGGACTCCGGCTCGAATCCTCGCCGCGCGACCTGATTCGGGACTACCTGCTCCAGCGCGTCGAGCACGGCGCGGTGAAAGACCGCTTCGATGTCGTCGCCGCGCTCCGGGAGGCTGGCCTTGAAGTGCCGAGGCAGGGCAAGGAATACCTCACCGCGATGGATCCCGAGACCGGGGACCGTTGGCGGCTGAAGGGACGGCTGTACGCCTTTGACTTCCAGCGCGAACGACTTGACCGGGCGGATGCGGAGGCGGCCCAAGAGCGAGCGCAGGGAGGTCGGGGAGTTGACCGCGAGCGAGCCCGCGCGGCCCGCCGGGAACTCGCGCCGCGTCGCGAGGAACGCGCCGCGTACCATCGAGCGCGATACGGAGGCAGCGACCGGGCGGATGCGCGCGCTGCTGCCGAGGGCTTGGCTCCGGTCGCTGGCGGGCGGCCTGAGCCTCTGAATCGTCATCTGCGCCGGAGGTTGGGCGACGATGCGGTGGTCGTGAACGGGCATCCAGAGCCAGACCGAGACGGTGGCGGTACTGGACTTCGACATCGGGGAGACCCGGCGGACGCTCGCACGGACGGAGGCGGACGCCTGGAGGACCGCGCTGCCGAAGATCGAAGAAGAGCAGGCCGTGGCGCTGTCGGCGGGGACGCTGGACAAACCGCGCTGGACTTGGCGCGAGCGGCCTGCCGCAAAGCAGTCAAGAGAGTGAGGAAGCTGTATGACCGAGTTGGAGGGGCAGTTGACGGCGGCCTTGAAGAGGTTGTCCGGGCAGTACGAGAGGGAACGGCGGCGGCTATCCGAACAGGTCGAAGCCTTGCGGCGGCAAGTCGAGCGGCAGACCGGGGAGAACGACACCTTGAGGCGGCGAATCGAGCGGCTCGACGAGCAAGTGACGCGCTTGACCGAGTACTACGGGACATCCGCCGCCGTGAGACCGCGCGGCCGCGGCTGGTGATACCGCCGCCGCGCGGGCCAGATCGCGATGCCGGGCCGAGTCGGTAATTGTTCGGCGAGCGGGATCGGTTACACGCCAGCCCCGCCGGTTCCCTCCGCAGGTCCACCGGCCAAGTGGGACGCCGTTCGGTCCACCCGGGCACGGAAGAGGCTCGAAGGCCGGAAAACCGGCGCGCTACGGGGCGGAACCTCGACCGGCTCCCCGGTTCGAGGGTTGCGGGCCGTGCGGGCTTTGCGATGCCGCACCCTGAACGTGCCGAATCCCCGGATCTCGATGCCCTCGCCTCGCACGAGCGCGTCCTGCACCGATCCGAGAAACGCTTTGACCACCAGCCTTACGTTCATGCGTGGTCCATCCGTAAAGTCCGTGCTCCGGCCTCCGGGGAGCGTTTGGCTTTGGAAGGTGTATGGGATTTCCATATCCGGTGGATCCAAGGGGAGAGGGCGGCGGTTCCGTTCGTGACTTATGTTGGAAGACATGGACGGTCACGATCCCCACTCGCTCGGACCAACGCCCTCCCGCAGACGAACGCGTGGCGCGCTACTGGCGGTCGTCGCCCTATGGGCATGCTCGGACGGCTCAACCTCACCCACCGATTCCCCGGATCCTCGGCTATCCCCGGCCTCGGTGGTGGTCTCACCGAGCGAACTGACCCTTACGGCGCTGGGCGACACGGCCACGCTCACGGCGACGGTATACGACGGCGCGGGCAACGTCATCGCCGCCGCCGACGTGACATGGACAAGCTCCGATCCCGACGTTGCCAAGGTCTCCGCGGACGGGCTCGTTGCGGCCGTTGGAAACGGGTCTACGCCGATCACTGCGACCGCAGGCTCGGTCTTGGGTTCCGCCACGGCGACGGTCGATCAAGCCCCAGCCTCGGTCGTGGTTTCTCCGGGTGAACTGACCCTTACGGCGCTGGGCGACACGGCCACGCTCACGGCGACGGTAGACGACGCGGCGGGCAACGTCGTCGCCGACGCCGACGTGACATGGGCAAGCTCCGATCCCGACGTTGCCACGGTCTCCGCGGACGGACTCGTTGTGGCCGTGGGGAACGGAACGGCTCATGTAACGGCGACTTCCGGATCCATCGGCGCACAGGCCACGCTGCGGGTGCAGTCGCGCTCCGAGGACGCGGATCGCGAAGCGCTCGTCGCGCTGTACGAGGCCACCGATGGCGACAACTGGACCGACAACACCAACTGGCTGAGCGACAGGCCGCTGGGCGAGTGGCATGGGGTGGAGACCGATGTTCAAGGAAGAGTCACCGGCCTCCGGTTCCGCAACAACAACCTGGCGGGCTTTCTTCCGTCCGAACTGGGCGATCTCGCCAATCTGACGCAGCTGACCATCTACGATTTCAACTATGGGTCTCTGCTTCCCGCTCCCATCCCACCCGAGCTCGGCAATCTGGCCAACCTGAGAGAGTTGGCACTCGCCGGCACCGGCCTCACGGGCACCATTCCAGCGGAGCTGGGCAAACTCGAGAACCTGACCAACTTGGCGCTTTGGGTGAACAACTTCTCCGGGTCCATCCCGCCCGAGCTGGGCAACCTCACCAAGCTGACGCATCTGGATCTCATCGATACCGATCTCGTCGGGATCGTCCCCCCGGAACTCATCGGGTTGCCGCTCATCTATTTCGCATGGGACAGCTACGAGGGTCTGTGCATGCCCGGAACGCCAGCCTTCGCCGACTGGGTCGCCGGGATCGAGGTGCACCGGGGCAACGACTACTGCAACGCGCCCGACCTGGCGGTGCTGGATTCGCTGTACCGGACGGCGGGCGGTCCCGGCTGGACCAGTTCGGCCGGTTGGTTCGAGGGCGAAGTCCCCGTGTTGGACCGGTGGCACGGGGTTTCCGCGGAAGATTCGCTTGGCCGGGTTACCGGAATCGATCTCGCCGGCAACGGGCTCTCCGGAGAGCTACCGCTTGGGCTGGGCGATCTCGGGCTACTGACGGCGCTTCGACTCGGCGACAATCCCGGCCTGTCGGGGTTTCTCCCACACACGATGCCGCGCCTCTCGGCACTCAGGGAGTTCCGGTACTCGGGAACGGATCTCTGCGTTCCGACGGAGGCGTTCATCCGCCGCTGGCTCGACGCTTTGGAGGTGCACGAGGGTACGGGCATGGACTGCGAGCCCACGCCGGATCGCGAGGTGCTACGGAAGCTCTACGACGCCATGGGCGGAGAGCGGTGGTTCGACACCGGCAACTGGTTCACCGACGCCCCCCTGCGCGAATGGCACGGCGTCGACGCCGACGGCCAGGGGCGGGTCGTGGGGCTGGACCTGTCCCACAACGGCCTGGTCGGCACGTTCCCGCCCGACATCGTCGGGCTCGGCGCGCTGGTTTCGCTCAGCCTTTCCGGGAACGATCTCTCAGGCGGACCGATACCGCCCGAACTGGGGGGGCTCGTCAATCTGGAGTTTCTGGACCTCGCCGGCATAAGGGTAACGGGCACCATACCTGCCGAGCTTGGCGACCTCACCCGGCTGCGAGAGCTGGATATGTCCGGCAACAAGCTCTCCGGCGGAATTCCCGACGCGCTGGCCGACATTGCGACGTTGACGCACCTGGATTTGGCCGACAACGTTCTGAATGGTTCGATTCCGGCGCGACTCGCCGAACTCTCCGGCCTGCAACAACTTCACCTTGAAGGCAACGGGCTGTCCGGTCCCCTCCCCCCCGCGCTCGGCAACCTTCCCGAGTTGCGCGTTCTGGACCTCTCCGGCAACGCCGCCTCGGAGTCGATTCCCGCTGCGCTCGGGGATTTCGCCAAGCTGGAGTACCTAAACCTCTCCTACAACGAACTTTCCGGTCCCGTCCCGCCAGAGCTGGCCCGAATCGCCGGTCTGACCGAACTGTTCCTGGGCGGCAACCGCCTGTCGGGTCCCCTCCCCCCCGAGATCGGCGATCTCGCGCGGCTGCGTTCGCTCGCCCTGACGAACAATTCGGAGATGTCGGGGCCGCTGCCGGCCAGCCTCCTGAATCTAGGCGAGTTGAGCCATCTCCACGCCACCGGAACGGGACTGTGCGCGCCTCCCGACGAGGCGCTGCTCGCCTGGCTGAACGCGCTGCTTATCCGGCGGGTGCGGCGATGCGATTCCGACCCCGCTCCGGCATATCTCACGCAAGCGGCCCAGTCCCTCGATCTTCCCATCGCTCTGGTGGCCGGGGAGGAGGCTCTGCTGCGCGTATTCCCGACGGCGACGCGCGCCAACTCCGAGCGCATTCCGCCCGTGCGCGCCGCCTTCTACCTCAACGGATCGTTCGTGCATTCGGTGGACATTTCCGACAAGCCGGGTCCGATCCCGACCGAGGTGGACGAGGGGTCGCTGGCGCGTTCGGCCAACGCGCCCGTGCCCGCCGAGATCGTCCAACCGGGGCTTGAACTCGTGATCGAGATCGACCCGGAGGGTACGCTCGATACCGACTTGGAGGTTACGCGCCGGATCCCGGAAACGGGAAGGCTTGAGGTCGAGGTGCGAGCGATGCCGCTGTTCGACATCACCTTCATCCCCTTCCTGTGGGAGGCGAATCCGGACTCCACGGTGATCGGACTGACCTCCGGCATGGAGGCCGATCCCACGGGCCACCCAATGCTCGCTCCCACGCGGACGCTTCTCCCAGTGGGAGATCTCACGGTTGCGGCCCACGCTCCCGTCATGAGCACCAGCAACGAAGCGAGCAAACTGATCGGGCAGGTCCAGGCGATCCGCGCCATCGAAGGTGGAAGCGGATACTACATGGGCCTGTTGTCGGGAGAGTTTTCGGGTGCGGCAGGCATCGGCAATCTAGGCCGGAGGACCGCATACTCGGTCACCAGTTCCTCGGTCATCGCGCACGAGTTCGGACACAACATGCTGCTCTCTCATACGCCGTGCGGCAGACCGGCGGGCGTGGATCCCGCGTATCCGTACGCCGAAGCCTCGCCCGGCATCTGGGGGTATGACTTCAGCGAGGGCGGGCGGCTGATCCCTCCGACCGAGTACAAGGACCTGATGTCCTACTGCTCGCCCTACTGGGTCAGCGACTTCAGTTTCGACAAGGCGCTCCGCCACCGGCTGCAAAGCGAGGGCCTGCTCGACGCAGCGGCGGCCGCGCGGCCCGTCACCTCGCTCCTGATATGGGGCGGCGTGGACTCCCTTTCAGTGCCGTTCCTCGAACCCGCGTTCGTGATCCGCGCTCCACCCGCAATGCCCGAAACGGTCGGCAGCCACCAGATCACGGGGCGCTCGCGCGATGGCGACCAACTCTTTTCCCTGAGCTTCGCCATGCCCCGGGTGGAGGACGGCGACGGAGGTTCGAGCTTTGCCTTCGCGGTGCCCGCGTCGGCTGCGTGGGCCGAGGACCTGGCCAGCATCACCCTGTCGGGACCCGGCGGTTCGTTCACCCTCGACGCGGGCCACGACAGGCCCCTGGCCATCCTGCGCGACCGGACCACCGGACAAGTCACCGGCTTTCTCCGAGACGCGCGGGTGGCGGTCGCCGCGATGGACGCCGACGCCGGGGCCGGACCGGCTAACCTTGTGCTCTTCAGTCGAGGAATCCCGGATGCGGGCGCTTGGAGACGTTGAGGGACGCCCGCTGGACAGCACGCTCTACGTCCACCGAACTGTTGCCGCCGAACTCCGATGCCGTCCCATGTAATCCCGCTCATTTCTGCATATCAGAAGTGATACGTTGATAAGCGGATGCGATGTAACCGATTGATATATTGGAAGTTACAAATATCTACGTAGTTCCGGCGGGATCTCACCCGTCAGGTCGTTGTCGTCGAGGTCAAGGCTTGTCAGGTTGGCCAGGGTTCCGAGTTCGGACGGGATCGGCCCCGTCAAGTCGTTGTTGCCGAGTCGAAGGCGCCTCAAGTTGGCGAGGTTGCCGAGTTCGGACGGGATCTCACCCGTCAGGTTGTTGCCACTGAGGTCGAGGCCTTCCAGGTTGGCCAGGGTTGCGAGTTCGGACGGGATCGGCCCCTTCAGCCGATTGTGATACAGTCGCAACGTCTGCAACTCGGTCAGGTTGGCGAGTTGGGGTGGAATCGGACCCGCGAGGCCGTGCGGCGTCCACTCCCATTCCTCGTCATTCCACTCGCCGGACAAATCCAGAATGGTGACCCGGCCGGTGTCGCTGACCGACACCCCGTACCACGCCCCCAATGGCGCGTCGGTCAGCCAGTTCTCGTTGTTGACCCAGTTCGGGCCATCGGTGGCTTCGTAGAGGGCCACAAGCGCCGCCCGGTCGGCGTCCGTCATCACGCGAACGGCCAACGTCGTTGCGACAAACGTTCCTTGCGGGTCGACGGCGGTCACGGTCACCGTTGCCTCGCCGTCGGCCCGGGCGGAAAGGCTCAATAACGAGTCCGCGAGGGCGGCGGCCACTACAGACGTATCGGAACTGACCGCCTCGAAGGTGAGACCGTCCCCGTCCGGATCGCTGAAGTACGGGGACAGGTCCACCTCCGCCGAAGCGGCTCCGGCCACGAGGTATTGCCCCGGTATCTCCGCCGACACGACCGGTCGGTGATTCGCTGCGTTCGGGGCCGTCGCGTCATCGGAACACCCAACCAGGAGCGCGGCGGCGAGCAAGGGCAAACCCGCTCGCCTGGAACCGCGGCTCTCCCGTCGGACCCCGCAAAGCGACAGAACGATCATGTTAAGGTCCACGTAGGCGATTATATGACGATCACCACCATCTGAGCCATCAAATAACCGCGAGCCATGGATTCCGCAAGCGGGGCAGCCAAGATCGAAGCCGCGATTATTTCGCGATATTATATTCTCGATCGCATGAGGTCGTCGTGACCGACAGTATCATCTTCGCCACGCCGTCGCGTCCGGAAGGCCTCTGCTGAAAAGCACCTCCAGTTCCGGGCCGACGGAGCGCGCCGTCGCGTCCGCGGCGACTTGGGCCGCAGGAGGTACGTTGCGCAGGAAGCCACGCACCTGGCCGCTTCGCGGATCCCGCAGGATGGCCATCGGACGGTTCGTGCCTCGATCCAGGACAACGGAGCCGCCCGGCCCGGAGAGCGTGATGGTGGCCAATGCGTTGACCCAGGCGCTCTGCACCGGCAGCGCAAAGGCGAAGCTGGAACTCCCGTCTCCGTCCGCCGTCACCGGCATCGTGAAGCTGAAGGAGAAGAGTTCGGCGCCGGATGCGGTCCGCCCGCTGATCCGGTATTCGCCCGTGGAGTCGGGAAACGCGGGCGGGGCATCAATCACGAACGCCGGTTCCAGATAGGGGACCGTGTCCGCCCCGATCCCACCCCACACGAG
>JAJDVR010000142.1 GCA_022826025.1 Gemmatimonadota bacterium | reverse complement strand
GGGCCGGCTGATCGAGCCCATCCGCTCGGGCGCGGCCGACATGGTGCTGGGGGTGCGCACCGGCGACCCGCCCGGCGTGCCGCTGCACGCACGGATGGGCAACCGGGTCGTGCTCATGTGCGCGCGCCTCCTCTTCGGCCTTCGCTTCCGCGACATGCCTCCCTTCCGCGCCATTCGCTACGATCGCCTGTGCGAGCTGCACATGGATGACCGCGACTGGGGCTGGACCCTGCAGATGCAGATCCGTGCCGGCCGACTCCGCCAGCGCATCGTCGAGATCGACGTCCCGTACACTCGCCGGGCAGGAGGTGTTTCCAAGATCAGCGGCACGCTGAGCGGTTCGCTCAAGGCCGGCGCCAAGATGTTCTATACTCTCGCCCGCGAGAGATCGATGTCCGTGAGACAATACAGATGAACGACACAGATACCGAAGTCATGCCCCGCGCGGGGGATACATCATCCGTCATCGACGACGTCCGCAGCCGCCTCCGGCGCGTCCTCCCCTACGGGGAAGCCGAGCTCGCGGCGGACTTCGCGAGGCTCTTCCTCGCCAGGGCGCCGGCCCTCTATCTCCGCGAGCGGAACCCGGTGGAGCTCGCGCGGCTGACGGCGGACGCCTTCGCGTTCCTGCAGGCGAGCCGCCCGGACCGGGTGGACGTGCGCGTCTTCAACCCCGCCACCGAGCCGGGAGGGCGGCGGGCTCCCGTGACCGTGATCCGCACCAACGTGGGCGAGCGCCCCTTCATCGTGGACTCGATCCGCGAGCACCTGCACTCGCGGGATCTCACCATCGAGCACTTCATCTACCCGCTCCTGGGGATCGTGCGTCGCGAAGGCCGCATCCTGCGCATCGTGCCGCCCGCCGACGCGGAGGAGCGGGAATCGCTCATCCACTGCGAGATCTCGCGCGTGACCGATCCCGCCGTCCTGGAATCGCTTCAGGAGGAACTCGAGCAGCGGCTCGAGGACGTGGTGCGCGCCACCGACGACTTCCGGCCCATGCTGGCTGCGCTGGACCGGTCCATGAGGACGCTGGAGGCCCGGGCCCGCCAACTGCCCGACCTCGCCGGCGAACTCGACGAGATCCGGGCCTTCCTCGCCTGGCTGCGCGACGACGGCTTCGTCTTCCTCGGCCACCGGCGCTACGACATCGCGGGCGACCCGGACACGGGCGAGCCCCATGTGATGGTGGAGCGCGGTTCCGGGCTCGGCATCCTGCGTGACGAAGAGCGTTCGGGCTACGTCAAGCCGGTTCCCATGGCATCCATGCCCGGCACCCTGCGGCAGCTCCTCGCCGACGGCCCCCTGCTGCTCATCGGCAAGACCAACGCCCGTTCCACCGTGCACCGGCTTGCGCACATGGACTACATCGGCGTCAAGAAGCTGGATGCCGAGGGGCGGCAGGTGGGAGAGGAACGCTTTCTCGGGCTCTTCACCTCGAAGGCGTACGGCGACCACGCGGACAGAATTCCCATCCTGCGTCAGAAACTGCGCTGGATCCTGGCGGATGCCGGGGCTCAGAAGGGAGCCCACGACTACAAGGAGATCAACACGATCTTCAACTCGATGCCGAAGGAGGAGCTCTTCCTCAGCTCGGCGCGGGAAATCGCCAAGGACGTCAGAACGGCGCTGACCTCGTACCACACCACGGGGGTGCAGGTGACCCGCCGCGAGGACCCGGTCCGCCGGGGGGCCTCGTTCATGGTCATCATCCCGCGCGAGAAGTTCTCCGCCAAGGCGCGCAAGGCGATCGAGGCCGCGTTCGTCAACCTCCTCGACGGCGAGGTCCTGAACTATCACCTGGCGATGGGCGGCGGAGAGCAGGCCCGGCTCCACTTTTACCTGCGGGTGCGCCCCGAGCTGCTGGACGTCGTCACCGACGTCGAACTCAAGCGGCTCGTGCAGGAACTCACGCGCGACTGGACCGACCGGGTGGGCGACGAGCTGGGACAGGTCAGGCCGCGGAACGAGGCGCGACGGCTCGCCCACCGCTACGCCACCGGCTTCGGCGCGGACTACCGGGCCGTCGCCGACCCCGACGTCGCCGCCCGGGACATCCTGCAGCTCGAGGCGATGGTGGCCGACGGGCGCAACCTGTCCATCGCGCTCTCCAACCCGGAGGACAGCGCCGTGGCGCCGGGCGACCGGGTGACCGAGCTTCGCCTCTACCGGCTCGGGCCCCGCCTGGTTCTGTCGCACTTCATGCCCATCCTCGAAAACGCGGGGCTGCGGGTGATCGCGGAAAAGCCGGCCCAGCTCCGGGGATCCGGAGTGCCCGAAGGCGCCGTCCACACCTTCGCCGTCCAGACCTCCGGGAAGTCTCCGCTCGATCTCGCGGAGGTCGGCCCTCCCCTGGTGGACGCCATCCTGGCGGTGAGCGCCGGCGACGCCACCAACGACCGGCTCAACGCGCTGGTGCCGGCCGCGGGACTGGCCTGGCGGGAAGTGGAGGTGCTGCGGGCCTACTCGAGCTACGCCTTCCAGCTCGGCGCCGTGCCGAGCAGGGACTCCATCGTCGATGCCCTCCTCAACTATCCCCGCATCGCGCGGCTGCTCTTCGGCTTCTTCGAGGCCCGCTTCCGACCCGGGGAACGGGCGCGCGGGCGCCGGAAGGCCGACATGGGAGCAATGCGCGCGAAGCTGCTCGCCGCCCTGGACGACGTCTACCTGCTGAGCGACGACCGGGCCCTGCGGCATCTGCTGACGCTGATCGGCGCCACCGTGCGCACGAACTACTACGCGACCGGGGGGAGCACGCCGACGCGGCGGTCGGGCGGCGTTCCGTACATGTCGTTCAAGGTGATGGCGCGCGCGCTGACCTCGCTGACCCGCACCAGTCTCCTCTTCGAGGCGTGGGTGCGGTCAGCCCGGATGGAGGGCGTGCACCTGCGCGGCGCGCGCGTCGCCCGGGGAGGCATCCGCTACAGCGACCGGCCGGACGACTTCCGCACCGAGGTGCTGGGGCTCGCGGAAACCCAGATCGTCAAGAACTCGGTGATCGTCCCCGCCGGTTCCAAGGGCGGATTCGTCATCCTCGACCAGCCGTCCCTCTCGGTTGCGACCCGAAGCGAGGTCGAACGGCAGTACCGGACCCTCATGCGGGGGCTCCTCGACCTGACCGACAACCTGCGCGAGGGCACCCCGGTCGCTCCCGACGATGTGGTCTGCTACGACGACCCCGATCCCTATCTGGTGGTGGCCGCGGACAAGGGCACGGCCGGTTTCTCCGACATCGCGAACGCGGTCGCGGACAACTACGGCTTCTGGCTGGGCGACGCCTTCGCCTCCGGAGGCTCGAACGGATACGACCACAAGGAGCTGTCGATTACGGCGCGCGGCGCGTGGGAGTGCGTGAAGCGCCACTTCCGGGAGATGGGCAAGGACATTCAGTCGGAGTCCTTCACCGTGGTGGGCATCGGGGACATGAGCGGCGACGTGTTCGGCAACGGCATGCTGCTCTCGCCGCACATCCGGCTGATCGCGGCCTTCGACCACCGGCACATCTTCATCGATCCCGACCCCGACCCGCGCGCCTCCTTCGAGGAGAGGGAGAGGCTGTTCCACAAGCCCGGCTCCTCGTGGGCGGACTACGACGCGAGCGTGATGAGCCCCGGCGGCATCGTCGT
The DNA here is from genome assembly GCA_022826025.1 of Gemmatimonadota bacterium. Taxonomy (GTDB): domain Bacteria; phylum Gemmatimonadota; class Gemmatimonadetes; order Longimicrobiales; family Gaopeijiaceae; genus BD2-11. The sequence continues at coordinate 2,479 of JAJDVR010000142.1, read as the reverse complement.
GCGGCGGGGCTCGAAGGAGGTCGAGCTCTCTCCCGAGGCGCGCGCGGCCCTGGGCATTTCGGGGGATCCCGGAAAGGTGAGCGGCGAGGAGCTGGTCCGGCTCGTGCTCCAGGCCGACGCCGAGCTGCTCTGGAACGGGGGAATCGGCACCTACGTGAAGGCCTCGGACGAAACCCACGCGGACGTCGCCGATCCCTCCAACGTCCCGGTGCGGGTGGATGCCGGCGAGCTGCGCGTCAAGGTCGTGGGCGAGGGCGGCAATCTCGGGCTCACGCAGAGGGCGCGCACCGAGTTCGCGCTGGCCGGAGGGCGCCTGAATGTGGACGCGCTCGACAATTCAGGGGGCGTTTCCCTGTCGGACCGCGAGGTCAACCTCAAGATCCTTCTCAACGCGGTGGTGGAGGACGGCCGCATGACGGGAGCGGAGCGCAACCGCATGCTGCGCGAGCTGGCGGAATCCGTTTGCGACCAGGTGCTGCTCGACAACGCCTCGCAGAGCCTGGCGGTGTCGCTCGACCTGCAGCGCGCCCGCGAGGGAGTCGACGACTTTCGCCAGCTCATCTCGGAGCTGGAGAGGGATGGCTTCTTCGACCGCTCCCGCGAGCATCTGCCCACCTGGGAACAGCTGCTGGAGCGGGACGAGACCGGCTCGCGCCTGACCCGGCCGGAACTGTGCGTGCTGCTCGCGCACGCCAAGCTCCACCTGATGCGCCGCCTGCTGAAGGGGACGCTCATCGACGACCCGGTCGCGGGCGGCTACCTGGCGCGCTACTTCCCGCCGGTCGCCGTCGACGCCGCGGGTGAATCCGGTCTGGCTGCCCACCGCCTGGGGCGCGAAATCGTGGCCAGCCAGCTTACCAACGACCTGGTGGACCTGATGGGCGCCGGATTCGTGCATCGCATGATGCGCGACTCCGGGGCTTCGGCGGACGAGGTGGCGCGGGCCTGGCTGGTCGCCTCCCGGCTCTCGGGACACCGGCAGCTCATCGCCGATCTGCGCGAGCGGGAGCGCGAGGCGGGGACGGCGGTCGCGTACCGGTGGTATGTGGGGCTCGGCGGGGTGCTGGACCGCACGACCCGCTGGGTGCTGGGGAACGCCGAGCGCGAGGAGATCGACAGCCTGGTCGGAGCGAACTTCAGTACCCTGCGCGAGCTGCAGCGCATCTTCCCCGACGTGGTGAGCGGGGAGGACAGGCTCACCTTCGAGCGCCTGGTGTCGGAGATCCAGGAGGCCGGGCCGGCAGCGGAGATCGCGCCCGCGCTGGCCACCCTGCGCTTCCTGGACCAGTTGATGGACATCCTGCGCGTGGCGCGGGACACGCGGACGGCGCCGGTGTACGCGGCGCGGGCCTACTACGCGGTTTCGGAGCTGCTGGAGATTCCCTGGCTCCGCCATGCGATCGACGAGTGCGCGCGGGACGAACGCTGGGAGCAGCGCGCCGCGCGGGCGCTGAACGACGACCTGACGCGGGCACACCACCGGATCGCCAACTTCTCGGCGGCCGCGGCGGCTGGGCGGGACGCGCAGGCCGGCGGCGTGGCGAACGTCCTGACCGCGCTGCGCACCCGGGAGGTGGCCTACTTCGGCGAACTGCTCACGGAGCTGCGCGCCGAGAGCACCCTCACGCTGTCGGGGCTGGCGGTGGCCGTGCGCGCCATCATGGTGCTCTCCGAGCGGACCGGCAAAGGCGCGGGGGCGGGCGAAGGGTAGCCGCAACCGGGCCGGCAGCCCGGATGTGACGGACTGCCGGCAGCCTGTGGACCGCTAACCGATGCGGTCGATGTAGTCGTCCAGGGCCGCGAGCACCCTCACGACGCCCGACGTGTCTTCCGCCGCGGTGATGTCGGCCGCAAAACCGAACATCATCTTGCGCACAGCTTCGCGGTCGATGCCCGCCGGGGCCGCTGCCGGCTCGGGCTCCGGGGCCGGCTCGGGCTCGGGCGCAGGCTCGGGTGCAGGAGCGGGTGCAGCCGATGCCGGCTCGGGCTCGGGCGCAGGAGCCGCAGGGGCGCGGCGACGACGCCGGCGGGGCTTGATGCCGGCCGCGGCATCCGCCGCCCGGCGAGCGGCCCGCTTCACCTGAAGTGGATAGCGCGCGTGGAACTGGCGCTTGGTCAGTTCGGCGATTCCGGCGTTCAGCTTGACCGCGCCCTCGAGCAATTCGTCCACCGAAACGTCGGGGTTGTCCTTCAACTGTCCCTCAACCCAGCTCATGACCTCGGGGTCCGTCGTCGTCTTGCTCTTTGCCGGGGCCGGGGCCGGAGCTTCCTCGGGTGCGGGAGCGGCTTCCGCGACAGCTTCCGCAGCGGGTTCGGGAGCGGCTTCGGCGGCGGCTTCCGCGGCGGCCGCTGACTCAGCACTGCGTGCCGGCCGCTTCACCTGAAGCGGATAGCGCGCGTGGAACTGGCGCTTGTTCAGTTCGGCCACATCGGGCTGGAGGATCTTCGCGCCCTCGAACAGCTCGTCTACCGTAACTTC
>JAJDVR010000163.1 GCA_022826025.1 Gemmatimonadota bacterium | reverse complement strand
CCCGCGAAGCTGCTGTCGGGCAGTGCGGTCAGCGCGTTGCCGGACAGATCGAGGTAGTCCAGCCCCGTGAGGGCTGCGAAGACACCTTCCGGCAACGATGCGAGCAGGTTCTCTTCGAGATTCAGCGTGTCCAGGCTCGCGACATCGGCGAAGACGCTGTCCGGAAGCCCTCTCAGGAAGTTGTGGCTGAGATCCAGGAACACGAGCCCGCTCAGTCCCTCGAAATCACCGTTCTTGAGAGAGGTGATCTGCTCGATCTCCCCGTCGGCTCCCACCATGTCCATGAACGCCATGCCCGTCCCGCCGGGACCGGACGGACCTGGCGTGCACGCGCCCGTCTCCCCGGCGCGCTCATCACCAATTGCCTCCGCACAGTCGGGGGTCGACACCGAGGTGGTGTCCTCGTGCGGACCACTGAGGTCGAGGCGCCTGAGCCGCGCCAGCAGCCCCGCGCTCACCTGTGCGCAGTCATCACGGTTCGTCGCGGCCATCAGCGCGTCGCGAACCTGCCGGGTCCGACCGCAGACGCCGTCGGTCGACGAGGTGTTCACCGTCGCCTGAACCACGGCGCTCAGGTCTCCCGACACCACCCTGATCGTGGCCGCGCCCCGGGCGACCGCCGTCGCGACGCCATCCTGATTCACCGAAACGACTGAGGCATCGTCGCTTGCCCACGTGAACGGCGCGCGCAGGGCATTGCCGTGCTGGTCCAGCACGGTCACCGTGAGTTCCGCCGTCTCACCGGGGACACCGAGCTCGACCGTGGCCGGGGAGATCGAGAGCGCAGCCGCGCGCGGCTGCTCCGGTTCGGTGACGTCCTGGACGTCGCCGCACGCCGTCAATGCCAATAGAGCCAAAGTGGTGGCCACTTTCCTCGGCCGATGCTGAAACAGGCTCATGACTCACTCGCCTCGATCATTGGATGTCGCATTCCACGACTTGTGGAGGCTGCACCTGGCGGACCTCTGTCGGGTGGCTCCCCGCAGTCTGCCCAGGGGGGGATCGACGATACCTGCATTCTCGACACCAGGGCAAGGGGCGCCGCCTTGCCGTGAGGGGCCGGTGAAGGCATCCTTTCGCGACGGCACTGCCCGTACATGAGCCCGACCGGATGACCGGCGAGACGCTCCGACAGGGACGACAGGAAACCCATGGGCATTCGTGACTCGATCTCAGACCAAATCCAGTGCTCGCGGTGCGGCGAACTCTACGACCGCAGCGATGTCGACCGGCTGCTCTGGTGTGTGGGCTGCCGCGCCCGCGCCCGGCTGATCGCGACCCGCAGGGCACGCATCGCCGCGACTGGGCTGGCGGTGATCGTGGCGGGCTACATCTGGGGCATCATCCGTCCGACCGACGTGGTGATCGGCGGCTGGATCGCCACCGTCATCGCCGCCTACTGGATCGGGGGCAAGCTGGCCCGCGAGATCTTCTACGGCATCGAGCGTTCCAATCGGAAGCGCTATCCCGCCAGCGGCGGCTGAGGCAGCCGCAACTCCCCCTGGCGGACGCCGGGCAATCCGGTCTCGGAGTCAGTCTGCTTTTCCATTAGGTTCCCTTCGCATCTGAGATACCCTCGGCGACAGAGGCAACCTTATGGCAGAGAGATTCCAGGGATTCGACTTCTACGATCTGGACTCCGCTCTCAGCGAAGAGGAGCGAATGATCCGGGACGCCATCCGCGAATGGGTGGAGGAAGAGGTCATCCCGATCATCGGCGAGGCCTATTACGAACGCAGGTTCCCCCGCTCGCTCATCCCGGGGCTGGGCGAGCTCGGGGTCCTCGGGGCCAACCTCCCGGAGGAGTACGGCTGCGCCGGTCTCAACAACGTCGCCTACGGGCTCATCATGCAGGAACTCGAGCGTGGAGACTCGGGGCTGCGTTCGTTCGTGTCCGTGCAGGGTGCGCTGGTCATGTACCCCATCCATGCCTTCGGCTCGGAAGAGCACCGCCGCGAGTGGCTTCCCCGCCTGGCCTCGGCGGACGCCATCGGATGCTTCGGCCTGACCGAACCCGACTACGGTTCCAACCCCGGCGGAATGATCACCACGGCGAAGAAGACCGCCGACGGGTGGGTGCTCAACGGCACCAAGATGTGGATCACCAACGGCTCCATGGCCGATGTCGCGGTCATCTGGGCGCAGACCGACGCGCCCGGCAACCCCAGTGGCATCCGCGGGTTCGTCGTCCCCACCGACACCCCCGGCTTCAGCGCGCGCGACCAGACGGGGAAGCTCTCGCTGCTCGCCTCGGACACCAGCGAGCTCGCACTGCAGGACGTCCACGTCCCCGACGACGCACTCATGCCGGGCAGCACGGGTCTCAAGAGCCCGCTCATGTGCCTTACCCAGGCGCGCTACGGGATCGCCTGGGGAGTAGTGGGTGCTGCCATGGCCTGCTTCCACGAGGCGCTCGGCTACAGCAGGCAGCGGGTCATGTTCGACACCGTGATCGGCGCCAAGCAGATCCAGCAGGTGCGCATCGCCGACATGCTCACCGGCATCACCCAGGGGCAGCTCCTGGCCCTGCAGGTCGGGCGCCTGAAGGACGAGGGCAGGGCGACGCCGCAGCAGGTGTCGCTCGCCAAGCGGGCCAACTGCCACATGGCGTGCGAGGTGGCGAGGGAGGCCCGGCGGCTGCTGGGCGCCAACGGCATCCTGGTGGAGTATTCGGCGATGCGTCACATGGCCAACCTGGAATCGGTCTACACCTACGAGGGCACGCACGACATTCACTCCCTCATCCTGGGACAGGCGATGACGGGGCTGTCGGCGTTCTAGCGGCGAGGGGATGAACTCCGCGCTGCATTCGAGCGGCGATCCGTCCTGCCGGGGTCGCGTCGCCGCACGTGTGCGGAACCCTTGACCCCTCACACGGCGCGGCGCAGGTTACCTGCCCGGCGCGACATTGCCCGCCTCGCTAGCTCAACTGGTAGAGCAACTGACTCTTAATCAGTAGGTTCGGGGTTCGAGTCCCTGGCGGGGCATCGCAGATCGGCGGAGCCCCTGGGGAAGACTCCCCGGGGGTTCTCTCTTTCCGGCGTGTGGGGCAGCTTGATGCAGGTGACATCCAGGATCCACCCCTTTCTCTGGTTCGACGGACGCGCCCTGGAGGCTGCTCGCTTCTACGTGTCGGTCTTCCCCAACTCGCGCGTTCGGAACGACACCGAGGTATCCGCCGGGCCGGCGGAGGGCAGCGCGTTCGTGGAATTCGAGCTCGACGGGCAGCTTTTTTCGGCGGTGGACGGGGGACCGATGTACCAGTTCACGCCTGCAATCTCGTTCGTGGTGACGTGCGAGTCGCAGGCAGAGATCGACTACTACTGGGAGCGCCTCTCGGAGGACGGGAAGCCGGGGCGATGCGGCTGGCTCGAGGACCGCTTCGGGGTTTCCTGGCAGGTGATTCCGGAACGGCTCGGCGAACTGATGGGCCGTTCCCCGAAGGCTGTCATGGAGGCGCTGCTCGCGATGAGAAAGATCGACATCGGGCTGCTCGAAGCCCACGGCTGACCCGCAACCCGGAGGACCAGGTGTACTCGTTTCTGTTCCACCCGCGCCGAGGACTCGCCGGCCGCCTCCTCGGCATTTACCTGTTCGTGCTCGCCGCGCTCGGTTGCGGAGCTCAGGAAGGGGCCCCAGCTGACGGCGGCGGGCCCGATTCACCGGCGGCACAACTGGTCAACCGCTCCATCGCCTTCCACGACGCCGAGGGAGCGTGGGGCTCGCGCGCCATTGAAATGGTCTGGTTCGGAACCGGTTCGGACGGCGGCGAGCGCGTCTCGGTGGACCTCAGGTTCGGTGCCGACGAGAGCGACTTTTCTCTCTCCGGCCGATACGCCGGCTCGAGTATCGAATACGAGGTTTCCGGCGAGGATTGGGCCGCCACGGTGGACGGCGACGGTTCGCCGGACGAAGAGACTCTCGCTCGAATGCGGCTCGACCGCGAGAACGGCGTTTTCTGGCGCAGCTACTACGGCTTTCTGGCCGGCCTGCCCATGAAGATCGCGGACCCGGGCGCCCGTCTGGTCCCGGAGGTGGCCGAGACGACGTTCGGCGGGAGGGACGTCCACGCGGTGCGGGTGACCTACGATCCGGAGGTGGGCGGCGACACCTGGTACTTCTACTTCGATGGGGACACCGCGGAGCTCGTGGGCTGCCGCTTCTACCACGACGAGAGCGCCAACGACGGAGAGTACATCACCTTCGACGGGCTGGTCGAAGGGGGCGGCCTGCGCCTGCCGCGCTACCGGGAGTGGTACACCAACGCCGGAGACCGCTTTCTGGGTTCGGACGAGATCCGCTCCGTCACCGTGCGGTGATGCGCCCTGCGCTGGAGGTCCAGAGCGCGCGGCCGTCGCGGATTTCCAGCTCGGTGCCGCGCGCGGCCGAGAGTCCCGCCAGACGGGTCAGAACGGACTCGGCGACTTCACCGCTCGCCACCTCGGGGTAGCCCCGCCGCTCGAGGAAGAACTCTCCCTCCGCACCTTCGTCGATCAGGATGGGCGTGAAGGCGGCCTCACGAACTCCGTCCCGTCCGATGGTCAGCGTCGCCACCACGCTCTGCCAGGTTTCGGGGGGATAGTTCCCGATCTCCGTGCGGCTGTGGAAGATGAAGTTGCCCAGGCCGTAAAGGATGAGGCCGTCCCGGTACGCCTCGATGCCCGACAGACGCGGCTCGCCGTGGCTCACGTACAGGTCCGCCCCGGCATCCACGGTTGCCCGGGCCCAGCGCTCCTGCCAGCCCGGCGGTCCGTCCACCTGGTAGTGCTGGTAGGCGATGACGAAGTCGGCATTGGTGGCCGCTTCCCGGATCGCGGCGATGTTGCGGTCCCACGCGTCCGGGTCGTCCGGGCCGAGCATGTTGACGCCGGGGGCCGACTCGGTCGCGGCGGCCTCCGGCGGCTGGTTGACGGTCGCCACGGCCACCATCCCCACCTGCAGCCCGGCCACGTTCCGATACGCGGGTGCCACTGCGTCCGCAAGGGTCCGCCCCGTGCCCGCATGAGTGAACCCGCGCTCGGCGGCCTGCTCGATGGTGGAGACTACCCCGGCGTCCCCGTAGTCCCAGGAGTGGTTGTTGGCCAGCGAGAGAAGGGAGACGCCGATGTCACCGAGATAATCGAGCACCTCGGGTCCCGCGCCGTGGAAGAACACGTCGTCGCGGGTCGGCCGGCAGTCGCACCCCGGCCCCGCCACCGCCACCTCGAGGTTGGTGAAGACCACGTCCGCCGAGGCGAGAATCGGCACGACCGTGGCCAGCGGCGCGTCCAGGTATTCCCGCGGATCGTGTTCGATGAGCGCCTGGCCCACCACGGCCAGGGTGATCGAAGTCCCGGACCCCTCCGCCGGCTCATCCGCGGGGGCGCCGCACGCCCCGAGGAGGACCGCCGCGAGCAGGACGGCGGCCCGCTTCTCCCGCCCGCCTACATCGAGAATACCGACCTGCCCCGCGAGAACGTCTCCAGAATCGGGATGAACTCCAGGTTCTCGGGGTCCGCCGTCAGCGGATTCTCGTCCAGGATCACCAGATCCGCCTGTTTGCCGACCGTGATCGAGCCCTTGGTGTCCTCCTCGAAGTACTGGTAGGCGCCGCCGAGCGTCACCGCGTGCAGCGCCTGCATCACCGTCAGCCGCTGATGCGGTCCCAGGATGTGCCCGCTGCGGGTCTTGCGGTTCACCGCGATCGACACCAGGCGCATCATGTGCGGGGGGACCACGGACGCGTCGTTGTGGATGGTGAAGTTCACCCCCCGTTCCAGCGCCCAGCCCATGGGGCTGGTGTTGTTGCCCCGATACTCGCCGAAGCTGATCCGGTGCCAGTCGCCCCAGAAGAAGGCGTGCGCCGCGAAGAACGACGGAACGATGTTCAGTACGGCGGAGCGATCCAGCTGGTCGTCGCGCATGAGCTGGGCGTGAATGATGACGGAGCGGTGATCGGGCATCGGATCCATGCCCGCGACCGCCTCGTCCACCCCGTCGATCATCAGGTCCATGGCCGCGTCGCCGTTCGCGTGCACGATGATCGGAATGCCTCCGCGGATGAGTTCGGCCGCGGCCGCCTTGTACTCGTCGGGGATCATGACGCCGTAGGCCACGTAGTCCGGTGGGGCCCCGGGGGGGCCTTCTTCGTAGGGGATCGTAACCCATGCCGTGCGGCCCTGCGGGGAGCCGTCGAGCATCAGCTTCACCCCGCCGACCCGGAAGCCGCCCTGGTAGTCGCGCCTGTAGCCTATGCTGGCCAGGTCCGTGGGAGTCTCGTTGAAGCGCGCGAAGGCCGCGACGTCCGCCTTGAAGGGCTCGCGGTTCGCGGCCGCCTGGAACGCCTCGGCCTGCGCCGGGCCGGTCCCGCCGTCCTGGATGGTGGTCGTGCCGTGGCTCAGGTAGATGTCGATCGACCGGCGAATGAGGTCGTCGAGCTCCTCGCCTGACGGGGTGGGGCGACGATCGAATGCGAGCAGCCCGCGGGCGGTTTCCTCCAGCACCCCGTTGGGCTCCATTGAGCCGTCCATGCGGCGCACATGGCCGCCGGGCGGATCGGGGGTGTCGGCGGTGATGTTGCTGGCTGCGAGCGTGGCGGAGTTGGTCGTGGTCAGGTGCCCCGACACGTGGGTGAGGATGATGGGGTGTTCGGTCGACGCGCGGTCGAGATCCTCGCGCGTCGGATGCCGGCCCTCCTCGAGCAGCGAGTCGTCGTAGCCGCGCCCCGTCACCACCTCTCCCGGAGGGATGTCGTGCTCGTCGATCCACGCACGGACCTTGCGCACGACGTCGTCGATGTTGTTGACGTCGCCGACCGGCGGCGGGTGCAGCCCCAGCGACGTCTGGTCGCGCCCCGCGCCCAGGAAGTGGCCGTGCGAGTCGATGAACCCCGGCAGGAGGGCGTTGTCCCCCAGGTCGACCACCCGGGTCGACGGCCCCTGAAGGGCCATCACGTCGTCCATCGATCCTGCCGCAACGATGGTCTCCCCGCGCACCGCGACCGCCTCAACGGTGGGCTGACCGGGATCCATGGTGACGATATTGTCGCCGTGGAAGATGGTGTCCGCGGGGTCGGCTTGCGGAGCACAACCCGCGAGCACAACGGAAAGGGGAACTGCGAAAACGGTGAGGGCGTGGTTGAACTTGCGCATGATTCCCTCCGGGCGGCTTGCGACTGACTCGGGCACCGTAGTCCGGTCCGTCATGTCGCGTCAAGCCGGAGCCCACGCTCGGTACCCGCTTCGCCTTGCCAGCTGCGGCAGCACGTACCTACTTACTTCACACGGATGCGCGGGAACGCCGAACACTGAGAGGCTGCACATGGCAAAGAGAACGATGACGCCCTCCGAAGCACTGGTGGAGACGCTGGTCGCCGAAGGGGTTACGGATGTCTTCGGGTTGGTGGGATCGGCGTTCATGGACGCTCTGGACCTGTTCCCGGACGCGGGCATCCGGTTCATCCCCGTGGCTCACGAGCAGGCCGCCGCGCATGCCGCCGACGGCCTTGCGCGGGTCACGGGGAGACCCCAGGCTTGCATCGCCCAGAACGGGCCTGGCGCCGCCAACTTCGTCTCCGCCATCGCGGCGGCGTTCTGGGCGCACTCCCCGGTCGTGGCCATCACGCCCGAAACCGGGTCGCTGGGCATCGGCACCGGCGGCTTCCAGGAGCTGGACCAGATGCCCATGTTCGAGGCGCAGACGGTCTTCCAGGTGCGCGTAAACCGTCCCGAGCGCATGGGCGAACTGGCGCGCCGCTGCTTTTACCGGGCCAAGCTGGAACTGGGCCCGACCCATCTGAACATCCCCCGCGACTACTTCTACGGGGACATCGAGGACGAGATCTTCGCGACCCCCACCCTCGGAGCCGGACGTCCCCCCCGGGCCGACATCGAAAAGGCGGTCGGCATCCTGAAGGAGGCCCGCTATCCGGTCATCGTTTCCGGAGGAGGCGTGAGCCAGGGCGACGCCGTGGACGAGGTCAGGGCGCTGGCCGAGCACCTGAGCGCGCCGGTGGTCAATACCTACCTGCACAACGACACCTTCCCCTACAGCCACGAGCTGGGCTGCGGCCCCATCGGCTACTGCGGGTCCAAGGCGGCGATGCGCACCATCGCCAAGGCGGACGTGGTGCTGGCGCTGGGGACGCGGCTCGGCGTCTTCGGCCTCCTGCCCCAGTACGACATGACCTACTGGCCCGAGGACGCCACCCTCATCCAGGTGGACCGGGACGCCAGGCAGTGGGGCATGAGCAAGATCCCCGCGCTCTTCTCGGTCGCGGATGTAGGGGAGTACGCCGCGGAGCTGCTGGAGGAGTTGAATGGGGCGCTGCCGAACCCGGAGCGGAACGAAGACCGTATCGCGGATGTCGCGCGCGAAAAGCGGGCCTGGGACGACGAACTCGAGGCCTGGTCCTCCTCCACCGGGAGCTTCATGCATCCGCGGCGCTTCCTGTGGGAGTTCACGCGCGCGCTTCCCGGGGATGCCCTGGTCACCACGGACATCGGCAACACCTGCTCGATCAGCAACGGGTACCTCAGGTTCAACGGCCCCCGGCAGCATCTCGCGGCGCTGACCTGGGGGAACTGCGGCTTCGCCTACGGCGCCGCCCTGGGTGCGAAGGTCGGCAACCCCGGCGCGCCGGTCTTCGCCATTCAGGGAGACGGCGCCTGGGGCATCAGCGGGCTCAGCGAGGTCATGACCGCGGTGCGCGAGGACATCCCGGTCATCGCCGTCGTCATCAACAACCACGAATGGGGCGCCGAGAAGAAGAACCAGATCGACTTCTACGACAACCGCTTCGTCGGCACCAACCTGCGCGCCAATCCGGACTTCGCCGAGGTGGCCGAGGCGATGGGGGCGAAGGGCTACCGGGTCGACGACTACCGCGGCGTGCGGGACGTGGTGCGCGACGCGGTCGGGAGCGGCCGGCCCTGCGTCATCAACGCGGTCGTGGAAGGCGGCGCGAGGGTGCTCGCGGAGCCCTTCCGGCGGGACGCGCTGGCGATGCCCACCCGTCATCTGCAGAAGTACGCACACCTGAGCCTGGACTAGCCGCCCATCCGGAGAGACCACATGTCCGACACACAGACGCTGCTCGCCGACTACGACGTCCAGGACGTCATCGAGAAGGACAGGAAGCACCTCTGGCACCATCTGTTTCAGCACAGCGTCCTCGAGACCCAGGATCCGCAGGTTTTCGTGGAGGGAGAGGGCGCACGGGTCCGGGACATCCACGGGAAGGAGTATCTCGACGGCGCTTCGGGCGGCGTCTGGTGCGTCAACGTGGGCCACGGGCGCGAGAGCATCGCGAGGGTGGTCTACGAGCAGTTGATGCGCCTGCCCTACTATGCGGGCGTGGTCGGCACCGTCCCTGCGGCCCAGTACGCGAGCGCGCTGGCGGAGTGGATGCCTGAGCTGGACCACCTCTATTTCGCCAACAGCGGCTCGGAGGCCAACGAGAAGGCGATCAAGATGGTGCGCCAGATCGCGCACCTGAACGGCACCGGGAAGTACAAGGTCCTCTACCGCGACCGGGACTATCACGGGACCACCATCGCCTGCCTGGCGGCCAGCGGACAGGAGGAGCGCAAGGAGGCGTACGGGCCGTTCCCCGACGGGTTCGCCGGGATGCCGCACGCGATGTGCTACCGCTGTCCCTTCGGCAAGTCGTATCCGGACTGCAACATCGAGTGCGCGCGCGCCCTGGGGGACGCCATCGAGGCGGAGGGACCCGGTACGGTGGGCGGGGTCATTCTCGAACCCATCACGGCGGGGGGCGGGGTCATTCCGCCGGTGGACGAGTACTACACGATCGTCCGCGAGATATGCGACGAATACGGGGTGATTCTGATCATCGACGAAGTCGTATGCGGATTCGGGCGCACCGGGACCATGTTCGGCTACGAGCACTACGACTTCGTTCCCGACATCGTCACCATGGCCAAGGGCATGGCCAGCTCCTACGCACCGATCTCGGCGGCGGCCGTACGCGGGGAGGTGTTCGACACCTTCCTCGAGGATCCGAGCGAGAAGTACCACTACTTCAGGGACATCAGCACCTACGGCGGCTGCACCGCGGGCTTCGCGGCGGCGCTGGAGAACCTGCGCATCATCGAGGAAGAGGATCTGATCGAGAACAGCCGCGTGATGGGGGCGTATCTGCTGGACCGCCTGCGCGAGCTGTCCGATCACCCGAACGTCGGCGACGTGCGTGGCAGGGGCCTGTTCGCCGGCGTGGAGCTGGTGGAGGACAAGGCCTCCAAAACGCCGGTGAGCGAGGACGTGATGATGGCGGTGGTGAAGAAAGCCGCCGAGGAGGGCGTCCTGGTGGGCAAGACCACGCGCAGCGTTCCCGGGCTGAACAACACCGTCAACATGGCCCCGCCGCTCATCGTCACCAAGGCGGACGTCGACGAGCTGGTGGATGCCGTGCAGGCCGGGATCGAGCACGGGTGCCGGGACCTCTGAGGCAGAGCGCCCTGACGTAAGACGAAAGCGATATCGATAAGCAAATCGCAAGACGTATCTCAGGTCGACCACGGAAACGCAAGACGATGTCGCCATCGATGAGCAGATCGTAAGACGGCCCTGTCATCGATGACACAAATCGCAAGACAACCGCCCGGGGATGGCTGGACCGACAGGCCCGGGGCGGCGAACGGCCAGCGAGTGCAATACCGGGAGAAGCCGACGATGAACCGGACACACCACCACAGAGGCCCACGCCACGCTCTGGTCGCGCTGGCGGCCGCCGGCCTGACCGCGTGCGCCATGCCGGCGCCGGTGCTGGAAGTCGACACGATCTACCTGAACGGGCAGATCGTCACGATGGACGCGGAGGCGCGCACCGCCGAGGCCGTGGCGGTGCGCGGCGACGAGGTCGTCGGAGTGGGAAGCAGCATCGAGATCGGGCTGATGGCCGGTCCCGGCACCCGCGTCGTCGACCTGGAGGGCCGGACGATGACACCCGGCTTCTACGCCCCCCACGACCACTTCCCGTGGGCGGGGGCCATCGCGGTCACCACGGTGAACCTCAACAGCCCGCCCATGGGGCCGGTGCAGAACATCGAAGGCCTGGTGAATGCGCTGCGGGAAAAGGCCGGCGAGACCCCGGCGGGCGAGTGGATCCAGGGGTGGGGCTACGACGACACCCTGCTTGAGGACCAGCGCCACCCCAACCGGCACGACCTCGACCGCGTGTCGACCGAACACCCCATCTACATCAGCCACACCTCCGGCCACCTGGGCGTGGCCAACACCACGGCGCTCGGCATGGCGGGCATTACCGCCGGCACACAGCCGCCCCCCGGCGGTGTCATCCGCCACGAGGCCGACACCGGGGAACCCGACGGGGTGCTCGAGGAGACGGCCGCCTGGATGGTCATGGGCATCGTGCCGCCCGCGACCGTCGAACAGAAACTGGAGGGGTTCCGGCGCGCCGTGCAGATCTATGTCGAACAGGGCGTGACCACCACCGTCATCACCGGGGGGACGGCCGAGAACGTCGTCGACCTTCAGATGGCCCGGCGGGAGGGACTCCTCTCGCTCCGGGTCGTGACGATGGTGAGCAAGGCCGCCCCCGGATTCCCGTCACCGGCGGAGGCCGGCGGCTTCGTCTCCGGCTTCGGCGACGATCGTCTGAAGCTGGGGGGCATCAAGATCGTCCAGGACGGCTCCAACCAGGGCTTCACCGGCTACTTCACCGAACCGTACCACACGCCCTTCAATGGCGATCCCGAGTGGCGCGGCTACCCCGCCCGCAGCCGGGAGGACCTCACGGCCATGGTGAAGGGGCTGCACCGCGCCGGCTACCAGATCGCCATCCACGGGAACGGCGACGCCGCGATCGACGACATCATCCACGCCTTCCGCGAAGCCCAGCGCGACTTTCCCCGCGAGGACGCCCGCCACCGCATCGAGCACTGCCAGATGGTGCGCAAGGATCAGCTGGACGAGATCGCCGAACTGGGCATCACGCCCTCGTTCTTCGTCGGGCACGTCTTCTACTGGGGCGACCGGCACCGCGACATCTTCATGGGGCCGGAGCGCGCCGCGGGGATCAGTCCCCTCAAGTCGTCCATCGACCGCGGCATCCGTTTCACCGTTCACGACGACACGCCGGTGACGCCGGTGGATCCGCTGCAGCTCATCTGGGTGTCGGTAAACCGCCTGACCCGCAGCGACCAGGTGCTCGGACCCGAGGAGCGGGTGTCGCCGCTGGACGCGATGCGGGCGATGACCATCGACGCCGCCTGGCAGAACTTCGAGGAGGACATCAAGGGGTCCATCGAGCCGGGCAAACTGGCGGATCTCGTCATCCTGTCCGACAACCCGCTGACCGTGGATCCCCTCACCATCCGCGAGATTCAGGTGCTCGAGACGATCGTCGGCGGCGAAACGGTCTACCGGCGCGGAGACTGACCGCTCCGGCGGGAGAACAGCTTCACGACCATCCCTGAAGCGTCTTCCCGGGGTCGCTTGTCGCGCGGCGCGTAAGCGCGCCCGGGGCACAGGTTTGCGAAGGGGAAGCCCAGTCCCCACAATCAGAGAACGCTCGCCCCCCCAACCCCCGCACGTCGAAGTGCATCCGTAAGCCCGCGCATGGGAGGAAGAACGCGTCGGGGCGGCGAGACGGGCTTTCCGCCGTGCCTTGTGGGCCAGGAATCCGAATCGAGTACGGGTTCCGACCACGCAGCCGGAACACCGAGCGACCCTGGCCGTTTTCTGCTGCTGGACCCGCCTGGCCGGTCCCCACCGGAACCCCAGTCGGAGTCTCCAGACTCCGGGGAGGTTGCTGTGAAACCGTTTATCGTTCTTCTTCTCCTGTTCGCCGGTCTCGCTCCGGCGACCTCCGCCCAGTCGGTATCGTTCGACCCGCAGCCGACGCTGGTCCTGGAGGTGGCCCCGGCCGAAGTGGACGTGCGCCCGATCCGTCTGCAGGGGACCGTCACCGGGACGGTCACCGACGCGGGAACCGGTCAGCCCATCGCCGCGGTCCAGATGTCGGTCGTGGGCACCGGTCTGGGCGGGCTCACCAACGCGGATGGCCGCTACCTGATCCCGAATGTGCCCGACGGGCCGCAGACCCTGCGCGCGGAGCGGGTGGGGTATGCGACCGTCGACGTGGCGGTCACGATCGCGGCCGACCAGACGCTCGTGCAGGACTTTCTCCTCTCCGAGCAGGCCTTCGCGCTGGACGAAATCGTCGTCACCGGCGTACCGGGCGGGACCCGCAGGCGCGCGATCGGCAACTCGGTGAGCACCGTCGAGGCCGCGGCCATTACCGAACTGGCGCCGGTCGAAGACGTGCAGACCCTGCTGCGCGGGCGGACCCCCAGCGTGAACATGATGGGCGGCGGCATGGTGGGGCAGGGTCCGCGCATGCGCATCCGGGGCGCGTCCACCTTCTCGCTCAACGGCCAGCCCCTCATCTACATCGACGGCGTTCGGGCCAACAACGACGAGACCACCGGCTACACCTTCGGCAACAACGCCGGCGTGCGGTCGATCCTCACGAGCCTGGACCCCGAGCAGATCGAGAGGATCGAGGTGCTCAAGGGCCCGGCGGCCGCGACGCTCTACGGCACGGAAGCCTCGCGCGGCGTGATCAACGTCATCACCAAGCGGGGCCAGGAGGGCGGCGCCCGGGTCGACCTCATGGTCCGGCAGGGTGTGAACTGGATGGCCGACAAGCAGGGCAAGGTGGGCTACGACAACTACTGGACCGACCCGGCCTCGGGGCAGATCCACACGCTGAACATGCTGGACTACCACGACGGCCTCGGCAACGACATCTACACGCCCGGCTCCGTCCAGGCGTACAGCGCCAGCCTGAGCGGCGGCTCCGCGGACACCCGCTACTTCCTTTCGGGGACCTACGCGGACGAGACCGGCATCCTGAACTACAACTGGCAGAAGAAGTTCAACCTGCGCACCAACATCGAGACCGAACTCTCGGACAATCTGGGGCTCGCGGTGAACATGGGGTACACCAACTCGCGCGACCGTCTGGTGCGCGACGGCTTCGGAAGCATCACCGAGGGTGTCGAGTTCGGAAGTCCGCGGCTCCTTCCCGAGCACTGGTGCCGGTCCAGCAACAACAGCTTCGGCTGCGAGCTCCTGCACGGCTACAACCGCTACGACATGCCGGTCAGGGATCAGACCAACTTCAACCACCAGTACCTGAACCGGTTCACCGGCGGCCTGACCTTCAACCACGAAGCGCTCGGCTTCCTGACGACCCGGCTCACCACGGGCCTCGACTTCACCGGCGAGCAGAACGTGGCCTTCCGCGAATTCCAGACCAGCGACACCGCCGTCGTGTCGCTCGGCGCGAACAACCGCAAGGGCTTCCGCAACGAGGGGCACTTCACCCACTTCCGCACCACCACGGACTTCTCGACCACCGCCAACCTCAACGTCTCCTCGGCGCTGACGACGTCCACTTCGCTGGGCGTCCAGTACTACACCCGCACCACGACCTTTCTCTCGGCCACCGGACAGCAGTTCGCCGGTCCCGGCCTGAGCACCATCACCTCCACCTCGATTCCGGGCGTGCCGGCCAACAACCGCATCTCCGATAACACCCTCGGTACCTACATACAGGAGACGCTGGGCTGGAATGACCGCCTCTTCCTGACCGGGGCCGTGCGCGTGGACAACAACAGCGCCTTCGGCAACGACATCAGGTTCGTGACCTACCCGAAGGCGTCGCTCTCGTGGGTGATGAACGAGGAAGGCTGGTTCCAGGACAGCGCGCCCGGCTGGCTGAACACCCTGCGGTTTCGTCTGGCCTGGGGTGAATCCGGCGAGCAGCCCGCGTCCTTCTCGGCGCTGCGCACCTGGGCGGCCGTGACGGGTCCCCGGAGCACCGCGGGCGTGACGCCCAACACGGTCGGGAACCCCGACCTCACCGCCGAGGTCGGGCAGGAGACCGAAGTCGGATTCGACGCCGATCTCCTCGACAGTCGGCTGGGGCTCCAGTTCACGTACTACAACAAGCTGACCAGGGGCGCGATTCTCGAACGCGACCTGCCGCCCTCCGGCGGCTTCACCGGCGCCCAGTTCGTGAACGCGGGCGAGATCACCAACTCGGGGCTGGAGCTCTCGCTCAACGCGCAGCTCGTCGAGACTTCGGGTCTCAGCTGGGACGTCGGCCTCAACTTCTCCAGCAACAGCTCGGAGATCCTGCAACTCTCCGGCGAGGCGGGGGACACCAGCATCGTCTTCAACAGCTGGAGCTCGATGGAGCACCGGGTGGGCCATCCGCCGTACAGCTGGTTCGGCGTGGACGTGGTGAGTTCGGACCTCGACGCCAACGGCAACACCGTCAACGCCCAGTGCAGCAACGGACAGGGCGGCACCACGCCCTGCTTCGACGCCGGCGGCACCACCATCGCTCCGCGCGTCTTCCTGGGCCGGGCCATCGCGCCCTACGAGATCTCGCTCACGTCCGACATCGCCGTCGGCAACAACCTCCGCTTTCACGTCCTGGTCACCTCCGAGCAGGGCCACAAGCGCTTCGACAACACGCTCCGCCAGCGCTGCCGCCTCTACCGGGTCTGCCGGTCGAACCATCATCCCCAGGAGTGGGATCCGATCATGAAGGCGACGGTCGAGAGCAGCGATCAGATCATCGACTCGTGGGTCAACGACGTGAGCTTCATCCGGCTCAAGGCGGTCTCCATGACCTACGACCTTCCCGAGCAGTATCGCTTCGGCTCGAGCCGCGCCGTCCTCCAGATCGCGGCCCAGCATCTCTTCACGTTGACGGATTGGACCGCTTCGGACCCGGAGGTGATGTTCTCGAGCGGCGGCAGAGCCTTCATGGCGCAGAACAACCTGCCGTTGCCACAGCAGATCACCGCTTCCGTCCGCTTCAGCTTCTGAGCCCGACAAAGAGGAGAATGTGATCATGCATATCAAGACGATTATGACTCGGGCTTTCGCGTGCGCCGCGCTGCTGGCGTTCTCCGCCGCGTGCGACGTGGACAGCCTTCTCGAAGTCACCGACCCCAGCCGCCTCCTCTCGGAGAACGTGGAGATTCCCGCCCAGGCCGGGGCTCTCATGAACGGCCTCGAGGCGGACTTCCTGTGCGCCCACGGTGCGTTCCTGGTCGTGACCGCGGACCTGAGCGACGAGTACGAAGACACCAACGCCGGCGGCGACAACTGGTCGCTGGACCGCCGCCGCCCCCAGGGCCAGAACGCCTGGGCCGACAATGACTGCACCGGGTTCCTGCCTTCGGGCTATGTGCCCGCATCCCGCGCGCGATGGGTGGCCGACAACCTCGTCAACCTGCTCGAAAGCTGGAGCGACGCGGAGGTCGCGATGCGAACCCAGCGGCTTGCGAGGGCCTCTCTGCTGTCCGGGTTCAGCCTCTCCATGCTGGGCGCCGCGCACTGTACGATCGCCCTGGACAGCGGGCCGGAGATTACCTCCGTGCAGGCCTTCGCCGAGGCGGAGCAGCGGTTCTCCAACGCGCTTCAGCACGCGCAGAGTTCCGGGGCGGGAGACATCGCCAGCGCGGCTCTGGTGGGCCGTGCCCGGGTGAAGCTGTATCAGGGGGACGGCCAGGGTGCAGTGGCCGACGCCAGGCAGGTCCCCGAGGGCTTCCGGATGGACATCTTTCCTTCGGACGCGCCCAACCGGCTGAACAACCGCGTCTGGGCCACCAACCTGTTCAACTTCAGCTTCGGCGTGGCCCCGTGGACGCGCGAGCTGATGACCGGCGGCGTACTCGATCCGCGTACCATCACCTACGATACCGGCCAGAACACCGGCTGGGCTCCGGGCAACGTGTGGGGCCAGAGCAAGTACACGTCGGCGAGTTCACCCATGCCGATCGCTCGCTGGGAAGAGGCGCAGCTGATCATCGCCGAGGTGGTGGGCGGCGACGAGGCCGTGCGCATCATCGACGGGCTGCGCGACGCGCACGGACTGCCTCACTTCATGGGCATGGGCGAAGCCGAGATTCGCCAGGCGGTCGTCGACGAACGGCAGCGCGAGCTGTGGTTCGAAGG
>JAJDVR010000182.1 GCA_022826025.1 Gemmatimonadota bacterium | reverse complement strand
GACCCGGGTGTCCTGCGTGGGGAGAATCCCGTTCCTGCGGGCGTCGGGACCGGGCACGGGCGCGCCGCAGGAAACGCGCCCCGACCTGGGCGCCCTGTTCCGGCGGCACATCGAGTTCGACAATCTTGCCAAGATCACGTGAGGATAGTGGCCGCGCCTCACCCCTTGACCGTCATACCGGACGGGCGGGGACGTTACGAATACGTCATTCCCGCGGAAGCGGGAATCCAGAGGCGGGGGGCTTACCGACCGCCCATGAAACAGCGCGTCACCTCGTCGTAGACCGCCTTCAACGGCACCTTCCTCGCCGCCGCGATCTTCCGCACCTCGTCGTACTCGGGGGTCGCCCGCTTCGCCCCTCCCGGTTCCTCGGCGACCTTGACCGTGAGCGTGCCGAAACGGGTCTTGAGCTTCAGCGTCGTCCGTGGGAGCACCAACCGGTCCACTAGGTAGCAGCGCACCCCGAGAGTCGAAGTTTCCCCCAACACGATCCCCGCCAGCGCGTCCCGCAGTTCCGGCTCCGCGACGACCCGCAACAGCGTGCCCGGCCGGTTCTTCTTCATCTGGACGGGCGAAAGCGTCACATCACGGGCGCCCGCCGCGAAGAGGCGCTCCAGCACATAGTCGTAGAACTCCGGGTTCATGTCGTCGATGTGGGTCTCCATCACCAACATGCGCTCGTGGGCGAGGGCTGCCGCACTCTCCCCGGTCACGATCCGCAACACGTTGGGCCGGTCCGCGAACTCCAACGTCCCCGCGCCGTAGCCCGTCCCCTCGACGCGCATGGCCGGAGCCTCCCCCTTCCGCGTCACCAGGGCCGAAAGGATGGCGGCGCCGGTAGGGGTGACGTTCTCCGCCGCGATGTCCGCACCCTCGACCGGGAACCCCTTCAACAGATCCAACGTCGCCGGCACCGGCACCGGCAACACACCGTGCAGCGAACGGGTCAGCCCCCGGCCCAGGGGCACGGCCGAACAGGCGAACTCGTCGATTCCCAGGAAACAGGTGCCGATGGCCGCCGCCACGATGTCCACGATGGAGTCCACCGCCCCTATCTCGTGGAAATGAACCTCCTCCGGCGCAACTCCGTGGACCTTCCCCTCCGCCTCGGCGAGCTTGGAGAAGATGGCCAGGCCGCGGGTCTTCACCTCGGCCGGCAGCCCGCTTCCCTCGATCAGTCCGCGGATATCCGACCAGCTTCGCCCCGGCTGCTCCTCGGCCGCCAGGACCTGAAACCGCACCGCCCGGATACCGTGGACGGTCTTCCGGCCCACGCGGATGCGAAAATCGAGGTTCGCGAGCTTAGCCAGCTCCTCCCGAAGCCGCCTGCGCGGCAGTCCCAGGTCCAATAGCGCAGCCACGGTCATGTCCCCGCTGATCCCGGAGACCAAGTCGAAGTACGCGGTCCTCATGGTGAAGGCAGGCGTACGAAACTCGCGGGTGGCGTGTCAAGGACCTGTGGATCGCGGTGCATTTACATGCGGTTTGAGGGGTGCTATTCTGGAAATCCTGCAAGCGCGTGGGGCCGTAGCTCAGCTGGGAGAGCGCTAGGTTCGCAATCTAGAGGTCGTGGGTTCGATCCCCATCGGCTCCACCATCCCTTCGCCACTGTTATTGCTTCAAAGCCAGCTCTCGCCGAGTGACCCAACCATCACTCCCACCAACTCGGAACATCTTCTACGATTGCCCGCCACTGCCGGGTTTCTACCACCATCCCGTCCCGAGCCGCGTAGACGCGCCGAATTGGGTCCCTTGAAATCACGCTGCCCAAGTAACAACCGTCCTCTCGGAACCAACGCAGTCGCTTTTGCTCAAGTAGCCCAAAGGCCGTTTGCGCGACAAGAAAGTCGCCACCGTCGAGGGTGTCGACAACAGCGTGCAGGGCGTCGTCGTGCAGTACGTAAAGCCGCGTGTCGGTCAACAGGTAGAGATAATCCCCTGTGTCAACGATACTCCGGGGCACACTGCCAATATCGTACACCCTCATGCCCTCACCGTTCCTGTCCACGAGCACTACACGACCCGAATAGCCCGCGAGATAAACTGCGTCCGAGTCGGCCGCAAAGCTGGCGGCGTAGACCCAGTCCGATGCGTGGATCTCTCCGACCTGCATTTCGATGCTCACGGCGAACTTGGCCCCGCCAGCCTCCAACTCTGTGCGCCCCATTTCGCAAACAAAAGTGGACCCGGTGTAGCGGGGGAGCGCGCTCGCCTCGACGCCGGTCAGGATCTCCGCCGCTGAGATAAGGCCCTTCATCTTTTCGCTGGCCTCGGGATCGCGTGGATTGAGATCAGGATGCCACTGCTTGGCAAGTTCCCGATACCGGTGTTTCAGGTCTTCCGGTGTAATCGGAAGGGAAAGGCCCATGAGGGTCAATGCGCGGTGCACATCGGCGCTCGTCCCGAATGCGGTATTCGGCGTCACGACCCGTGTCCAACCCTCCTTGAATGGTAGCCTGGCACCCCAAAGGCCCTTGCCGCGCATATCCACGCACCACGCCTCGTCCACCGCAGTGAAGAGATAGCGGCTCGCGTCCCGCGAAAGCGCGACGCAGCGGATATGGTTCTTGAGTTGATCATCCGGGATATTGAACCGCTTTCTCACGGCAAGGATCTCGGGTGCCTTGGCAAGCGGAGTTTCCAGCATTGGAGAGAGGTCGTCGTCATAGGCGTGGACGACGCAGTCCCGCGACATGGCGATGAGGCCAACGCCGAACGGATGGACGCCAACACGATAGATTCCGTGCTGGAGCCCCTTCTTTGCCTTCACCGCCCCGGCACGATTGTATCGCAGGGCCGCCGCCTCGATCTGACCAAGACCATCGGCCTTGCCGAGATCATCGATCATCACAAGCCCCGAATGCGTCGGATGCATCTTGCGAAAGGCGGTGTCGGGACGCTGCGCTAGGAGTCTGTACCGCATAGATCCCCTGGGGGATCGACGCGGAGTGTTGTTGTATGATTTAGTGGAATCATGAGCAAAACGTATCAGCCGTG
>JAJDVR010000245.1 GCA_022826025.1 Gemmatimonadota bacterium | reverse complement strand
TCTTCTATCTGGGATACGGGGTGATCGGGGGTGCGGGCATCGGGATGGGGTACGTGACGCCGGTTGCGACCGCCGCGAAGTGGTACCCGGATCGCAAGGGACTGGTGACGGGCATCGTGGTGATGGGCTTCGGCGTCGGAGCGCTCCTGCTGAGCAAGGGTCTGGCGCCTCTTCTCGTGGTCGGGACGGAGGGAGATCTCGCGCGCGTTTTCCTGTGGCTGGGGATCGTGTTCGCGTGCATCCTGATCCCGTCCAGCCTGTTCCTCAGCGATCCGCCCGAAACACCGGCGCCCGCTCACGGGACCAGCTCGAGATCGGCGCCTCCCGAGAGGGTGGAGCCGGCAACGCCCTACCTGCGCACTTCACAGTTCACGATCATGTGGATCGTGTTCTTTTCCAACATCGCGGCCGGCATCTCCGTGATCAGCTTCCAGTCCGAACTCCTGCAGGAGGTCTGGGGGCTGGCCGACCCCTCCCTCGGTCCTGCGACGCTGGCCGAATACGGCGCCACGCTCATCGCCGTGAGTTCGGTCTGCAACGGCGTCGGACGACTCCTCTGGGGCTCGCTCTGCGACCGCCTGGGACAGGTCAGCGTGTTCCGCATTCTCCTCGCCAGCCAGATGGTGGTTTTCGGCATCCTCATGACCGAGTCCAACCCCTGGATCTTCTCCGCCCTCGTCTGTTACGTGCTCCTCTGCTTCGGCGGAGGATTCGCCACCATGCCGTCGTTCGTCGTGGACGTCTTCGGCTCGAAGAACATGTCGAAGATCTACGGCACGATCCTCACCGCGTGGGCCGCTGCCGGGATCATCGGCCCGATGTACGTCGGCTACCTGAAGGACACCTATCCCGACCGGGCGGTCATGTACTGCTTCCTGATCGGCATCCTGCTGCTCGGTACGGGATATGTCTTCTCGTACCTGCTGGACGGCGACCGGATCAGCCTGGGCCGCCCGACTGTGCAGGGCACGTTGCGCCGGTACGGAGTGCCGGTGGCGGAGGAGGGATAGGGTCCATCCCATGCCCCGGACCATAACCGTCATCCATGGAGACGGCATCGGCCCGGAGGTCATGTCGGCGACGCTGACCGTTCTGGACGCCGCGGGCGCCGCGCTGGAGTACGACCGGCAACGGGCCGGGATGACGGCGCTCGAGCAGGTGAACGATCCACTGCCCCCGGCCACGCTGGACTCCATCCGGGCGAACGGGGTTGCGCTCAAGGGGCCGCTTACGACGCCGGTGGGCGGCGGGTTCCGGTCCATCAACGTCGCGATCCGCAAGGAATTCGACCTCTACGCCAACGTGCGGCCGGTGCGCACCTTCGTTCCCGGCGGACGCTATGAGGACATCGACCTGGTCCTCATCCGCGAGAACACCGAGGGGCTGTACGTCGGGGTTGAGCACTACATCGGCATGGAGGGCGATCCCCGGGCCGCGGCCGAGTCGGTCATGATCGTGACCCGCTTCGGCGCGGAGCGCATCTGCCGCTACGCATTCGAGTACGCCCGCCGGCACGGCCGCCGCAAGGTGACGCTGGCGCACAAGGCCAACATCCTCAAGTACACCCAGGGACTGTTCCTGGACGTGGGCAGGGAGCTGGCCGGCGAGTATCCGGACATCGAGTTCGAAGACCGCATCATCGACGCCACCGCGATGAACCTGGTGCTGAACCCGCACGCCTTCGACGTGCTCGTGATGGAGAACATGTTCGGCGACATCGTGAGCGACCTGATGGCGGGGCTGGTGGGCGGTCTGGGCATGGCCCCCGCCGGCAACGTCGGCCGGGGTGTTGCGATGTTCGAGGCGGTCCACGGCTCGGCGCCGGACATCGCGGGGCGGGGCATCGCCAACCCGACTGCGCTCATGCTGGCCGCGTGCGCCATGCTCGACCACATCGGGCAACCGGAGACGGCCGCCCGTATCCGCGGCGCCATGCAGAAGGTGCTGGGTCGGCGCGAGACGGTGACCGGCGACCTCGGCGGCAGCGCCTCCACGCAGGAGTATGCGCAGGCCGTGATCGGGGCGCTGGACTAGAATCGCGGGCCCCCGGGGCTGGTCTCCGCGCTACCTCTGCCGCTCGCGCACCTCGCGCACCAGCACGCTGCGGCTCACCGAGACCTCCGCGGCGGTGCCGAGCGCTTCCGGACGGACCCGGGACCAGTCCCGCACGATGCTCAGGATGTGCCCGGTTGAGCGGCTGGTCACGATCGCGCCTTGTCCGCCGCTGTCGCGGTCCAGGGCGGTGAAGCCCTCGGGTCCGGCCAGCGTCACGCGCTCGAGCTCGTCCGCCCGGCCCTCCTCGACCGGTACGGCGAAGAGGAATCCCGCACCGCCATGGTCGACCCTGTCCGGGGTGAAGCTCATCGAGAACATGCGCCCTCCCGCCGAGTCGATCCCCTCCAGCCGGTATGGGCCGGGCGACGTCGGAAGCTTCACCCTGGTATCCCACTCGAAGACGGGCTCCAGGCGCAGTTCGCCGTCCTGGATTCTGCCCCACAGCAGCAGCGTTCTTTCGACCGCCCTCGCTCCCGGGGCGGCGGCCGGCGCCGGTGGAAGCCCCATCCTGTACTCGAGGGCCTTCGTGAAGCTGAAGTCGCTGGTCCACGGCGGGTCGCAGTAGGACATGAAGTCCCGGTAGCGAGCCGGACTGATCAGCCTGCCGAAATCTCCTCCCGTGCTGAAGTCGACCCCCCAGACGCCCGTGTACGCGTCGGTGTAGGGGTAGTCCGGGTCGGGTCCCCCCGCTCCACAGCCCGGAGCGTGCCGGAGGGTGAGGTTGTGGCCCAGTTCGTGTGCCAGGGTGCTGCCGAAGGATCCATCGCCGCGGTAGACCCCTGCAATGTGTGACAGGCTCAGGCCGGCCCACCCACCGATATAGGCGACGCCCGAAAAGCCCCACGACCCGGGATAGCGCGAGGCCGGCCAGGCCAGGATGCCGTGGTAGTAGTCGTTGGTGGCTCCTGCCTCGATGAATCGGAGCAGGTGGATTTCGTCGAGAAGTCCGAATCCCCCATCCTCCACCGTGTCGGCCTGCGTCGTGTAGGGCTCACGCACGCTGATATTCAACTCGGAGAGCGGCAGCAGAACCTGGGTCTCCTGCAGCGCCGCGTGGGAGTTGCCGGCGCCCATGTCCTTCACCAGCGCGGCCACCGACTCGTTGTCGCCCCTGCTCACCTCCGAGGACAACGCAACCGGGACAAGCGTGACGTCAAGCGGAGGCAGCGTGCGCACGTCCAGCGACTGCCGGCCCGTCGCCGGAATGCGCATCTGGCTGCCCGTGAGCGTCGACAGGGTGCTGTCCGGGTCGATCTCCACCACCATCTCCAGGCCGGGCTGCACCACCGAATCCGGGACCATGGCGTTGAAGGAGGCGTTCAGGCTGCTCTCGTCCACCCTTCTCGGAAGGCCGGAAGGCGGGGTCAGGTCGGCAACGTGGATCTCCTCGTCGTCGAGATAGAAGGTGGCCCGCGCGGAAGGACGGTACGAGTTCAGAAAGTCGGCGGTCACGAAGACCCGCAGCAGCGCCTCGCGGTCGGCCACCAGCGGCACCTTGCCGGCGTAGGACTGGGTAGCCTGGACCAGGTAGGCGGTCTGTGCTTCGACCTTCAGATCCGGAGGGTTGACCAGCACCAGCGGGTCGCCGGCGGCGGGCGTCATGCCCTCGAAGCAGAGGTTGGGGCCGCACTCGTCCGTGGGGGTCGCCGGCAGGGAGTCGAACTGGATGTACTGCGAGACGCTGCCTTCCCGACGGGTCACCGCAACCAGTCGGCTGAGGGTGTCTCCCGCGGCGATCGAAACGACCGTCGAGCGCGGATCACCCCCGCGGGCGCCGAACACGAGGCGCATGTCGAACGGGGCGCCCTCCCTCACCGCGATTCCGATCTGAGCGGGGCCTTCCGCCAGCGGGTCCTCGCTGTCCGTCCTCACGGCTTCCAGCGTAAGCGGGAAGGGATCGGTCAGATTCTCCTCCAGCCAGACCACCTCCAGTCCGGTCATGCCCGCGAACAGTCCGCGGGGCAGCTCGGTCAGCGAGTTCCCGTACGCCGAGAGGAATGCCAGATCGGGCGTGCCGTCGAAAACCCCCTCGGGCAGCTCGGTCAGCCCGTTTCCCTGCATCCAGAGCGTGTCCAGGCTGGCGACGTCGTCGAACACGCCGTTCGGCACCTCGGCGATGCGGTTGCGGGAGAAGCTGAGGTAATCGAGCTCCGAGAGGCCCGCGAACACGCCCTCCGGGAGTTCCGTGAGCCGATTCCGGGTCATGCTCAACCTCTCGATGGCGGCGAGGTTGGCGAACGGGCTGTCGGGCAGCGCGGTCAGGCGGTTCGCCCCGATGAACAGCTCCCTGAGTTCGGTGAGGTTGTCGAAAACGCCGTCGGGCAGGGTTCCCAGCCGGTTGCTGGTGAAAAACAGCTCCGTGACGCTGGTGATGTTGTCGAAGACGCCGTCGGGCAACTCGGTCAGGCGGTTGCCGGAGAGCGTCAGGTACTCAAGGCTGGTCAGATCGTCGAAAGCGCCTTCAGGCAACGAAGACAGCAGGTTCCCCGACAGGTCGAGGGCCTTCAGTTCGGTGAGATTGTCGAAAACGCCCTCGGGCAACGTCCCCAGCGCGTTGAATTCCAGCCAAAGCGTATCGAGCGCCGTCAGATCCGCGAAGATCCCCGCGGGCACGGTGGTCAGCCAGTTGTCGTCGAGATAGAGCTTCTTCAGGGCCGTGAA
>JAJDVR010000196.1 GCA_022826025.1 Gemmatimonadota bacterium | reverse complement strand
TTCAGTTTGATCGCGCCCGCGAGCAGTTCGTCCACCGTAACGTCGGGATTGTCCTTCAGCTGTCCTTCCACCCAGGTCATGACTTCGGCGTCCGTCGTCGTCTTGCTCCTGGCCGGGGCCGGGGCTTCCGCGGGTTCGGGTGCGGCTTCCGGTGCGGGTTCGGGTGCGGCCTCCGGTGCGGCTTCCGGTGCGGGTTCGGGTGCGGGTTCGGGTGCGGCTTCCGCGGCAGCCGCAGCCGCAGCCCTGCTGGCCCGCCGCTTCACCTGAAGCGGATATCGCGCGTGAAACTGGCGCTTGTTCAGTTCCGCCACATCGGGCTGGAGAATCTTCGCGCCCTCGAACAGCTCATCTACCGTAACTTCCGGATTGTCCTGCAGTTGCTCCTCAACCCAACCCATAACTTCAGCGTCGGTCGCGACCATCGATTAACTCTCCCTTTGAGACGATTGAAACAGCCGGGAAATCTTGCCAGTGCAAACGATAAGGTCTGACAAAGTGGCGCGCAATATCCATCAGTGCTGATGCGAATATGATTCCGCAGCGCGCGGATGTCCCGGCGTCACCGGGTTCAGAAATCAATGACGACGCGGAGCCCGAAGGTTTCCTCGAAGAGGCCTTTCTTCTGATCCACGGTCCAGCGCTCCAGCAGCACGTCGCCGGCACAGTCCGCGCTCAGGCGAAGACTGCGCCCGTCCAGGGTGGCCGTGACCGAGCGGATCAGCTGACGGCGCTGCCGGTCCAGCCCGTCCACCAGGCGCAGGATCGCGCCCAGGTGGTCGACCAGCACGCGATCCCCGGGGGCGAGCGACGCATACGGCCTGTGATGCGACCTCGGATGGCTCTTGCGGTGGTAGCGCGCGACGTTCCCCACAATTGCCATCTCGCGCGTCGAAAGGCCCGGTATTTCCGAGTTGCCGATAATATAGAGGGTATGCTTGTGGTGCTTTTTCATCGCCACGAACACGCCGATATCGTGCAGGATTGCCGCAACGTTCAGGAGATGCCGTGCATGGGACCCCTGTCCGTGCAGGGATTTGAGCTGGTCGAACACGCTGACCGCCAGCCTCGCGACATGGCGGCCATGGACCTCGTCGAACATGTAGCGGCGCCCGAACGATACCGCCGCCTGGGTGAGCTGCCTTTCCCGCCGGGTGTCGTTGGTGGCCCGGGAGTTCAGGTCCGCCATCAGGTCGAGCGTGACCCCCTCCTTCACTCCGATGTGCGGAACCAGGATCTCCCGGGTGCCGGTGAGCTCGGCCAGTCGCCTGAAGACGACTGCGGCGGGCAATATGACGTCGGCGCGGTCGTGCCTAAGCCCCAGCTGTTCGACGCGCTCCGAATACGACAGCCGCGCGAGGAGCCCGATGGCGGAATCCAGGCCCGAGACGGGCAGCCGGCTGACACCGTCCTTGGCCTTGCCGGGGGCGGCCAGCGCGGCCAGTGCCTCGATGTTTCCTCCGCAGCCGATGAACCCGGTCGGCTGCCAGTACTGCGCGGGCGCCGGAATGTTCATGACCGCCACATATTCTGAGAGCAGTCGCTGAAACGCCCCGGGCTCGTTTCCGGGTTCGGCCAGCCGTTCCAGCAGACGGACCGAGCCCATCGAGTGGGTTTCGCTCCACAGCATGCCCGAGTCGTCCACCAGCGACAGCTCCACGCTGCCGCCGCCCAGGTCCACGAGCAGCCAGCGGCCGCCTTCCAGACCGATGCGCGCCGCCACCGCCAGATGCACCAGCCGCGCCTCCTCGGATCCGGTGATGGCCTTCAGCCGGATCCCGGTCTCGCGTGCGATCCTCTCGACGAGGAGCGGCCCGTTGCGCGCTTCGCGCACGGCGCTGGTCGCCACCGCCCGGTAGTGCTCGATGTCGAATTGCTTCAGGTATCCCCGGAAGCGCTGGAAAGCCTCGACCGTGGCGTCCATGGTCTCCGGAGCCAGCCGCCCGGTGAGGAAGACCTGGTGCCCCAGCCGAATCGGCACCCGCTCCGAATGAAGCGTGGTGTACCCGGCCGGGGAGGTGAACTCCACGGCCATGAACCGGATTCCGTTCGACCCCGTGTCGACGCACGCAAGTCGAACCGGGAATTCCACCGGTGCGTCCGGGCCGTTCTGATTCGTCATGGTCAAGGCGCCGGCCATTCGTCGAGGAGGAGTGCGATCACACGGCCGGGTCCGTGGACGCCGGTCACCATGACCTGGCCGATGTCGGCCGACTTGCTGGGACCGGAGTGCAGCGCCAGCGCGGCACCACCGTCATCGCGGCACGCAGCCAGCGCCTCGCCGAGGGTGGCGACGACCGTCCCGGCGTCCACCAGCACCACGTGCACCGGCGGGAGCAGCTGGGTGCGCCGGCCGTCCCGGCTGCTCAGCACCAGTGACCCGGACTGGGCGGCCGCCGCGCGCGCAACCGACACCCCCAGCGCGGCCTCCCGGGGCGGGGCATCGGGAGCCGGCGCCGCCAGGATCGCGGGAACGCCGGTCCCGTGGCTGACGCTCTCGAACCGGGCGGCGAACCGCTGCAGCCACCGGCGCGCCGCGTCCGCGTCGGCGAAGCGGTGCACCTCGCCCCCGGCCGCCCGGAAGCACTCCGCGAAGTGCTCCACCGGTGGAGGGTCATCGGGCACCGCCGTACTCAGCTCGCCCGGATGAGGCACCCGGGGCCGGTCCCGGAGCGCCTGCCGTACCCGGTCGAGAATCCGTTCCCTCATTCGATGCCCTCCCGCCAGAGCTCGCGGAAGGAGGTCGGCGACGGCTCCGGATCCGCGCGCACCTCGCGCCAGCCCCCCACGACCGGCAGGGGGACGCGGCGCACCGGTTCGGGGAGCGAATGCAACATGGCCCCGGCGGCCCGGTAGAGGCCAGGCCGGGTGGCGACCGCGGTCCACGCCTTCAGCAGGCCCGCCTTGGCGCGGGAATCCATCCCCGCCTCCGCCGCCCGCCGGCGCCAGCTCAGGAGCAGCTCGGGGATGGGGATGCGCACCGGGCAGGCTTCCTCGCAGGCGCCGCACAGGCTGGAAGCGAAGGGGAGCGGCATGGCGGCGTGCAGCCCGGCCAGCCCGGGGTTCAGCACCGACCCGATGGGGCCCGAGTAGACGGCCCCGTAGGCGTGCCCGCCCGTCTGGCGGTACACGGGGCAGGCGTTGAGGCAGGCGCCGCAACGCACGCAGCGGAGGGCCTCCCACGCCTCAGGGTCGGCGAGCACGTCGGTGCGGCCGTTGTCGACCAGCACCACGTGCACCTCCTCCGGGCCGTCGGGGTCCTCCGCGGTCCTGGGACCGTGGATCATGGAGACGTAGTTGCCCACCGGCTGTCCGGTCGCCGCCCGGGACGTGAGCTGCAGGAACACCGCCAGGTCGCTCCAGCGCGGCAGCAGCTTCTCGATGCCCACCAGCGCCACGTGCACGGGTGGCGCCGAGGTGGTGAGCCGGATGTTGCCCTCGTTCTCGATGAGCGCCACGGTGCCCGTCTCCGCCACCAGGAAGTTCCCCCCGGTGATGCCCACCTCGGCCGCGAGAAAAGCCTCGCGCAGGATCACGCGCGAGACCGCGGCCAGCTCGTCCGGCGTCGCATCCGGCTCCGTCCCGTGGGTTTCGTGGTACAGCCGGCGGATCTCGTCCAGGCTCAGGTGGATGGCGGGGCCCACGATGTGGCTGGGCGGCTGTTCGAGCAGTTGCAGGATGTACTCGCCGAGATCGGTCTCGAGCACGTCGACGCCCCGCTTCTCCAGCAGCTCGTTCACCTCGAGTTCCTCGGAGAGCATGCTCTTGCCCTTGACCGCGCGCCGCGCCCCCCGGCGCTCGATGATGCCGGAGAGGATCCGGTGCACGTCCTCCTGCGACCCGGCCCAGTGAACCCGGGCGCCGTTGGCCTCCAGGCGCGCCTCGGCCTCCTCCAGATACCGGTCCAGATGGGTCAGCAGGTGCGTCTTCACCCCTTCGGCCCAGACGCGCCATTCCTCCGCGGCCACCCCCGCGTACGCGGCCCGGCGGTGTGCATCGAAGGTCAGGGTCGCCCCGGTCACCGACTCGCGCACATCCCCGCCCCGGCGCGCCCGCTTCGGGTACTCGCGGCTATGAATCTCCACCGGCCGCCTCCCAGAGAACGTCGGCAAGATGGCGCACGGCGAGATCCTGCCCGCGCTTTCGCATGCGGCTCGAGAGCTGGAGCAGGCAACCGCAGTCGGCGGAGGTCAGGAAGTCGACCTCGCCTGCCGCGGCGAGGGTGTCCAGCTTCCGGTCGGCCATCCCGGCGGACACCTGCGGGAAGCTCACCGAGAACAGTCCTCCGAAGCCGCAGCACTCCTCCGCCGCCTCCCACGGGACCACTTCGGCCCCGGCGTTGTCCAGGAGCGCGAGCGGCTCCTCCCGGATCCCCAGCTCCCGCAGGGCGTGGCACCCGTGGTGGTACGCGATGCGCCGTCCCTCCAGGCCGCGCCCGAGGTCCGTCACCCCGAGCACCCGCACCAGGAACTCCCCCAGTTCGTAGGTGCGTCCGGCGAGGTCGGCCGCCTGCCCGGACAGGTCGTCATCGTGGAAGAGATGGGCGTAGAAGCGCCGGAGCATGCAGGCGCAGCTCCCCGAGGGAAGCACCACGTACTCGCTTTCGCGGAAGACCTCGAGGGTGTGCGCGGCCATGCGGCGTGCCTCGGCGTCCCGGCCCGCGTTGAAGGCGGGCTGCCCGCAGCAGGTCTGCGCCTCCGGAAAGTCGACCTCCACCCCCAACTTCCGCAGCAGCCGAACGGCCGAGGCGGCGGCATCGGCGTAGAAGTGGTCGCCCAGGCAGGTGACGAAGAGGGAGGCGCGGATGGACATGTATGTCGAGCGGTTCAGGCCCCGAACCCGGAACTGCGCACCAGGTCGAGGTCCTTGGTGACGACGAGGCCTTCGGTCCCGTCGAGCCGCTCCAGCAACTCGATGCCGTGGACGGGGCCCAGCACCATGGCCGCGGTGGCGAGGGCGTCGGCGTCCATGGCGGACCGGGCCACCACTGTGGCGGCGCTGGCATGGCCGGGCGAGGAGCCCGTGCGCGGGTCGACGATGTGATGATGGCGGAGGTCGGCGGTGTGCGCCCTCATGTAGTCCCCCGAGGTGGCGACCCCCTGGTGGCGCACCTCGATCGTCCCCAGCAGCGTCCCCGGCTCGCGCGGGTGCTCCACCCCCACCGGCCATCCCACACCCGCCACCTCCCCCTCCCCGGCCGAGATGTCCCCGCCCCCGTCGGCCAGCACGCCCGCCGCGCCCGCGGCCGTGACCTGCTCGACCACCCGGTCGAGCATGTACCCCTTGGCGATGCCGTCGAGCGAGACCGCCATGCCCGGGCGCGCGAACGCGATCCGCCCCGCATCCGCGCTAACGTGCCGGTACCCGACCCGTGACATGGCGTCTTCCAGGACATTCTCCGCGGGCGGCGCGCCGGTCTCCGCGAAGCTGTTCCGGTAGAGTTCGATCAGCGGTGGCACGGTGGGGTCGAAGGCGCCCCCGGTCAGCTCGGCGAAGTGGAGGGCGCGGCGCACCACCTCCACCAACCCGGCCGGCGGGTCGTCCAGCACCCCGTCCCGGTTGAGTCGGGACACCGGCGAGTCGGGCCGGTAGCCGCTGAAAACCGCCTCCAGCCGGTCGATCTCTTCGAAGGCGGCGCCGGCCAGTTCGCGCGCCCGCGCGGCCTCCGGGTGCACCACGGTGACGTGGACCAGCGTGCCCATGCGGGTGCGGGTATCGCTCGCGGTGTGCAACCCGGCCCGGCGCAGGACCGCGGCAGTGAGGCCGCCGCCCATAGCCAGCAGCAGGCCCGCCGCCCCGCCGATCCGGAGCGCCTTGCGCCGTGATACGCCCTCAGACACCGGTCCGGACTCAGACACCGGTCTCGATCCGGCCACCGGTTTCGAGCCCGGCACCGGGCGCCACCGTCAACTGAACCAGCCGCTGGCGCACCTCATCGATGTCGTGGCGGCAGACGCCTGCCTGCTCGATCAGCTTCGCTTCGCAGATGTTGCAGCGCACGCACTCGCGAAAGTCGATGCGCGGTCCCTCGATGGCCCCCGTGGGACAAGCCTGCTCGCACACCTTGCAGTGGTCGCAGTGCTCCACCCTGCGGATGCGGAAGGGCGACACCGTGGAGGCGACCGCGAGCGCCGCGCCCAGCGGGCAGGCATAGCGGCAGTAGAAGCGGGGCACGATCGCCGAGGCCAGCAGCACCGCCCCGGCGATGCCCCAGAGCACGATGGACGAGCTAAGGAAGAAGACGGTCCCGAAGGGCTCGAAGAAGGGAAAGATGCTGGCCCGGCTGCCCGCCAGCGCCGGGAGCAGGACGGCCGCCAGGACCACGTACTTGACGAGGTACAGGCGCTCGTGCAGGGCGCGCGGCAACTCTCGCTTGAACTTCCTCGGAACCACCGTCTCCAGGAAGTCCTGCAGGACCCCGAAGGGGCACAGGAAGCCGCAGAACACCCGC
>JAJDVR010000191.1 GCA_022826025.1 Gemmatimonadota bacterium | reverse complement strand
TGCCCCCGATCATAACCTTGTTAAATACAAATATATTTTTGATTTGCAAGGTTACGGGGACTCACGCTATTCTGGCCGCTGAAGCAATTCCTCCACGGTATGCACGGCTCCGCCCAGGATGACCGTGCGCACCGAGCGGGTCGCGGCGATGTCGCGCAGGGGATTCTCGTCGAGGACGATCAGGTCGGCGAATGCGCCGGGAGCGACCACGCCGAGGCGGTTCTCGTACCCGAGGGCATCGCCCGACTCCGAGGTGGTGGCGCGCAGGACGTCGACGGGACGCATGCGCCCGTAGCGGACCAGGATCTCCATCTCCGCGTGAAGGCTGAGGCCGCGCGGGATGATGGGCGAGTCGGTGCCCATGATGACCCGGCCCCCGCCCTCGAGCACGCGGCGAGGGAGGGAGGACATGCGTTCGACCATGCGGCGCGCCAGTTCCAGGTCCGGAGGGATCGGCGCGCTGGCAGCGGCATCCGGAAAGAAGGCGTCCACGCGCGGGTCGTCGAAGAACTCGGGTGTCTCGCCGGCGAGAAGGCCGTAGCCGCCGTAGATGCCGACCGTGGGCGTGAGGGTCATGCCCGAGGCTGCCAGCAGATCGACCGCGTCGGCGTAGATGCCGTTGGTTTCGGAGACCTTGGTGGAGTAGCCGCGCCGGCTGGTGCCGCGCACATGCTCCACCCCGTCGCCGCCGTAGGCGACCGCCGGATAGAGCTCGTGCGAGCTGACCGGAATGCCGAGGGCGTGCGCCTCGGCGATGGCCCGGCGCTGCGTCGGGTCCGAGAGGCGCACGTAGGTCTTGATCATGTCGTGGCCGAGGGTGGCGGCGCGTCCCATCTGCAGCCCCACCTGCGCGCTCGCGCCCAGGGCGGGCGCGTTCGGGTAGTAGATGCGGCTGCCGTCGATGGTGCCGCCGGTCCCGAAGATGCGCGGCGCGATGCGCTGGCCGGACTCGCCGGCCTCCTTGGCTTCGGTGAGCTCGTAGCCGTCGCAGGCGGGGCAGCGGGTCGCGGTCACCCCCCAGGAGAGCCAGAGCCGGCCCTTGGCCTCCCCGTCGGCGAGGCCGCCGTGGGTGTGCATCTCGATCAGGCCGGGCATGACCACCTGCCCGGCGGCGTCCACGACCCGGTCGGCGGTGCGCGCGGGGTCGCGGTCGGCCACCTCGGTGATGACGCCGTCCTCGATGACGATGTCCACATCGCGGCGGAGCGTCCCGGAGCGGCCGTCGAAGAGGGCGCCGGCGCGCACCAGCACCGAGGCCGGAGGCGCCGAGCGTGTCCAGGTGAGGGTGGGCGTGATGTCCTCGGCGGCGCCGGTGAGCGCATCGACGCGGCGCAGGCGGTTGTCGCTCAGGTAGACAATGGAGCGCGAGTCGCCGGTCCAGGAGGGGTCGTCGGCGGCCTCGTTGGTGAGGCGGCGGGGGAGGTCGGCGGTCTCGCCCTCGGGGGTCATGGCGACCGTCCACAGCACGCCGTCGGAGATGTAGGCGACATGGCGGCCGTCCGGCGACCACGCCGGGCCGTCGTTGGCGCGGCTGCCGACCGATCCGTGCAGGGGCAGGTCGAGGTAGCGGTCGGCGGTCTGGAAGATGGTGGTGAACAGGGCGGCCGGCGCCGGGTGCCCGCCCGCCCAGGCGGGCAGATCGTGGGTGTGGCCATGGCCGCGGTGGACGGGGCGGGGGGGCACCACAGGAGTGGCCGCACGTGACCCTGCGGTCGGAACAGGAAGCGCTGCCGCTCCGGGCATCGCGGCCGCGGTGCGGAGGGGGCGGGCGGGGACCACCAGCGCACGGTTCACGCCCTCCCGGAAGCGTCCCGAGTAGGGTGAGAGCGCGGAGACCAGCACGGAGGTGCCATCGGGTGACCAGGAGGGTCGCCCGGCCCCGTTCAACCCGGCGCGCAGGGTCTCCACTACCCCGGTCGCCAGGTCGACCACCTGCACCGCCGTCCCGGTCGCCGATCCCACGAAGGCGATGCGGCTCCCGTCCGGCGACCACGCCGGCATGGTGGCGGCGGCTCCCTCGGTCACCCGGCGGTCGCTCCCCACCCCCAGGTCGCGCACGTACAGGTCGAGCGACCCGTCCCGGTCGGAGGCGAACGCAAGACGACCGCCATCGGGCGACCAGGCAGGATCGGCCTCGATCCAGGGGTCGTCGGTGAGGCGCTCCGCATCCCCGCCGATGGTGTGCAGCCAGAGATCGCCCAGCGCCGAGAACGCCACTTGCGTCCCGTCGGGCGAGACCGCCGGCGATACGATGCCGCGCACCTGGAACGGGCCGGGCGCCCGCAGGTCCCGCGGCCGCCGCAGGTAGCCGGTTCGGTCGAGAGCCACCGTTGCCGAGAAGGCCACGTCCCGCCGGCCGCTGCCGTCGCCCCGGCGCCACCGCACCAGCCCGTCCCCCGTGTGGTACAGGTCCCCGGCCGCCGTCCAGGATGCCCGGAACGGAAAGACATCCTCTTCTTCGCCGGTAAGGGTTCGCGGCTCTCCTCCACTCACCGCCACGGCGTACAGGCGCGACCGCCCTTCCCCTACGGAGTTAAAGGAAAGCGTCCCACCGTCCGCGCTCCAGGAAGGCGCGTTCAACTCGCCCCCGTCCCCTTCCGCGATCCTTCGCGGCCCCGCGTCTCCCGCCAGGACCCCTGGTCCCCCGTCCCCGGTCAGCCAGATCCCGGACCGAACTCCATCCGCCGCGAACGCGACCTCTCCGCCATCCGGAGAGAACGCGGGTCCGTATTCGCTGCCGGGCCAGTCCGTCAGCTGCTCGGGGTCTCCGCCGTCCAGCCCCATCACCCACACGTCGTAGCTGCCGCCCCGGTCCGACGAAAACGCGAGGCGGCCGCCGTCCGGCGACCAGTGCGGCTCGCGGTAGTCGAATCGGCCGCGCGTGTGCTGGCGCAACCCCGTCCCGTCCGCGCCCACGCTCCAGATGTGGTAGTTGCCGTCCCAATACGCCTGGAAGGCGATGCGGCTTCCGTCCGGCGACCATGCCGGCTGCCGCGCATCCCCCACGGGGTCGGTGAGGGCCGTTGCGGCTCCCCCGCCGGCGGGCATCACCCAGATGCGGCCCAACAGATCGAGTGCAAGCGTGCTCTCGTCCGGCGAGAGCGCGACGGCCACGTTGGTGCCCTCCGAAATCGTGACCCGGATCGTCCCCTGGGGTTCGCCCGGGGACGGGGTCTGTGCACCGGCCGCGGCGGGAGCTGTCCCGGCGGCGCAACCGATCGCGACCACGACGGCAAGGTATTTCGACACTGTACTATCTCCTGGCTGATCATTACCGGTGTCTCAACCATACTCACGCACTTCAACGTTCGTCCATCGTCCGCACGCGCGCCGCGCGCAACTCCGACAATGGAACCGCGGGACCGCCCCAGGCCAGGCGTCCCCGGAGCGTGACGATCATAGAGCGCCACCAACTCCAGGCGATGACGGCACTGGCCACCGGAAGCGCAAGTCCGCTCCACCAGCGGAAGCGCGAAACTCCGGCGACGTATACGGCAAGTCCCCAGGCAACCATCGCGGAAGCAGCGAACAATGCAGCAGCCGCGGCGTCCACGGGAACCAGCGCGACGCCCAGCACGACGGGCGCGATTCCGGTCCACAGCAATCCGGCCGTCTGCACGAGGACGGCCGCAATCCGGTAGTCCCTGAACGCGAAGAGGTTCTTTTCCGTACCCCGGACCAGACTCCGGACGGATGGATACCACTCGCACCGTACACTGGATTCGGCCCGGACGAAGTCCGAGCGGTGGCCGGTCAGCTTCACCAGTCGACCCAGCTGATAGTCCTCGTCGGGCCGCAGCGCCACCTGCCTGTGTCCCCCGATGGCACGGTAGGAGTCCGCCCGGAACAGGTTGTAGGCGCCCACGCCGAAGGAGGCCGTGCTCCGGGGGTCGCGAACCTGCCACAGCCGCGCCGTGACGTGCGCGCCCCAGTGGAACACGATCACGCAAGCCTCCAGCATGGGACTCCGCATCACCAGCGCGGGCAGGACGCCGACATGGTCCAACCTGTTTCTCAGGAGGTGGCGCACCCCCCGCCTCACCGCCTCGCGCCCGAACACCACGTCCCCGTCGGTAAAGAGCAGCACGTCCCCTCTGGCCGCGAGCGCCCCGCGCCAGGACGCGTGGTTCTTGCCGAACCATCCCGCGGGCAATTCGTCGACGTGAAGCACCCTGAGGCGGTCGTCTGCCGCGCTCAGCCGATCGGCGATCTCGCCGGTGCGGTCTTCGGAGCGGTCATCGACGAAGATGACCTCGTAGTCGGGATAGTCGAGGGCGAGCAGCGACGCGAGCGCCCGTTCCACCCGCAGTTCCTCGTTCCGGGCCGCCACCACCACCGACAGCCGGGGCAGCGGCGGATCGCCGTCGCGGGGGTCTCCGATCCGTTCGAGGCGGAAGACGTGCCGGTAGCTGTAGAGGGTGACGAGAGTCATGGCCACCCAGACAGCCAGGGTGACGGCGGCGACGATGAGCATGATGGTCAATGTCGCGGATTTCTCGTCATTCAGCGCCACGGGGCCCGGAACCGCCGGCGCTGCGGGCGCGCTCTCTCTCTTCCAGCACCAGCCGCAACTCACGCCCCAGGGGAGTGAGCCGATACCTCTGCCTTCCGCTCGTGGGCTTTTCGGGGATCGTCATCTCGATGAGGCCGGCGTCGAGCGCCGGCCGCATGTAGTTGACCACCAGGTTGCTTCGGTTCCTGAGGCCGAGGCCCTGGAGAATCTCCACGCGGGATCGAGCGCGATCCAGGACTCGCACCACCTCCCTCACCTGGACCGTGGTCTTCCGCTCCCAGGCTCGTGTGAGACCCGGGTGGTACCTGTGTCGCAACGGCCGGGACCTGGTATCGCTCACCTCGTCGGCAGGTCTCTCAGGCCCTTCCTTCCCGGCATCCTGCGGGGTAAACAGGCTTGCCTGCATGGCCGCGACGTCGTCGTCGTTAATGCCCGAGGGGTTGAACTGGATGGCCGGCGGGCGCCTGAAGCTGATGGCCACGCCGGTTCCGGAAACCTCGATGCGAGGTTCCAGCACCCCGTACTCCCGGCAAAGCGACTTCATGCGCCGGATGCCGGAACCGATTCCTCCGACCAGGCCCATGCGGGCGAGCATGTTGTAGAGCAGCGGATTGCGGGGAACGCTCCTGGTTCCCAGATCGTCCTCGCTCATGCCTTCGGGGAGGCCTCCGGGACTGGCGATAACCACGCGGTCCTCGAAGACGCGCACGCGCACGTGGTCTCGGGAACGGTAGTCACGGTGGGTGATCGCGTTCGCGAGCGCCTCGCGCAAGGCCGCCTCGGGCAGCTCGGGACGGCCTTCGGCGTCTTCGCGCCAGATCGAGAACTGGACATTGATTCTCCGCAGAAC
This sequence comes from Gemmatimonadota bacterium, assembly GCA_022826025.1. GTDB lineage: Bacteria > Gemmatimonadota > Gemmatimonadetes > Longimicrobiales > Gaopeijiaceae > BD2-11. The sequence goes on along the minus strand of JAJDVR010000191.1, from coordinate 28,091 downwards.
CCACTCCAGCACTTCGTCCGCGATCGCCGGGAGCGAGCCGTGAAAGTCCTGCCGTTCGAGGCTTCCCGCTTCCTCGGTCCCCCGAAAGAGAGCACAGGATACGTGCGCGCTCTCCGTGAACTGCCGGATGTCGCGGGCAAGCAGCCACGCGCCGGCATAGGTCATCCGGTCTTCGTTGTCGACGAGGCCGAGGTTGCGAAGCGCCAGGATCGGGTGCATGGCTTCCGGAATCTTCGCCCGACCGATGAACGCCTCCCAGACGTCCGCCTCGAGATGAGCCTCCATCGAAAAGGCCTCGCAGGGCTCCTTGTCGAAGTGAGCGCGCCCGACGGCGTAGTAGAGATCCTTGATCTCCGCATTCGTCAGCCGCCTGCTGCCGCTCCCCTCGCGCACGAAGGCGCGCCATCCAATGGAGTAGGGCTTGTACTTCTGGGGCGGGACGGTCACCCGCATTACTTCGCCCACGGTCTCGACCTCCACCACGATCGGCGGGTCTCCCGACCGGGCCATGGTGAGCACCTTGACGCGGGTGCGGCCGTGGTTCCCGACGCCCACCACCTCTCCGGACCCGGACACCCCGAGCAGGATGGTTCCGCCGTCTCCGTTCGCGAACGCACACAGCTCCCTGCCGAAGTCTCGCCCGAGGGAAGGCTGGAACTCGACTTCGGGGCTCTCGCCGGCGGCGATCAGGTCGAGGAGCTCCTGGCGGGTCAACGGGAAGCCGGCCGCCCCGGGCACGCCGCCAGCGACATCACATCCTGTATGCTCACTTGTATCATGATGGCTCTAAGGGCTCGCGCGCGCGGGCGCGGTTGTCAAGAGCCCGCGCTGCTTCCCCCGGCCGTTGACCCGAGCACCGTGATGGTCGCGGTGCCGACGTAGTTCGCACCCGCCCGGGTCGCCTGGGCCCGGATGGTTCCGGTTCCCCGCCCGACGGCCGTGACGAGACCACTGTTGTCCACCGTCACCGCGGCCGCGTTGGACGTCGACCAGACATAGTCGGTGTCCTCGACCTGGTAACCGTTCCCGTCGAGCGCGACGGCGCGCAGGCGGACCGAGTCACCGACCCGGGCCAGGGTGTCGACCTGCGGGGTGACACGCACCTCCGTCGCAAGCTGGGCGACGGTTACGCCCGCGGAATCGAGCAGTTCCCCGGCGGCCGCGAACACATCCGTGCTGCCGGTGCGCACCGCGGTGACCAGCCCCGTCGAATCGACGGTCACGACGGCGTCGTTCTGGGATATCCAGGTGACGGACAGGGTCAGGCCCGGGTGGCCGTTGGCGTCGACACCGGTCGCGGCCAGGCGGATGGTATCGGCGAGCGAGAAGAGCGTTATCGCGGCCGGCGCCACATCCATCTCGACGATCACCTGCGAGACGGTGACCGCGGCGGCCCCGCTGGCCGCGCCCGCTTGAGCGGTGATGCTCGCGGAGCCGTTGCCGGCCGCGGTGACGAGGCCGCTGGAATCGACCGTGGCGACCGCGTGGTCCGCCGATGACCAGGTGATGGTTGCGTCTTCGACGGCATTGTCGTTCGCGTCGAACGGCGCGGCCGTGAGCTGTACGGAATCGCCGAGGGCGGAGAACGTGTGCGCATCCGGCGATACGTCTACCCGCGCCGCCTGCTGCGCGACGGTGACGGAGGCGGTCCCGGCCGCGCTGCCGGATGTGGCCGTGACGGTGGCGTTCCCGTTCCCGGCGGCCGTGACCAGTCCGCCGGCGCTCACGGTCGCGACCGAATTGTCGCTGACGGTCCAGCTGACCGGCGCCCCCGCCATCGCCTGGCTGTTCTGGTCGAGGACGGCCGCGGTCAGCTGGAGCGCCTCGCCGAAGGACGAGAAGTCCACGGAAGCCGGCAAAATGTTGACGGTCGTGGGGACGGGAGGCTCCGGAGGCCCGGTCGGCGCCGCCTCGTCATCGCCAACACAGGCGACGATCAGAGCCAGCGCCATGATGGACACCGCTACGGAGCAGGCGGGTCCGGCCCGCCTCGGCTCAGGTCTCCTCATGGCCTTCTCCCCTGGTCACAGGATGGGCTCGGGGTCATGGTCGCGCCACCTGGAGCATAACCCCTCATCACTACCCCGAATGTTCCGCCATATACTCCCCTGCCAGCTCCAGCCCGATCAGCGTCAGCAGCGGGTCTACATGGTCGAAGGCGGCAACGTGCTTCGCCACCAGGGGAGAGAATCCACCGGTGCCCACGACCATGGGGTGGGGAACGTCCCATTCCGCTCGAACTCGTTCGATCATCCCCGCGACCGCGTCCATGGTGGTGAAGAAGATGCCGGAGTGGATGCAGGATTCGGTGCGTTTGCCGATGACCCGCTCCGGGCGAATGAACTCGACGGGCGGAAGCTTCGCGGTCCGGGCCGCGAGCCACTCCTTGCCGGACATGAGCCCCGGAGCGATGACGCCCCCCTGGAACCGGCCGTCGGCGCTGATGCAGTCGTAGGTGGTGGCGGTGCCCAGATCGACGACGATGCAGTCGCGCCCGAAGAGGCGGGAAGCGGCCATGGTGTTGGCGATGCGGTCGGCACCGACAGTGCGCGGCTCCTCCACGTCGAGGACGATGGGCAGGGGGGTGGACGCGTCGACGACCAGCAGCTCCGCAGAATCAAGGCGGGCCGCGGCTTCCCTCAGGACATCGGAGGCGGAGGGGACCACCGAGCCCAGCACCACGCGGGTCAGGGCGTCGGGGTCGTGCCCGTCCGAGCGGAGCAGCGCGCCGAGCAGGAGCACATACTCGTCGGCGGTGCGCGGCACGTGGGTGCTGACGCGCCAGCGGCCCGCGACCCCTTCCTCGCCGGGGATGAAGAGGGCGAGGACGGTTTCGGTATTGCCCACATCCAGTACCAGATGCATGTCGTGGTTCCTCGGGTGGTTTCCTATGGACCCGGCAACAGGCTGACGCTGCCGGAACGAATCTCGCGCCTCCCGCATCCGGGTTCCTCGAAGAGGAGCGCACCCGCGGAGCTGATGCCGCGGGCCGTTCCGGTCTCGCCGCTCCCGAGCACGACGCCCCGGCCTCTCAGGGCGTCCCGCCGGGTGAGTTCCCTGTGCAGGGCGCCCTCCAGCCGGGCCGCCCCCGGGATCAGCAGCTCCCGCAGCCGGGCGAGCAGCGCACCCGCCAGGGCGGGCCTCGACACCGAGGTTGCGCCCATCGCGCGCAGCGACGCGGCACGGTCGCGGAGTGCCGGCGGGAAGTCCGCCACGCGCTGCGAGGTGTTGATGCCCGTTCCGATCGCCATGCCCCGGCCCCCGGCGCCGTCGTCCCATGATTCGCACAGGATGCCGCCGACCTTGCGGTCCGCGACGATAAGATCGTTCGGCCACTCGATCCCCGCCCGCAAGTCCGGGCAGGCTTCCTCAATCGCGCGCGCGGCCGCGATGCCGGCCAGGAGGGGGACGGTGGAATGTCCGGATGGACGCCTCGCGAGCACCACGGTCATCCAGAGCCCGGAGCCGGGGGGAGACAGCCACCGCCGCCCTTCCCTCCCCCGTCCCCGGGTCTGTTCGTCAGCGATGACCACCGAGAAGGAGGCGGCGCCTTCGCGCGCAATGATGCGTGCGCGGTCGTTGGTGGAGCCGAGGCGACGGTGCACTTCCAGGAGCGGCACGCCCCACCGCTCCGCCCAGCGGGCGACCGGTTCGCCCTCCCAGACCCGGCGCCGCCCTACCCGATCCACAGGTACCCGAGGAAGAGCAGCCCCAGAATCCAGGGATACAGGGCGAAGCGGTGGAACGAACGGGCGCGTAGCGCGGCAAGGAAGATCCTGATCGCAACCAGGCCGGTCGCGGCGGCCGCCACTGCCCCGAAAACGAGCGGCGCGGTGCCGAGGGCCGGCGCCGCCGCCCCGGTGTCCAGGAGCTGAAGAAGGGCCGCTCCGAGGATGGCGGGCACGGACATCAGGAACGAGAACTCGGCCGCGTCGTCGGACTCCACGCCCAGCCAGAGGGCCGCCACCACGGTCGAACCGGAACGCGAGATGCCTGGAAAGAGCGCGAACGCCTGGGCGACCCCGATGAGCATCGCGACGCCCAGCCCGCGCGCCCCCGGGAACGGCCCCGGCGCGCCCGCGTGGCGCGCCGCCTCTTCGCGCAGCGCACCCCGCCGCATCGCCCCGCGCGCGCTCCAGAGCACCCCGCCCGTCACCAGGAACGCCATGCCCGCCGCGGCCGGCGTCTCAAACGCCGTCTCCACGACATCCCCCAGGAGAAAATAGACCGCGGCCGCCGGGATATTGGCGAGCGCGATGAGGACCAGGTAGCGCCACGTCCCGGGGTCCAGCCGGACCGATCCGCGCATGAGCGCGCCCACGCGCCTCCGGTATGCGACCAGCACCGACACCAGCGTCGCGAAGTGCACCGCGACTTCGAATGCGACTCCGGGAAGTTCGATTCCGAGCAGTGCCTGGCCGACGACCAGATGCCCGGAACTCGAGACCGGAAGAAACTCGGTCAGTCCCTGCACGATACCCAGTACGAGTGCTTCCGGGATGTTCACGGGGCCGTCGTCTCGCAGGTGGCACGGCCTCGCGCCCGCCAGGCCTTCAGCACCTCGGCGCGCTGAGCGTCAAGCGGCTTCAGCCCATCGATCCTGACCGTGTCCGGGGGCAGTTGGTTGCGGAACCAGGTGAGCTGCCGGCGGGCGTAGCCGCGGGTCGCGCGCCGGGTCGCGTCCAGAGCCTCCTCGAGGCTCATCCGCCCCTCCAGGTACCCGAGGACCTCGCGATAGCCGGTGCCGGACATCCCGGGATGGTCCGCCCCGTAGCCGCGAGCCGCGAGGACGCGGACTTCCTCGATCATTCCCCGCTCGGCCATCGTGCCCACGCGTTCGTTGATGCGGCGATAGAGTTCGGCGCGCGGAAGTTCCAGCACCACGACCATGCCCTCGCCCGCCGGAGCGTTCGCCTGTCCGGCTCGGTGCCACCACGACAGCGGACGGCCCGTGAGCAGGGTCACCTCCAGGGTGCGCTCGATGCGCTGCACCCCGCCCGCGACCGCAAGCCGGGCCCGTTCCGGATCCAGCACGCGCACCCAGCGCTCCAGCTCTTCCATCCCGTGCTGCGCAAGGAAGCGGCGCAGGCGCGCCACCCGACCCGGGTCCAGCTTCGGCTCCTCGAAGAGGGGTTCCATGAGAGCCTTCAGAAAGAAGCCGGTGCCTCCCGCCAGTACCGGCACCCGGCCGCGCGCGCAGATTCGGCTCATCCAGCGGGCGGCGTCGCGGGCAAACTCGCCGGCGCTGTAGAACTCGTCCGGATCCCGGATGTCGACGCCGTGATGCGGGATGCGGGCACGGATGGCGCCGGCCACCTTGTCGGTGCCGATATCCATGCCGCGGTAGATCTGGCGCGAGTCCATGGAGATGACCTCGCCGTCCAGCGCTTCGGCGACCGCGAGCGAGAGCGCGGTCTTGCCCGTGGTGGTCGCGCCGGTGATGGCGAGGAACTCAGGTGCGGCCAAAGCGGCGCTCCAGCTCCGACAGGGAGAGGCGCACGGCCGTCGGACGCCCATGCACGTCGTGATGCGGGAGATCGGTGGCGAAGAGGCGGTCGATCAACTCCCGCATTTCCTCCTGCGACAGCTCCCGGCCGGCCTTGATGGCGCCTTTGCAGGCGAAGGTCATCGCGATGCGCTCGTGCTGGTTGCGGGCGGCGCGCAGCAGTTCCGAGCCGTGGGTCAGCTCGCCGATCATCTCGCGCAGGCAGCGCTCGGCGTCGAAGTACGGATGCGGGTTCGGAACCGCGTGCACGATGATCGAGTTGCCCCCGAACCCGTCGACCTCGAAGCCCGCGCGGGCGAGCATGCCGAACAGCGGCTCGATGTGCTGATACTCGGCCGGCGGCAGGGTCAGGATGATCGGGAACAGCAGGCGCTGACCGGGCTGCCCGCCCTTGCCGAAGGCCTCCATCAGCTCCTGGAAGAGGATGCGTTCGTGGGCGGAGTGCTGGTCGATCATCATCATCCCGCCGCGCACCTCGACGAGGATGTAGGTGCCGTGCAACTGCCAGAGGCGCGCGGGTTCCACGGGGGCTTCCTCGGCCTGAGCGACCGGCATGGCTGCATCGGCAGCCGCGGGCGCTCCGCTGGCGAAGAGCGCGATCTGCGCATCGGCGGCTTCGGAGGATGGTTCGGACGACCGGTCCGCAGTCCCGGGAGCGTACTTCGCCGACTCGCGCACCCTGGCCGCGCGCACGCCATCGCCAACGGGCGCAGCGGAGGACGGGCTCGAGTCCGGCGCCGGGTGCTGCGCCTTCGAGGTCGCGTCGTCAGCCGAGTCGAGCGTGGCGGCGCTCTCCTCACCCGCGAGCGCGCGCCGGACTTCGTCCTCGATGAAGCCTTCCACCGCGGTCCGGTCGCGGAAGCGCACCTCCAGCTTGGCCGGGTGCACATTCACGTCGACCTCACCGGCGGGGAGGTCGAGGTAGAGGAAGAACCAGGGGCGCATGGCCTCGCGAATGGTGGTGCGATATGCCCGGCGCACCGTGTCCCTCAGACCCTTGTCCCGGAACGGTCGGCCGTCCACGAAAAGGTAGGTGCGGCGCGGGCCGGGACGCGCCTGGTCGGGACGCTGCAGGAGGCCGCTCACCCGGCCGACCTTCCCCGCTCCCGCGAACCCGAACATGGAGGCGCGGGCGTCTCTGCCCCACAGCCGGCCGACGCGGCGGGCGGGGCCGGGGTCGGCGGGCAGATCCATCAGCGTGCGCCCATCGGAGGTGAGGGTGAACGCGACCTCGGGATGGGCCAGGGCGAGCGACGTGAGTTCGGCGGCCACCACCCGGACTTCCGCGGATCCGCTCTTCAGGAAGCGCCTGCGCGCGGGCGCATTGAAGAAGAGGTTGGCCGCCTCCAGGGTGGTGCCGCGGGCCCGCGCGTGATCGTCTACGCTGGTAATGGTCCCCCCGGTCGCCCGAATGCGGGTGCCCGCGCCCGACTCGTCGCAGGTCTCGAGCGTCAGCCGCGACACCGCCGCGATCGAGGGCAGTGCCTCGCCTCGAAAGCCGAAGCTCGCGACCCCTCGCAGCTGCCGGGCGCTCGTGATCTTGCTGGTTGCGTGGCGCTCGAGGCACATGATCGCATCCTGGCGCCCCATGCCGACTCCGTCGTCGATCACCCGAATGCGCTGCCTCCCGCCCCGCTCCACCTCGACCCGGATGTGCGCGGCGCCGGCGTCCAGCGCGTTCTCGACGAGCTCCTTCACGACCGACGCCGGACGCTCGACCACTTCACCGGCGGCGATCTGGTTCGCCACCGAGTCCGGAAGCACCTGGATGGGCCGTACGCCCGCGGTCACCCGGCCTCCTGCGCCTGCAGGCCGAAGAAGCGGAAGGCGTTGCGGGCGGTATAGCGCTCCACCTCCTCGGGGCTATCACCCCGCACATCCGCCACGCCGTCCCGCACCCGCGCCACGTAGGCGGGCTCGTTGCGCCGGCCCCGATGCGGCACCGGCGCCAGATAGGGCGAGTCGGTCTCGATCATGAGCCGGTCGGAGGGCACCGCCCGCAGAGCCTCCTGGCCGTCGAAGTTCCTGAAGGTCACGAGCCCTGTGAAGGAGATGTGCCAGTCGGCGTCCAGCGCGTCCTCGAGCAACCTCATCCCGCCGGTGAAGCAGTGGAGCACCCCCCGCGCCGCGCCCCTGAACTCATCGATCACCGCGCGGGTGTCATCATCCGCAGAACGGGAGTGCACCACCAGCGGGAGCCCGGTTTCGGCTGCCAGGCGGGCATGGGCGCGGAAGAGGTCGCGCTGACGGTCGCGCGGGCAGAAGTCGTAGTGGTAGTCCAGACCCGTCTCGCCGACCGCGACCAGGCGCGAAGAGGCATCGAGCAGTTCGGCCACCCGACGTACGTCGTCCGGGCCGGCTCGTCCCGCCTCATGGGGATGGACGCCCGCCGTGCCCCACACCCGCCGGTGCGTCCGGGTCAGCTCCGCCACCTGCTCCGCGTCCGCCACCGAAGATGCGATGGAGACGATCCCTCCCACCCCGGCGGCGCACGCCCGCTCGATGGTCTCGACCCGGTCGGCGTCGAAGCGCCGGTCAGTCAGATGGCAGTGGGATTCGAACAGCATCGCGGTCGTGGACCCGGCGGGTCTGGCGACGGCTCAGCCAGGGCCGGGAAATCCGGGGTCCCGTGGCCGGAGACAACTTGCGGCCCGGTCCGGCACACTCAGGCGCGAGCGCCCGCGACCCTCCGCCCTTTCCGGCGCCGCTTCTTCCTCTTCCCGGGCCGCCCCGACGGCGGGGTTCTGCCCACCGCACCCCTCGGGCCTCCGCGCTGAGCTTCGACCAGATCCTTCGTGCCCCAGCGCCTCTGGATCTCCAGCAGCGCCGGCGAGGCGACGAAGATCGAGGAGTAGGTCCCGACCAGGACCCCGAGAATCAACACGGTGGTGAAGTCGCGGATCACCGCGCCCCCGAAAATGAGCAGGGCCATCAGCACACCGAGCGTCGTGCCGGAGGTGAGGACCGTCCTCGGAAGCGTCTCGTTGATCGACCGGTTGACGAGCGCCACCGGGTCCTGGCGGCGGCCGCCCTTCGCGTTCAGGTTCTCCCGCACCCGGTCGAATACGACGATGGTGTCGTTGAGCGAATACCCGATGATGGTCAGGATGGCGGCCACCGTCGGAAGTGCGATCTCGACGCGGAAGAGCGCCAGGAAGCCGAGCGTGATGAGGCTGTCGTGGACGGTCGCGATGACGGCCGCCACGCCGAAGCGGAACTCGAAGCGGATGGCCAGATAGACGAGGGTCAGCGCGAACGAGAACAGGATCGCGAGCGCCGCCTTCTGCTGGAGCTCCGCGCCGATCTTGGGGCCGACCAGTTCGGTGCGGACCACCTCGATATCACTATTCGGGAAGGCGCCCTGGATCTGCCCGCGTATTTCCAGCGCCACCGCCTCCACCTCCCGGTCCTCGGCCAGCGGGGCGCGGATCACGAACTCGTTTCCTTCGTTGCCGATGCTGGTGATGGGAGGGGCCTGGGCGCCGCCCAGCGCGGACCGCAGTTCCGCCGCGTCCATCGTCTCGTCGAAGCGCACCTGCACCAGCGAGCCGCCCGTGAAGTCCACGCCGTAGTTCTGCCAGCTGCCGATGAGCACGATGTTCGCCACCATCGACGCCAGCGCGATGGCCAGCACCACGGCCGAGAAGACGTAGGCCTTCCTGCGCGCCTCGATGAAGCGGTATCGCGCGTTTCCGAAGAGTCTCATGATTCAGATGGTCTCGCGATTCAGATGCTGATGGGATCCGTGGCCCTCTTCCGGGACAGATACATGAAGAAGAAGCTGCGCGTCACGTAGAGCGCGGTGAAGAACGAAGCCAGGATCCCGATCGAGAGGGTTACGGCGAAGCCGCGCACCGGCCCGGTGCCGAACTGGAACAGGATCAGCGCCGTGATCAGGGTCGTGAGGTTGGCGTCCACGATTGCCGACAGGGCGTTGCCGAAGCCGTCCTCGACGGCGGTGCGCACGGCCCTTCCGGCATCCAGTTCCTCCCGGATGCGTTCGAAGATGAGCACGTTGGCATCCACCGCCATGCCGACCGAAAGGATGAGCCCCGCGATGCCCGGCACGGTGAGCGTCGCCCCGAACATGGCCAGGCCGCCAAGCACCAGGACCACGTACACGCCCAGCGCGAACACCGAGAGGACGCCGGCAACGCGGTAGTAGCTGCACATGATCAGGACCACCAGAACGATACCGATCATCCCGGCTACGCGGCCCTGGTCCACCGAGTCCTGCCCCAGCGAGGGGCCCACCGTGCGCTCCTCCATGATGCGCAGCGGAGCGGGCAGGGCGCCGGCGCGCAGCACCAGCGCGAGGTCGCTCGCCTCCTGCAGGGTCGAGCCGCCGAGCTCGATCTGACCGCGCGCGCCGATACGGTCCCGGATGACGGGCGCGCTCACCACCTCGCCGTCGAGCACGATGGCGAGGAATTCGCCGACGTTCTGCCCGGTCACCTCCGCGAAGCGGCGGCCGCCCCGGCGGGACAGCTCGAACTGCACCTGCGGCGTGTTGAACTGCTGATCGCGCGCGGAAACCGCGTTCTCGAGCATCTGCCCCGTGATGAAGGCGTCCTCGTTCAGAACGTACAGCTGGCGATAGATCCTGCCGGTGAGGGCGACGGGATCCATGCCCCACTGGAGGGAAACGTCGCGCGGCATGGCGCGCTGGACCTCCGGGATGCTCAGAAACAGCTCCGCCGCCTCCACGTCCTCCTCGGCCACCAGGTAGACGCCGTCATCGCTGCCCTGGTTGAGGAGCGCGGTGAACGGGCTCAATACGGCGGCATCGTCCTCCTCGGCTTCGGCAGCGTCGTCCTGGGCCACCTGCTCGGCTTCCGCGTCGACCGCGGCGTCCTCCCCGGCCTCGGCTCCACCTTCTTCGGCTGCCGCGGAATCTCCTTCTTCCGACGCGCCGGCGCCGAAGAGCAGTTCTTCGATCGAGGATGTCGGGGCCTGCACGTCGCGGCCCAGGCTGCTCAGTGAATCAGCCCCCAGCGTTGCGACGATCACGCGGTCGATGCGCGGAAGATCGGGGGCGAAATCCACCCACGAGCGCACCAGCTTGAACTCGAGGAAGGCGGCGCGCCGGATGACGTCCTTGGCCTGATTCTCGTCGCTGATGCCCGCGAGCTCGACGATGATGCGGTCGCTGCCCACCTTCTGGATGAGCGGCTCCTCGACGCCGAGCTCGTCGATGCGGGTGCGCAGGACCGTTTCGGCGCGGTCGATGGCGTCGGCGCGCGCCTCGTCGGTGAGGGTGCCGTCCGGGTCGTCGATCTCGACTACCAGGTGCATCCCGCCCTGAAGGTCCAGACCCAGTTTCAGGCCGTTGGCGTAGATGTAGTAGCCGCAGATCCCGAGGATTACGGCGATGAAAATGATCCGGCCACGAAGAGACTTCAGCATGGTGCCACCGCTGGCTCCGGGAGGGTTTCGCGGGTGTGTTCCGGCTCGCGTACCGCCCGGGGGGACCTCCTCTGAACCCTCGAGGCTCCTTCCCGCGAGCGGGATGGGTAGCTATGTAAGCTCGCCAAGCGCCAAACCGGTGTCAATCTGATGCGAACCGCGGCGGATTCGCGGCTCGGGAGCGCCGGACCGGCGCCAGGACGGATTGACGAGCCCGGGCAGGCCGGAAGCCCCGGGATGCAATGCCCGGGGCCACCGACCAGCCTGTCCGGGATACGGACCGGGCGGTGTTCGGGTTTCCGCCTCAGGTGATGTTGGGGTTCCCGTTCCGCTCGGTGTCGGGCAACGGGAAGCACTCCATGCCGCCGTAGGCGTCGCCCACGTAGGGGTGGGACCCGCTCGTAAACTGTGTAATCCTGCCGAGTCGCCGCAGCACGCCCATGCGATGTCCCTCCACGAAGAGTTCGCGACGGCGCTGCTCCTGCACCTGCTCCTGGATCTCCTCCGCGTTGCTGCTTGCGAAGTTGCCGGGCAATCCCGCTCCATCGAGTAACTCGTTGATGATGGCGACCGCGGCCGCGCCTCCTTCCACCTCGGCGATGATCAGACGCGCTTCGGTGTAGCTGGCGAGGCGGATCTCCGCGTCCCGGCTGGTATACTTCTGCTGGAACCACATCGGCGTGAGCCCGTCCTGCCCCAGGATCTCCGCGTCCATGACGTTCACCCGGGGATCGGGCATGCCCGCCCACTCCAGGTTCCAGAAGGCGGGATCCACCGAGACAGCCTGTTCGACGTGATTGCGGTTGAAGATCTTGTTCTCGCGCACGCTCGCGGCAGTGGAGCGGGTGATGAAGAACTCGAATCCCTCGGGAACCGCCCGGGCGTCGGCAAGCGCGCCCGCAGTTTGTCCCAGGTTCATCTGGGCTCGAGCCCGGCCCATGTACGCCGCGTTGCGGATGTCGGCATCCGGCGACTCCAGGGCCATGCTGAAGCGCTCCTTGGCGAGTTCGAAGACTGCCGCGGGCTGCAGTTCGGGCCCGAGATCGAAGGCCGCGCTGCACCATCCCTCGGCGAACGTCGTATAGCTGTAGCCCGCATAGAGCGCGTTTCTGGCGAGCAGCGACGACCGGTTGGGAACATCGCCGTCGGAGAACCCGCTGATGCGGTTGATGGCGTCATCCGCGATGAAACGAGCCTGCGCGAGCGGCGTGTGCAGCGAAGTTGAACTCCCGCATCCGGAGGTGGCGAACGACGCGTCCAGGGGCCGCACGTCCCTGCGCTGATAGGGCACCTGGCCCAGGAAGGTCTGTGAACCCATGAACTCGCCCGAGACCAGCCCGGAGAGCAGCGCGTACTGTGTGTAGGCGCACTCGAAGGCCCCCTGCGCGCTTACGGTGAGCAGTGGAGCGGCCGAGGGATCGTCCAGGGCGTCGGCCGGCGTTTCCCCAGGGAGCGTCACCGACAGGTCGCACGCTCCCAGGAAGAGGGTGAGCAACAGGAAGAGAAATCCTCCCTCAATCTTCTTTCGATTATCAAATATGCCTGACATCTGTTCCTCCCTTGTTTCCAGATTGAGCATTGAGCTTCGCGCGAGACGCGGGCATCAGAACCTGACCCTGAAGGACAGGAGGAAGCTGTGCGGGAGCGGCGCCTGGGTCTGCTGCCAGCCCCAGGGATTGTCCCGCGTGCGGCGCGTCTCGGGGTCGAGCCCGGGCTGGCTGAAGCTCTCGTGGACCCACGGGGTCCAGATGTTTCGCCCGCTCAGGGTGATTGCGGCCCGGGAAATGCCGTACCCTTCGACGAAGTCACCGGGAAGCTCGTAGGTGAGGGAGATCTCGCGCAGGCGGAGGTGATCGTCTCTCTCCATCCAGGGGTGCTCGATGTCGAAGGTCTGGATTTCCGCGGCCTGGATCGGGTCCAGGGTGCCCATGAGATAGAGCTGGGCGCGCTCGGTGTTGCGGGTGTTGCGGTCGCGCTGCCAGGTGGTGGTGCTGAAGCGCCGGCTCTCCCAGGTGTAGTTCCAGAGGGCGTTCAGCGTGAATCCGAGGTTGGGAAGCGCGAGGGACTGGGTGAACGATCCCTGCCAGACGGGTCCGGGCGGCCCGAGATAGTGGAACGGCGCCTGGGAGCATGGAGTGGGCGCGCGCGAGGGGTCCGGCCCCTCGCACATGACGTCGATCAGCCGTGTCGGATTGTTCGGGTCCCATCGGGCCGAAGCGATGTACTTGCTCCAGTACCCCCCGAGAGGATACCCGACGCGGTGCTGGAAGCGGCCCCGGGTGTCGGCCTGGATGCGCTCCCGGCCTTCGCCGAGCGAGACCAGCAGGTTGTCGTTGTAGGCGGCGGTCGCCCCGAGGTCGAAGCTCATGCTCGGAGTCCGGATGACCTGGGAGTTCAGGGTGAGCTCGATGCCCTTGTTGCTGACCTCTCCGACGTTGATGAAGCGGGAGCCCGGGAAACCCAGCGAGGGCGCGACCAGGTCGGCCAGGATCGCGTCGCGGGTGGTCTGATTGTAGTAGGTGAACTCGATGCCCAGGCGGTCGGAGAAGAGACCCGCATCGAAGCCCAGCTCGAGTTCCGTTCCGACCTCGGGCTTGAGGTCGGGGTTGCCCAGGTTGCCGGGCAGAAGGGCGGGCTCGTCGCCGGGGCCGGTGGTCGGCGAATAGGTGCGCACCGCCGCAAAGGCGTCCGGCTGCAGGCCCGACTTGCCCCACGCGGCCCGCAGGCGGAAGCTCTCGGCGAAGCCCACGTTCCAGAAGTCGGTGTCGCTCAGCACCCACGAGGCGCTCAGCTTGGGATAGTAGACCGCGTTGAAGGTCTCCCCGAAGGCGCTGTGGGCATCGCCGCGGAGCGCCGCGGTCACATACAGCTGGTCCCGCCAGCCGATCGTCTCCTGGATGAAGAGTCCGGCGCTCTTGGTCTCGACGAAGTCCTCGTCACCCCGTGTCCGCGCCGCCGCCCCCACCGTGGAAACCGCCGAGTTGGGAAGCTCGTCTCCGCGCGACAGGAGGGTGAGGCTCTCCTTGGTGAAGTACTGGGCTCCAAAGGACGTGGCCGAAGTGATGTCCGCAGTGAGATCGAAGCTGGCCGTGACGTTGTAGTCGAACGTGGACTGAAGTCCGCGGTCGTATATGACGTCCTTGCGTCCCTGGCTGAGCCCGGCGTAGGCGAGAAATCCCCCGGAAGGTACGCGGGGCCAGAAGCGCGAGACCTTGGCGTCGGTGAAGTCCAGGCCCGCCACCAGCCTGTGGGTGAGCCAGCTGAACGGGCGGTGGGTCGCGGTGATGGACGCCGTGCCGCGGTTCAGCTCCTCGGCAAAGTCGATGTCGTTCTGGGCCTCGGGCGGGCCGACCATGAAGCCGCGCGAGCCGGTTTCGCGCGATGCCGGGGTGCCCCACAAGAACATCGCGAACATGCCGTAGATGCCGCCCTGGCCGTCCGGGGCGAACCTGCCGTCGCTGCTGATGACGCCCAGATCCGCAGCGAGATCGAAGTTCTCGGACACGGCCAACCCCAGGTTGGTGCGCACCGATGTCTTCTCGATCTGGTTGTTGAACATGTAGCCCTGCTCGTTGTCGTGACCCACCGACAGGAAGTAGGTGAGGTCGTTGGTGCCGCCCGAGACGCTCAGGTCGTAGTTCTGGAGGTGTCCGGTGCGGAACATCTGCCGGCCGGCGGCGACCTCCTCGGCGTACAGGTCCTGGCTGATGATCCGCCCGCCGACCAGGCCGTAGTTGGTCGGGATGCGCCCGTCCGGGTCGTTGAACCAGTTGCCGCCCTGGCGGACGGTCAGGCTGACCACGGGCCGGCCGGTCTGGCCCTTGCGGGTGATGATCTGGATGACGCCGTTGGACGCCTCGGTCCCGTACAGCGTCGCCGCGGCGGGCCCCTTGATGACCTCGATGCGCTCGATCTCTTCGGGGTTGATGTCGTTCAGGCGGGAAGTGCCCGCGCCGCTCGAAGGCCCGGCGCGGTTGTCGGCGTTGATGCGGACCCCGTCGACGTAGACCAGTGGCCCGGTGTTTGCCTGCCTCGTGCTCGATCCCTGCGTGAGGGTGCCGATGCCGCGGATGAGAACGTTTCCGCCGGTGCCGACGTTGCCCCCTCCGATCTGCACGCCGACCCCGGCCACCTGACCGGCCAGCAGCTGCTGGAAGCTGGCGGGCGCGATCTCCTCGATCTGCGCGGAGACCTCGAGGGTGCCCACGACGTTTGCGACCGCACGGCGCTGCTGGCCTCCGGCGGTGCCGGTGACGATGATTTCGTCGAGGCCGAGGGCTTCCGAGGAGAGGGTGAAGTCCTGCACCACGGTCTCGCCCGCGGTTACTGTGACCTGGGTGCTCACGGTGCTCATGCCGATGCGCTCGGCGCGCATCTCGTAGGTGCCCGCCGGCACGTTCACGAGCAGGTAGCGACCGTCCTGGCGCGAGAGAGTGCCGAGGCCGGCCCCGGCCAGGTAGACCTGGACCTCGCCGAGCGGGGTACCCGCGGTCGCGTCGGTGACCTGGCCGGTAATGTTGCCCGGTTCCTGGGCGACTGCAGGGACTGCCGCCGTGAGCGCCGCGGCCGCGAGAAGAAGGGTGAAGGTGAAAGGGTTGGCGGCCCGGGGTGGCCGCCCGCGCGCACGATGGGCGTTCTCGTCAGTGAACCATCGTTTCGTCATGGATCCCCCTTGGTGAGAAAACGGACGGAAGCAAGCTGAGGTGGGGGACGCAGGCCGGGTGGACCCGGACCTGATCGACGAATGGTGCGTCAAGGCCCTCCTGTGGTTGGAATGGTCAGGAAACGGGCATGGCCCGAGACTGCGGGGCGGCGGGATTCCGCCGGAGGGGAGAGAGGGAAAACAGGGGCGGGAGGTGCGTGGCGGATGCCGATGAGCGAACGCGGGCCAGCGTCAGATAACGCGGGCAAGGGGCCGCAGAAAACCCCTTGGAGCGCCAGCCTTCGGCGCGGCCACCGTCGTGCACGACGGTGCGGACGGAGGTCGCCCGGTACAGCATCCGGTCCTTCCCGGCTCCCGGTACACAGCAAACCCCGAAATTACAGCGGTACGGACTTCTGCACCATCAGGAGGTTGTCGAACGCTTTCTGACGAAGCTGCGCCCGCTCCTGCGCAAGAACTCCGCCCGTTCGGCCTGGCTCTTCGGCTCTCATGCCGTCGGGACGGCGGCACCGGTAAGCGACATCGACGTGATCGTCGTCGCTCCCACGGATCGGATCCCGGTTGAACGCTTTCGGGATTACCTGCCCGCTATCCTGGAAGCCGGTGCAGGAGTGGACTTGTTCGTCTACACGTCCGAGGAGTTCGAGCAAATGCAGGCGGAGGAACATCCGTTTCCATCGCACGCGATGAAGTCCGCGAGGCTCGTGCATGTGGGATAGCGCCGCCGAGGCCAGCCGCTGGTGGGAGCAGGCAGAGAACGACCTCGAGTTCGCGCGCATGGCGTTACGCGAGGGGTTTTTTCACCAGGCTTGCTTCATCGCCCAGCAGTGTGCCGACCGAAGCTCCCTGAATCAACTGATCCGACGGCCTCCTCAGTAGGTTATCCCCTCCAGCTCCTCCAGGTAGCCGACGCCGGGAAGCCGGGTGTTCCTGCCAAGCAGGTAGTAGTCGAAGAAGGCCTGCATGTCGACGAGCATTTCCCGCGTGTTGTCGAAGCCCCGGACGTAGAAATTCTCGCCCGGATAGGCCTTGTAGCGGGCGGGCTTGTAGAGGCGCTGCAGCTCCCGGAAGAACTCGGTCATCTGGGGTGAGCCGGGATAACGGCCTTCGCCGTGGAGCACGAAGACGGGTACCCGGGCATCGGCGATGTGATAGTAGGGAGAGTTCGCCAGATAGCGGTCCCTGTGCTCCTCGAGCCGCCCCATCTCCTTGCGCAGCTGCTGCAGATGCCGGAATTCGCCGTCCTCGAAGAAGGTGACCCGGTCGCAGTAGCCGGATGCCGCGATGACGGCCTGGAAGGTCTCGCCCCCGAAGCTCACCGCCGCGCACGACATGAATCCGCCGTAGCTGGTGCCGGTGGTGCCGAGGCGCTCCGGGTGGACGTAGGGCAGGGTTTGGAGATACCCGGCAGCAGCCACCGCGTCCGCGAAATCGCACTTGCCCCAGCAGCCGTCGTTGGCCTCCTCGAAGTCGCGTCCGTAGCCGGAGCTGCCGCGCACGTTGGGCAGCAGGACGACATAGCCGCGCTGCGCGAAGTACTGGATGGCGGGTTCGAAGGTGTCCTCCCACTGGGATGTGGGTCCGCCGTGGGTCCACACGATCGCGGGATGGCGGCCATCTTCGTCGCCCGAGCCCTCGGGCGGGCGGTAGAGGAAGGAGGGGATCGTCAGGCCGTCCCCGCTTAGGAACTCGACCTTGGTGGGCGTAATCAGGCGGTTCTCGACACCCTCCATCGGCATCGAGTTGGTCAGCCGTGATTCCCTCCCCGAATCGAGCTCGTGGACGATCAGGTCCCCGGGACGAGTCGGAGTCTCGAGGGTGTACGAGATGCGGCTGCCGTCCGGGGACCATTGGGGCGCGCCGATGACTCCGGATTCCGGACGGGCGACGACGCGGGATTCGCTGCCGTGCGCGTGCGCGGTGCGGAGCTGGTACGTTCCTCCGTGATTCTCGACGTACGCGAACGAGTTGCCGTCAGGCGACCACACCCCGTCCGTCTGGTCGGCCTCGACCGGAGCAAACGGCCGCGGCACGCCTCCCGAGCGCGGGACGCTCCAGTAGTTGATCCACCCGGAGCGGTAGGACGGGAATACCACCGTGGAGCCATCCGGGGAGACCAGCGGATAGCCGAATGTGCCTCCCTCTCCATAGTCGAAGAAGTCCTCGTCCTCTACAATCACCCTCTCTTCACCCCCGTCGGCAGGCACTTCCACGATGGCGTGGTCCATCCATGCGCCATCGAGTCTCACGAAGAGGACAGACCGGGAATCGGGGCTCCAGGCGGGATAGACCTCCAGTTCCGGGCCATCGGTCAACCGGCGCGCTTCCCCCGAGCGGACTTCCACAGTCCACACGTCGTATTGTCCGTGGCGATTCCCCGAGAACGCGATGCGCGTGCCGTCCGGCGACCAGGAGTAGCCCTTGATGAGCCGGCCTCCGTTGGCTGTGACTCGGATCTCTTCTCCGTCCCCGGGAGACCAGAGCCAGATCTCGGGCGTGCCGCTCTTGTCGGACACGTAGGAAATCCAGCGGCCGTCCGGCGACCAGCGGGGTTCGGCCGAGGCGAGGAAATGACCGCTTCCACCCGTCGACACCGGAAGTTCGCTGAACGCGCCGCCTTTGGGTCGGATCAGCCGCAGGTTCGAGCCTCCCAGCAGGATCCACTCCCCGCCGGGAGCCCAGCGCGGGGTCTCGCCACCGACCGCGGACGAGAGCGACAGGAGGGTCGCCACCGGAAGCGGCCCGGATGCGTCCTGGGCGGGAAACGGCGCCAGCCGCGTCGAGGATGTCAGGACCATGCAGAGCAGGAGCGGGACGACTGTGAGCATTTTTTCGGCGGGTCGTCGCATGGCAGTACTCCGGAAAGGCAGGATCAACGTGTCGGCGCAGACGTTGGGGTCGCGTGGACCAGAACTTGCAGCCAATGTAGGCCTGTGGCGGGGGGCGTTACCACACCTCCGGCAACCAGGAATTCGGAGACGACGGCGTCCGGGCTTCTGGCCGCAGCGCAGGGAGCCCGAGCCCGACAGGCAGGCCGTAAGCGAGCCCGAAGATCAGGAGGCCGAGCCGTTGAGCAGAACGTGCGCGTTGGCCTGGAGCATGGGTGGCGTACGCGGTCGTCGCGCACGGATCCTCGCGGCCGCCTCCCCGGTGGCAGCGATCTGGGCCAGCGCGTGCGGCGACGGCGGCACCGAGCCCACGCCCGTCGATCCTCCGCGTCCCACGACGGTGGCCGTCGCGCCCGACACCGTGACGTTCACAACCCTCGGGGACACGGCCCGGCTCGCCGCCGAAGTCAGCGACCAGGACGGACGCGTGATCGCGGGTGCCCATGTTACCTGGCTCACCCGGAACTCCACGGTTGCGGAGGTCACCTCGGCGGGGCGGGTCATGGCCGTCGGCGGTGGCACGACCACGGTCGTCGGCGAGATCCGCGGGGCATCGGACTCGGTGGTGATCAGGGTCGATGCGCCATCGTTCACCCTGTCCGGCACGGTGACCGACAGCCGGAGGCCAAGCCTGGTCTTGCCCGGGGTTCTCGTGCGCCTGGAGGGCTGGAAGCGGACCACCACGATCACCGATGCCGATGGGCGGTATCGCTTCCCGAACCTGGGCGGGACCCTGAAGGTGACCGTCGAGGCCGAGTTGAGCTATGTGAGCCGGACGGTGGAACTGAACATGGACGCCGACGTGACGCGGGATTTCGCGATGGAACACAGCGGCGTGACCCCGTTCAGCAACACGACGTGGCGCTCGTCGCGCATCCTTGGACCCAGCGGCACGCCGCTGCCGAACATAACCTACCTCGGCCGCGCGATGCGGACGCTCTATGACCGGCGGCTAAGTAACTGGATCCCCGTCAAGGCGTTCGTGTTCGAGGCGCCGATCGGCGAACAGGTAGTGGAATTCCGGCTCCATCCGGAATATGACAGCCTGCCGGCGGCCACGGAGGTGGTCAACAGGTTTGCCCCCGCACTCGCGAAGCTGCCCGCTGCCTTCCTGTCGAATGTGCGCGCATTGGCGATCATTCCCGGCGACGGACTCGCAGGGGGCAGTTCGTTCGACCAGAGCATCCTGATTCACTCGCAGAGCCAGAACGCCCTGCAAAGCCTTAACCACGGCTTGCTCGAGGAACTATACCTGCACGAGGCCGCCCATGTCTCACTGGATCCGGAGCACGCGGACGCCGCCAGCTGGCGCGCCGCGCAGGAGGCCGACGGCGTGTTCATCTCGGAGTATGCCCGACAACATCCGAACCGGGAGGATGTCGCCGAGAGCGCGGTCATTTACTTCGCGGTGCGGTATCAGCCCGGAAGCCTGACGCGGGAGGACCGGTGGACCGCCCTGACGACGATACCCAACCGCCTCGCCTATTTCGAGGAGCAGGGTCTGGACATGTCGCCCTACGAGGCGAGGGGTTCGCTCATCCCGGGTGTGGAACCCCGCTCAGTCGCGAGCAGCCTCCAGCGAACAGTGCTCCCCGCAGCCGAAGCGGCGGCGGTTGCGCGCGAAGTTGCGGTATCCCCACGCGAACAGGGGACGTGCGAAGGGGAGGCGGAAGACCCAGCCCAGCCTGGGACCGCTTGGGAGTACCCGCAGGAGTTGCTCGATGGCCCGTGCGCCCTCCCAGGTGTCGTGGGGCGCTGCGCCGGGCCCCACGAGCTGCAGCGCCTCCTCGAAGCGCGAGGCATCGATCCAGGGGAAGCGAGCCGGCACTCCGTCTTCCTGCCAGGCAACGATCTCGAGGGTACCCGCCGGGTCGCGGCGCCGCAGGTAGTCGATGAAGCGCAGGCAGACGGCGCAGTCGCCATCGTAGATGACGGTATAACCGGCGGACGCGCGCTGGATCATATGGCTCCGGGTTGCGGGTAGAACTCATCGAAAACGT
This sequence comes from Gemmatimonadota bacterium, assembly GCA_022826025.1. Taxonomy (GTDB): domain Bacteria; phylum Gemmatimonadota; class Gemmatimonadetes; order Longimicrobiales; family Gaopeijiaceae; genus BD2-11. The sequence goes on along the minus strand of JAJDVR010000191.1, from coordinate 7,628 downwards.
ACCGCAACGGGCGAAACAGTGACAGAAACGGCAACCGCCAGGCTCGATTCGCTATCTTTGCGCCGGAGCGCATCCCCCTCATCCCCATGGAGAAGCGTGGATACGGCGGAATACTGTCGCGAGCTGGAGCGGCGCCTCGGGCCGGGCCGGATCGAGCGCGACGTGCCGCTCGGTCCCATGACCACCTTCAGGATCGGCGGGCCCGCGGACCTGTTCGTGCGGGCGCGCACCGCCGACGAGCTCGCGGACGCCATGATGGCGGCGCGGGAACTCGGGATTCCGCACTTTCTGCTGGGACGGGGCGCGAACATTCTCGTCGGGGACGGCGGCTTCCGCGGGCTGGTGATCCGCTCGCAGGTGGGCGGCATCGATTTTCTGGACGACGTGCGTGTGCGCGCGGGCGCCGGAGTGGACAGCTTCCCGGACCTCATCCAGGCGACCGTCCGGCGCGGACTCGGGGGGCTCCATCACTTTGTCGGCATCCCCAGCACCATCGGCGGGGCCATGTGGCAGAACCTCCACTTTCTCGCCCCGGAGCGGGACCGGACGGTCTTCCTCGAGGAGGTCGTGGAATCCGCCGAGATTCTCACCGAGGAGGGGGAGCGCAGGTGCGTCGACCTGGACTACTTCCAGTTCGGTTACGACTACAGCATCCTGCACGAGCGCGACGATGTCGTCCTCACCGCCACCTTCCGCCTCGAACCCACCCCCGCGCGCGAGCTGCGGCGGGTCATCCGCGAGAACCTGCGCTGGCGCGACGACCGCCATCCCGACCTGTGGCTGTACCCGTGCGCGGGTTCCATCTTCCAGAAGATCGAGGGCATCGGGGCCGGGCGGCTCATCGACGAGTGCGGGCTCAAGGGTCACTCCCACGGCAACGCCCAGATCTTCCACCGGCACGCGAACATCATCGTCAACCTGGGAGGGGCGACGTCCGCCGAGGTGCGGGCGCTCATCGACCTGTCGCAGGAGACCGTGGCGCGCGAGACGGGTTACCAACTCACCCCGGAGATCGTCTTCGTGGGCGAGTTCTGAGGCGAGTGGACTTAGTCCGATTAGCTTAGTCGGATCGGTCGTTCCGGGCTGGCGCGTTACGGCAGACCCAGGGCGACGTACTCCGCGGGGTGCTCGCTGCCGCCGACGGCGACCACGATGTACTGCCTGCCCTCGTGCATGTAGGTCATGGGCCCGCCGGTCGTCCCCGACGGGAGGTCCATCTCCCACACGACCTTGCCCGTCGCCTTGTCGTAGGCCCGGAACTCGGTTCCCCAGTGGGTATCCGGGGTGCCGATCACCGCGTCGCTCCCCTCCCCGATGAAGAGCAGCGTCGCCGTCAGCAGCGGCGCAGGACGGTTCGCGTTCCCGAGCGGGGGCAGATCGAGACCCTCGAGCAGGGGATGATCGTTGGGGGCGTCGCCGTTGGGCGCCATCCAGAGGTGCTCGCCCCGGTTCATGTCGATGGCCGTGATCCGACCCCACGGCGGCTTGACCAAGGGTAGTCCGTCGATCTCCGCGCGCGGCCATCCTCCCTGGGTCCCGAACTCCATCTCGCCCGGTTCATCTGTCCTCGACAGGCGCCAGACGTTGGGCAGCGTGAGCGAGACCGCGTAGTAGGTGCCCGTCTGCGGATCGAACGCGCCGGTGTGCCAGTTGCCGGCGCCCCACGCACCCGGTACGACCCAGGTGCCGATCTTCCCCTCGATCGAGCCCTCCTCCATCGGAGGCGTGAACAGCGGCCCCATGACCAGCGAATCCGCCAGCGAGAGGGCCCGCTTGTGGATCTCGGGGGTGAAGTCGATCAAGTCCTTCTCGGAGACCCCCTGCCGGTCGAACGGCGCCGGCCTGCTCGGGAAGGGCTGGGTCGGCGAGGTCGCCTCGCCGGGCACCTTCGACTGCGGCACCGCCTTCTCTTCGATGGGCCACACGGGTTCACCCGTGCGGCGGTCGAAGGTGAACAGGAAGCCCGTCTTGCTCGCCTGCATCACCGCGTCGATCGCGCGCCCGTCCACGTGGATGCGCCCCAGGACCGGCGGGCCGAGGGTGTCGTACTCCCATATGTCGTGGTGCACCATCTGGAAGTGCCACAGGCGCTCGCCCGTCGCGGCGTCGAGCGCCACGAGGCTGTTGGAGAACAGGTTGTCGCCGGGGCGGTGCCCTCCGTAGTAGGCCGAGGTCGGGGCGCCCAGCGGCACGTAGACGATGCCCAGGTCGTCGTCGGCGCTGAGGCAGCACCACGATCCCACGTCGCCCGAGAGCTCACGGGATCCGTCGCCCCAGGTGTCGGCGCCGAACTCCCCCTCCCGGGGGATGACGTGGAAGGTCCAAGCCAGCTCGCCCGTGCGGGCGTCGAACCCGCGCACGTCCTCCGGCGCGCTGTCGCGCCACTCCGTCCCCGAGTCCCCGGCCCCGTCGACCGTGCCTGCGATGACGATGACATCGCCGACCACGATCGGCCCCGAACTCCAGTTGAACCGGTCACGGCCCTCGGGCACGAGGTTCACGCTGCCGCCGTCCCCGAACGACGACACGGGCTTTCCCGTCTCGGCGTCGAGCGCGTGCAGCCAGGACCCGCGCACCGAGATGATGCGTCCGCCGGCGTGCCCGTTGTCGGCGTCAAGGTCGTCGGCGCCGTCTCCGCTCCAGTAGGCGACACCGCGGAAACTGCGTCCGCGCGCGTCTTCCAGGGAAGCGGCCCGCTGGACCCATCGGGTTTCGCCCGTGCCGGGATCGAAGGCCTCGACGAGGCCCACCGCGTTGGGCGCGTACAGGGTGCCGTCGACGAGAATCGGGGTCCCGCGCAGGTAGTTGTTGAAGGCGAGCTCCGGGAACTCCTCCTGCAGCTGCGGGTCGATCCCCGGACGTTGCCATGCGATTTCGAGCGATGCGACGTTATCCGCGTCGATGTGCGCCAGCGGCGAGTAGCGGTTGAACGAGTTCTGGCCGCCGTAGTAGGTCCACTCGGCGGTCGGTGCAGGATCGCCGCCGGGATTCTCCCCCGGCCCGGCATTCCCCCCGGGACCGCCGTCCGCGCACGAGGAAGCCAGGAAGGAGGCTGTCATGGCGAGGCAGGCGGCGAGCGCCATTCGGTTGCGGTGAAGGTTGGTTCCCGTGCTCTTCGCTCGACTCGTGCGCATGGAGGCCTCCGTTTCCGGCGCGCTGGTTCCCGGCTGTTCGCGTGAACGTAACGCGCGATTGTGGTTTGCGCCCGACTGGAGCCGGCCGGCTCGAGGAGCGGATTCTGGATGCCGGGAAAAAGGAACAGAAAGCGCGGACGTCGAGCGCGAGAACGGCGGAGTCCCGCGGACGAACCGTTTCCCGATCGCGGTCGCGAACGGATCCGGGCGTGGACCCGGGAGATCGGCCGCGAACTCCTCGCCGCATCTTCGCAGATCGACGAACCCGATTTCACCGCCATCCACCCGGACGACCTGGTCTTTCTTTTCGATGCCTATGACCAGCGCTTCCTCAAGGGGTTCGCGCGTAGGCGGCTGGCCCCGGGAGCGCTGGTGTTCCGCTTGTCGTCGCGGATGACGCGCGCAGGGGGAAAGACTACCCGCCGCCTGAGAGCCGACGGCGGAGCCCACTACGAAATTGCCGTCTCGACCGAGGTCCTTTTCAGCGGCTTCGCCGACGGCGATCCCCCGGTCAGCGTCGCCGGCATTCCGTGCGCGAACCGCCTGGAAGCTCTGCAGCGGATCTTCGAGCACGAGATCATTCACCTAGTCGAGTTCCTCGGTGCAGGAAAAAGCAACTGCGGGGCACGTCCCTTCCAGGAACTCGCGCACCGCCTCTTCCGGCACCAAACCCATACCCACACGCTCATCACGCGGGCGGAACGGGCCGCTCGCCATGGCATTCGCGTCGGTTCCCGGGTTTCCTTCCGCTACCAGGGGCAACGGATCGCCGGGCGGGTCAACCGGGTTACCAAGCGCGCCACGGTGCTCGTCGAAGATCTGGAGGGCGAGCGGTATTCGGACGGCAAACGGTATCGGAAATACTACGTGCCGCTCACGGGGCTGGAGCTGGAGGACGGCTGAAGGGTACCCGGCCTCCCAGCGCAGTAACGGGCCGTGCTCGCGACCTAAACGTGGTGCGGGAAGATGGAGGTGTCGGTCACCAAGTCTGTGGAGACAGCACCCGAATGGTCCTTCGACGACCTTGACGGTAGACCTGGAAGTCGGAGTCCAGCGTCATGATGGAACCGTTCTCCGTCCGCTCGAGGATGCGCACGAGACAAGCGTCGGCGAGGGACATCGGCACATTGGCGTACCTGCGAATGAGGGTGGTCACGGCGTCGGCATCGTCTGCCCTTTCGAGGACATCGACCACCCTCAGTACGCCGCGACGGAGAAGCGCCACGGGCAGGCTTGAATCACCGCCGATGCGCCGGAGCAGGAAGCACGCTTCGGACAGCACCGATTCGCACGTGAGCAGCGGAGGCGCCAGTGACTCGAACTGCTGGTGCGCCCACCGGTGATGTGTTTCATCGGCGTCGAGCAGAGCCACGATGGGCCCGGTGTCAACGATGACCGCTGGCTGCATCCGCGAGCATCGCCTCCCTGAGCAACTCCTTGTTGGTCGCCAGGTCGCTGCGGCCGCTTCGGAACGCGCCGACGAGATCGCCGGCAAGCTCGGCGCAACTGGGTAGCTGTCCCTCCGCATCCCGGGCCAGAGCCTCGGTGAGGATGTCCCGCACCAGCGCGGAGCGGGTTACGTTGCGACGACGCGCCTCACTGGCGAGCGACGCGTACAAGTCATGGGGCAGCTTGACGGACAGGGCATTCATGGCACGATCGTAATACGATATGCCGCAATTCGCAATACTTGGTCCCGGTTGCACCATCCGCAATGGCGAACCGCCATCACAGACGCGGGAGGACAGGTGAGCTCTTCCGGTGATGCCGCCCGCCTGCAGGCTCCGCCATCCATGAGTCCCGACCAACACCGGCGGGCGCTCCAGGGGGCGATGGCGGCGCTCTTTCTGGCGGCCATGGGGAATACGATCGTGGGCACGGTGCTGCCGGCCGTAATCGCCGAGCTGGGGGGATTCGACCGGTACGCCTGGGCGTCCACGTCCTACATGGTGACCTCGACGACGGCGATGCCGATCGCGGGCCGGCTCGCCGACCTGTACGGTCGCCGGGTCATGTTCATCGTCGGCGTCGCTGTCTTCACCCTCGCTTCGATCCCCATCGGCTTGAGCCAGACGATGAACCAGCTCATCCTCTTCCGCGCACTGCAGGGCATCGGGGGCGGTGTGACGATCGTCAACGCCGTCTCCGCGGCGGGGGATCTGGCGCCCCCCGAGGAGCGCGGCAGGTACCACGGCGTGGCAGGCGCGGTGTTCGGCCTGGCGGCCGTCGCGGGACCGCTGGCCGGGGGATTCATCATCGACCGGGCGCACTGGAGTTGGGCGTTCCTCATCAACGTGCCCATCGGGCTGGTGGTGCTGGCCCGGCTCGCGCGATCCTATCCCCGCCACGCCGGCTCGTCCGGCGAACGGCCCGCGATCGACTATGCGGGAATCGCGGCGCTGGTTGCAGGCACGATGTGCGTTCTCGTCGCGCTCTCGGTTGGCGGCGTCCTCTATCCGTGGGGTTCCTGGCAGGTCATGGGGCTGCTTGCCTTCGGACTGGCGATCACCGGTCTCTTCATCGCCATCGAATCCAGGGCGGCGTGTCCGATCGTGCCCCTGGGCATCTACCGAAGTCGAACCGTGCTGGTGTCCGTATCGGCCTACTTCCTGATCGGGTTCATGATGTTCGGCAGCATCCTCTTCATACCGCTGTACTTTCAGGCGGTGCAGGGAACTTCCGCCGCGCAGAGCGGCGCCTTTCTGGTTCCGATCCTGCTGGGCATCGTCGTCGGCGCCGGAGTGTCGGGACATCTTCTGTCCCGTTCAGGGGTGAGCTACCGCGCGGTCGCTCTGCCCGGCACGGTTCTCGCAGCGGCCGGGATGCTGACGCTTTCGACCCTGGCTCCCGAAACCGGCGTTGCCGTGGCCCTCGCGTACATTCTGGCGATGGGCATCGGGATCGGCGGCGTGACGTCGGCATTCATGGTTGCCGTGCAGAATGCGGTTCCCCACGGCAACATCGGCGCCGCCACGGCGGCGTTGCAGTTCCAGAGGTCGGTGGGAGGCACGGTGGGTGTGGCCGTCATGGGCGCGGTCGTGGCGCAACGCGCGTCTTCGCGGTTCCTGGACATTCTCCCGGAAGCACTGCGCGCCCGGCTTCCGGACGGCTGGCTCGATTCGATGGCGCCGGCCGGATCACTGCTCGACTCGACGGTGCGGGCACTGCCGGGTGGCGCGGAGACTGCCGAGAGCGTGAGCAGGTACTTCACGACGGCACTGAGCGGCGCGCTCGATGATGCATTCGTCGTCGGAGGGATGGTCGCGGCCCTCGCCATCGCGAGCGCGCTGCTGCTGAAGGCGGAGACGCACCGGTAGCGGGCAAACATGCCGCGACATGGTCGGTGACCAAGTGACTATGTCGGTGACCAAGTGACTATGTAGTGACCATGTGCAGTGCCGGGACGGCCGAAGCTCTCCGGGCGTGGCGCCGGGATCCGTCCGGCGGTCACTCGTACCGATAGTCGAACACGAACGACGACCCCAGCATCTCGCGGAACCAGAGCGTGGCCCTCGCGCCGAGGGAGTCGGTGAGGCGGACGGGCTTGTTCAGGGCAAAGTACACGGGCTGCTGCCGCCCGTCGTCGATCGCCACGTTGTCGGCGTACAGATAGCTCCGGTCAAGACTGTCCAGAATGGGATTCAGCCGACCCTTAATTCCCGACAGGTGGCCGGTCCGGTGGGCTATGATCATTGACCCCCCGTTGTCGGCGCTCCGCATCTCGACCTCGAGCCCCTCGCCGCCACGGTGACCCCGCTCGACGTGCGCGCGCAGGCCGGGCGCGGCGCAAAGGACCGTCAGGGGCAACTCGGCGTACAACTCGAAGTCCGCGTGCCCGAACGCATCCGTGCGTGTCTCCAGATAGGTCTTGTTCGGGTAGAGCACGACGACATGCACGTCGCGCAGCGGCCGCCCTGTGTCGGCCTGCCGTACTGCGACCCGCGTCGCGAGACCGTCGGGCAAAGGCGGACTAGCCGCCGGCAGCGTGACCTTGAACTCGCGTTCGCCGATGGGTTCAAAGACCGGCTTGCTTCCGGCGAGCGCGACCGTCTCATCCTCGATGACGCCGATGCCCTCGCCGCGGCGTTCGATGAAGTGCCGCCGACCCCCGGAACCGGGCACATCGCCCACCGGACACTGGCCGAGGCGCGATGCCAGAAGCTCGTTCCTCGTGAACTGGCTCGTCCGCAGGTCCTCCACGGTAAGCGAGTTGCCGAGGCTCCCGGGCGAAATCAGTTCCAGCCGATCATCGAACATGAACAGGCGTATCCGCGAACCGGCGACGCCGTAGTCCCGGTGCACCACGGCGTTCACCACCGCTTCGAACACCGCGCGCTCGCTGTACTGCGGGATGTCCGTGCGGGCGGGATCCTTGCGAGCGGCGACTCGCCGGTTTCGGACGACGAAACGCATGGCCCCGCGAATCTGCTCGTCCAGGGGTCCGCCAATGTCCTGGGCATCGAGTTGCCGGTTGCCGTCCCTGGTCCCTCCGCT
>JAJDVR010000083.1 GCA_022826025.1 Gemmatimonadota bacterium | reverse complement strand
GGCTTCGTCGATGAGAACCGGGATGTCCTCGGGGATTTCATCCAGCACCCGCCGGATGTCGTCGGCCGATACCACCATGCCGGTCGGGTTGTTGGGGTTGCACAGGTAGAAGAGCCCGACGTCCCGGTAGTTCTTGAGGGTGGCGTCGATCATCGCCGGGATGTCCTGCGAGTAGTCGTCGAGCAGCGGCAGCATGATGGCGTCCGCGTCGATCCCGGTCGCGACGCTGAAGACGCTCAGGTAGGTCGGCCGCACGCCGATGACCTTCTTCTTGTGCCCGAGATAGGTGTGCGCCACCACCCGGAGGGTCTCACCCGAGCCCGCGCCCAGCAGGATGTTCTCCGGTGCCACGCCGTGGTGCTCGGCGATCTTCTCCTGGATGTCGCCGTCCGGATAGCCGTACCGGTTCGCGTACTTCCAGGCGCCGTTCATCGCCTCCATCATCCGCTCGGACGGGCCGTACGGATTCTCGTTGGAGGAGAGCTTGGCGAAGGAATCGTAGTCGTACTCCTGCGGGGTGAGGCTGAGCGGGCGCGGCGACGAATCCCACCCCAGCAGTCCGGTGGGCCTGAGCCCGGCGTACCCCAGCGCCGCAGCCGCTCCTCCCATGAAGCGGCGGCGAGTAACGGAATTCCTCGAGTGCATGGCAACCTCCTCAGAGATGAGAGCGCGACGAACGCGAACGGTACGATTTCCTGCTTATAGTGTGGCCGCGGCGCGGCGCGAAAGCAAACCCCCCAAAGGCGACCGGGCGGCATCGGGCCGATGGGCCTGGGCGGCGTCCCATCATGTATGGGCCGCCCGCGACGAATAGTGCCGGCGGAAGAATCGCCCGATGTCGTCGACCACCTGGTACATCACCGGCACCACGATCAGGGTGAGGAAGGTCGCGAAGATGATCCCCGCGATCACCGCGATCGCCATCGGTCCCCACCACGCGGCCTGGTCGCCGCCCCAGTACAGGTCCGGAGTGAGGCTTCCGTACAGGCCGAAGAAGTCGAAGTTGAGCCCGATCGCGAGTGGCACCAGCCCGAGCGCAGTGGTCACCGCGGTCAGCACCACCGGCCGGAAGCGGGTCATGCCGCCCAGCACCAGCGCGTCCCGGCGGTTCACTCCGTCGCGGCCGCGCAGCACGTCGATGTAGTCGATGAGCACGATGGCGTTGTTCACCACGATGCCCGCCAGCGAGATGATGCCCACGCCCGTCATGATGATGCCGAAGGGCATGCGGAACACCATCAGCCCCAGCAGCACGCCCACCGTGGACATGATCACCGAGGTCAGGATGATGAAGGGCTTGACCAGCGAGTTGAACTGCGAGATGAGGATGAAGCCGATGAGGAAGAGCGCCATCAGGAACGCGGTCGTAAGGAAGGCCTGAGCCTCCGCCTGCTCCTCGTTCTCGCCCGTATAGCGGATCTGGTACCCCGGCGGGAGCGCCTCCGCGAACTCGTCGAGCGCGAGCTGCACCTCGCCCAGCACGGAGTTGGAGTTGTAGCCGGCGCGCACTTCCGACGACACCGTCACCGATCGGTCCATGTCCAGGCGCTGGATGGAGCCGGCGCCCTCCCCGACTTCCCAGGACGCGACCGAGAGCAGCGGAATGGGGTCGCCCTCCGACAGCACCGTGAGTTCGGACAAGGTGCTGAGCTCGTCCCGGTCCTCCTCCGCCAGGCGCACGATGATGTCGTACTCGTCGTTGCCGGTCCGGTACTTCGCCGCTTCGATGCCCTGGATGGCGCCCCGGATGGCCTGGCCCACGCGACGGGTCGAGAGCCCGTAGAGCGCAGCCTTCTCCCGGTCCACGCGCACGCCCAGTTCGGGACGGGCGTCGTCGAGGTTCGAGTCGAGGCGAACCAGCTTGGCGTAGACCGGATCGGCTTGCAGGGTGGCGATCATCTCGTCGGCGAGTTCGTTCAGCAGCTCGGGTTCCGAACCCACCAGTTCGACGTTCACGGGCGGGCCGGTGGCAGGTCCCTCTTCGGCCTTGTCGACCGAGATGTCGGCTCCCGCCAGGTCGCTGGCGATGGTCTCCTGCAACAACGCCAGCGTCTGGAAGGCGTCGGTCCGCTGGTCCTGGAACTCCACCATGGAGATGGTCACGAGTCCGGCTTCCGGGCCGCCGGGGCCGCCGCCCATCGGACCGCCCCCGCCACCTCCGCCCACGGTGGCCACCACCGACTCGCCGTCGAGCGCGACCCCCTCGTAGGCGGGCAGTTTGTCCTCGATGCGGCGCACCAGCCGGTCGGTGAAGTCGGCGCGGGTGCCGGTCGGGGCATCCACGTCGATCATGATCTGCCGGGGCGGAATGGCCTCGGGGAAGTACTCCACCCCCGCGTTGAACCGACCGAACAGGATCACGGTCACCACAAGCATCGCCGCGCAACCGAAGAGCACCAGGACGGGGTGGTTGAGCGCGCGCGTCAACTGGGCTTCGTAGAAGACGATCGCCCGCTCGAGCCACCAGTGCTGGAAGGCCGTGGCCGCGCGCTTGATCACGAAACGGTAGAGGGCCCACAGCAGACCCGCGGTGACGAGCAGCAGCACGGCCGTGAGCGGATTGGCGAGCGCGAAACCGAGAGTCACCCCCCCGCTTACGCCGATAAGGGTGAGACGCGCCGCCCGCGTGAGCGGCGGAGGCTCCTCCCCTTCGCGCAGGATGAACATCGAGCACAGCGTCGGAACGATCACCAGCGCCACGAAGAGCGAACTGGAAAGCGTCACGATGAGGGTCGTGGGCAGGTAGCCCATGAACTCGCCCGAGATGCCCGGCCAGAACAGGAGCGGCGCGAATGCGGCCAGCGTGGTGAGCGTCGCGGCGATCACCGGGCCGGCCACCTCGCCCGTGGCCTTCTTGGCCGCGAGCCTCCGGTCCCACCCGCGCTCCACGTAGCGGTAGATGTTCTCCACCACCACGATCGCGTTGTCGACCAGCATCCCCAGCGCCAGGATGAGGGAAAAGAGCACGACCATGTTCATGGACACGCCCAGCAGCCTGAGAACCCCGAAGGACAGGAACATCGACGAGGGGATCGAGATGGCGACGAAGAGCGACGTGCGCAGCCCCAGGAAGAACAGCAGCACGCTCACGATCAGGATGAGCCCGGAGATGATGTTGTTCTCGAGCGAGCTCACCATGGAGAAGATGTCGCGCGACATGTCCCCGGTGATCTTCACCGTCATGGTCGCCGGGAAGAGCGGCCTCATCTCGTCGATGACCGCCCGCACCTGGTCCGCGGTCTCGATGATGTTCTCTCCCGACCGCTTGACGATGTCCAGCGTCACCACCGGCGACCCGTCCAGCCGGGCGTAGCTCTCGCGCTCCGAGAAGCCGAACTCGACGTCGGCCAGGTCGCGTACATAGATGGGGCCCGCATCGTCGGCGGTGATGACCAGATCCTGGATCAGCTCGGGATCGTCGAACTCGCCGTCCACCCGGACGAGGAACCTCTGGTTGCCCACGTCGATGGAGCCGCCCGGGATATTGACGTTCTCGGCGGCGATCGCGTCGATGACGTCCTGGAGCGCCAGGTTGTAGAACTGGAGCCTCGACAGGTGGACGTCCACCTTGACCTCGCGCTCGAGCCCGCCCCGCACATCCACGCGCAGAATCTCGGGAACGCTCTCCAGCTCGTCCTGCAGGTCCTCGGCGATCTCCTTCAGGTAGACCAGGTCGAAATCGCCCGCGAGGTTCACCTGCATGATGGGGAGTTCGGAGAACGTGAACTCCAGGATGGCCGGCTCTTCCGCGTCCTCGGGCAGCTCGGGCTTGGCCAGATCGACCTTCTCGCGTATCTGCTGGAGCGCCTCCTCGATGTTGACCGTGGTCTCGAACTCGGCGGTTACGCTGGAGTACCCCTCGATGGAGGTGGAGGAAAGCTCCTTGATGTCGGAGATGGTGCTGAGTTCCTCCTCGATCGGGCGTGTGACCAGCGTTTCGATGTCGGCAGGCGACACCCCCGGGTAGATGGTGTTCACGGCAATCAACGGGATCTCGATCTCCGGAAACGATTCCTTCGGAATCACCTGGTAGGAAGCAAGGCCGGTGATCGTGATGAGGAGCAGCAATACCACGGAACTGGTGCGGTGGTCGATGGCGAAGCTCGTCAGCACGAATTCCTTGAAGCGCGCCAGGTAGCCCGCGTCGCCTCGGGGCCGCCCCGCCCCGACGTCCTGCGCCTTCGCGTTCGCCTCTCCGTCCGTCCGTTCGTCCCTGAACTCTGACATATCCGTCTCTCTCGGGTTCAATCAGCCGGGTTGTGCAGTCCCGGATTCGGCGCGCAACCGCCTCGCGGCGCCCCGCGCGTGCACTCCGCTTCTCAGTTCACCACCCGCACCCGGTCGCCGTCGGCGATCAGCTGCTGGCCGATGACGACAAGCCGATCTCCGGCCTGAAGGCCCTCCTCGATGACGACGAGGTTGCGCTGGGCAGGTCCCAGCTGGACTTCGCGCAGCCGCGCCACTCCATCGTCGCCGGCACCTTCCACTACGTACGCGACGTACCCGTCCTCCACCCTCAGGAGCACCTCGCGGGGGACCACCACCACGTCCACGCGGGTCTCGCGCACGATCTCGATGTTGGCCACCATCTCCGGCTTGATGAGCCCGCCCGGGTTGGCCAGGGTCAGCTCGACCGGAAACGTGCGGTCCTCAGGATCGACCGCCGCCCCGACATAGGTGATGTCGCCCTCGAAGATCTCGCCTTCGAGTACCTGGAAGGTCACGGTGGCCTCGGAGCCCGGCCGCACGTCGAGCGCGAACCGCTCGGGGACGCCGCCGCGGATGCGCACCGGGTCCAGGTCCACCACGCGCGCCACCGGCGTCCCGGGCATGATCATGCTGCCGAGTTCGATGTCCCGGGAGTCGAGCACGCCCTCGAACGGTGCCCGGATGACGGTGGCGTCCAGCCGGGCGGAAAGCGCGGTCAGGCTCGCCGCCGACTGCTCGGCCGCGTAGCGGGCCTCCAGGTACTGCAACTCGGACCCGACCTGGTCCTCCTCGAAGAGCCGCCTGTACCGCTCCCAGGTTTCCTGCGCCAGGTCCGCCCGGGCGCGCGCCTCGTCCACCTGCGCGCGCAACTGCGTATCGTCCAGCCGGGCCACCGCCTGTCCCGCCCTTACCGGGCTCCCCTGGTCCACCAGGATCGACGCCACGAGCCCCGCTTCGGTGGCCGACACGACTACGTCGCGGTTCGCGCGCACGGTGCCGGTCAGCCGGATCAGCTCGGTGAAGCCGGTGGGCGCGATCGGCTCCACCTCCACGTTGATCACGCGCGTGGCGCCCTCGATGATGGGCGGGATGGTGTCGCCCGCCTCCGCGCTGCTGCTGCAGGCGGCCACGACCCCCGCCAGTCCCAGCGCCACTCCCCCTGTCATCCGCCGTACTGCTCGATTCATCGTCGTTTCCTTGAAGACTTCGTGTTGTCTACTGCCCGTCAGCCTGCCTGAATTCCGAATCCACCATCGGCACCGCGCCGACCGCTTCGTCGAGCTGCGCCCAGGCCACCAGATAGTCGTACACGGCCTGCGCGTAGTTGAACTCGCTCTGTCTGAGCGCCACCTCGGCGTCCGTAAGCTCGAGTTGGCCGCTCAGGCCTTCCCGGTACTGCGCGGAGGCGATCTCGAAGCCGCGCTGCGCCTGTTCGACCGCCAGCCTCTGCCCCCGCGCCCGCGCCCGCGCCTCATCGGCCAGTTCGATCAGTGACTTCACCTGGCTCGCCGCCTGGTCGCGCGCGAACCGGAACTGTGTCTCGGCCTGGCGCCACGCCGCGCGGCGCTGGTCCACGCGGGCGTCCTTGCGAAAGCCCTCGAAGATCGGGACGCTCACCGAGATGCCGACCGCCTGCGCCGATGCCCGCGACATCGGATCGCCGAAGAAGTCCGGGGCCCCGTTCTGCTGGGCCTGGAGCACGTAGTTGCCGAAGAAAGAGACCGTGGGCAGGTACTGCATCTGCTCCAGGCGCATCTCGGAGTGGCGCAGGCGCTCGGTCATCTCCAACTGCCGCAGATCGGACCGCCGCTCCCATGCCTGCTGGACCCGCTGCTCGGCGGCGCCCTCGAGCGGCGCCGAACTGGCGAACGCCAGGATCGCACGGTTGGCCGGCGTGTTGCCCGCGGGATCATCCAGGTCCATCGAGGCCAGCGACCCGGCCACCTGCAGGTTCTCCTGGTCTTCCAGCGCGAGTTCCACCGCGAGCACCCGGCGGAACTGCGTAGCGGCGTTTTCGGCGCGGCGCAGGTTCGGCTCCAGATTGGCCAGTTCCACTTCGATGCGGAGCTGGTCGTAGTCCGACGCCAGCCCGGCCCGGTTCATCGCGCTGGTCTCCTTCAGGGACTGGCGCACCCGGGTGACGGAATTGCGCGTGAGCCGCTCCTGTTCCTGCGCGAGCAGCAGATCGTAGTAGGCCAGCCGCACCCGCGTGACCAGGTTCTGGCTGCGCCCGCGCACGAACTCCTCCTGGATCGAAGCCAGGCGCTGGGCCGCCCCCAGGCCCACGAATACGCGCGCATCAAAGAGGGGTTGTTCCAGGCTTACGCTCGTGTTCCAGCTGTTGTCCGCGCCGAACTGCACCTGCATGAGCTCGTCGGGACCCGCATCGGGATTGAAGATAAAGGCCGGAAGGAATGACACGGCGGGAGAGACGTTGCGCGTGTAGTCCGCGTTCATGCTGATGGTCGGCAGGACGCCCCCCCACGCCTCCGACACCTGCTCCTGCGCCAGGTCCAGGCCGAAGCGCGCATCGCGAACGTCGCGGTTGCGGCGCAGCGCCATGGAGACCGCGTCCGGGAGTGTAAGCACCTCTCCCGGCGGCGGCGCAGCCGCCCTGGCACCAGGTTGCTGAGCCATCAGGAGCGCCGGCGACATGGTGGCCAGCGCCAGTATCGTCTGGAGAACAGCGTTCACTACCCTTCCCATCCCCCGCGATTCGCGGAGGATTCCCATCCACCCTCGCCCTGCATCGCTAATCATCCGTATGCCTCGCTGTATTCGGTGTCTTGCACATGGTCCACTTCCCCCGACCCGTCCTCTCCGTCACGCTCACCCGCCCCCACCTCCCGCAGCAGCTTTCGGGTACCGAGACCCAGCAGCATCCGCCCGGCCGAGGCGCGATAGACTTCCCGGAAACGGGCCTCGCTCAGGTCCAGGAGTCCTCGCATGTAGATCGTGATCAGGCCGTGGGAATGGGCCCACATGGTCATTCCCACGTCGCGGATGTCGTTCTCGGCCCTCAGGTACCCGGCATCCACGCACTCGCGCACCCGATCCATCCAGAACTGATGCGTGGCATGGGCATGTGCGGCCACTTCGGGAGGATAGTCCGACCACCCGAACCGCTCCGGCGACAGGTACATCATCTCGTACCAGCGCGGATGCGTCAGGGCGAAATCGAGGTTTTCCTCTCCGGCGCGACGGAACCGGTCCAGGGGCGTGGCGGCCGAGAGGGCCCGGTGGATATAGGTGGCCGACTGCCGGTAGGCCTCGCGCACCATGTCGCGCAGCACCTCGTCCTTGCTGCCGTAATGGCGATACAGGGCGGGCGCGGTCACGCCCAGCCTGGCCGCCAGGTTTCGCATGGAAAGCGCCCTGAGCCCTCCGCAAAGGTAGAGCTCGGTGGCGTGGCTCCTGATGTCGGATCGCTGAATTGCCATGTGAACACTGTAAACAAATTGCTCAGCGGATTCAACGGCCTCGTGGCACCGGTCGTCCCGGTTTTCTACGTTCCGGGCGGTGTCGTCGCGTTCGACACCTCCCGCCACGTTCACAGACCCCTGCCACGCCCAATTTGCTGCCGGAGACTCCCATGCCATGCCTTGACCTCTCGCTTCGTCTGGTGCCCCATCTTCGCCTGGTGCCTCTTCTCTTCGGGCTGCCGGCCCTGGCCGCCTGCGGTGCCGGGCGGGTGGATCCCGGCCCCACCCCCTCGCCCGCGGGACCGGATCGGGACGACGACGCCATGTCGTCGTACTCCGAGGTGATCACCGACGACGCCGTCAGCGACGACGGCCTGTTCGCCGTCCACCAGGTCGATACGGACTTCTTCTACGAGATCCCCGTCGAACAGTTCGGGCGCGAGATGCTGGTGGTGTCGCGAATCTCCCGCACCGCGGAGAACGTGGGCTGGGGCGGCGCCAAGGAGGGGACCGCGGTGGTGCGCTGGCAGCGGCGGGGCGACCAGGTGCTGCTGCGCCAGGTGAGCCACGAGAACTATGCCGACCCGGAGAGCACCATCTTTCAGTCGGTGCTGAACTCCAACTTCGAGCCGGTCATCCACGTCTTCGACATCGAGACCGTGTCCGAGGACTCGTCGGCGGTCGTCATCGAGGTGAACGACTTGTTCGAGACGGACGTTCCGCTCTTCGGAATCCGTCCCGCCCGGCGGGAGCAGTACGAGGTTCGCAGCCTCGACGGGGACCGCACCTTCATCGAGTCGGTGCGCAGCTTCCCACGCAACGTGGAGGTGCGCCGGGTGGTCACCTACCAGGCCACCGAGGCTCCGTCCGACGCCGAGTCGAACACCCTCTCGCTCGAGATGAACCACTCCATGCTGCTCCTCCCCGACGAGCCCATGCAGCCGCGCGTGTGGGACGAGCGGGTCGGCTTCTTCTCCGTGACCCGCACCAACTACGGGCTGGACGAGCAGCGCGCCGAGCAGGAGCGCTTCATCACCCGCTGGCGCCTCGAGCCCTCCGACCCGGAGGCGTGGGCGCGCGGAGAGCTGGTCGACCCGGTGAAGCCCATCGTCTACTACGTGGATCCGGCGACGCCGGACAAGTGGCGCCCGTACATCATCCAGGGGGTGAACGACTGGCAGGTGGCGTTCGAGGCGGCGGGATTCAGCAACGCCATCGAGGGACGGGAGCCCCCTTCACCGGAGGAGGATCCCGACTGGAGCCCCGAGGATGCGCGCTATTCGGTGATCCGCTACCTGGCCTCATCGGTCCAGAATGCATCGGGACCTCACGTCCACGATCCGCGGACCGGGGAGATCCTCGAGAGCGACATCCAGTGGTATCACAACGTGATGAACCTGCTGCGCAACTGGTACCTGGTGCAGACCGCGGCCCGCGAGGAGAACGCGCGCGGGGTGAAGTTCGACGACGAGGTGATGGGCGAGCTGATCCGCTTCGTCTCCGCGCACGAGGTGGGGCACACCATCGGGCTTCCCCACAACATGAAGTCGTCGGCCGCGTATCCCGTCGACTCGCTGCGCACCAACTTCACCTGTTCGATGGGGACGGCGCCCTCGATCATGGACTACGCCCGCTTCAACTACGTGGCGCAGCCCGGAGACGACGCCTGCGTGCTGCCCCGCGTGGGCCCGTACGACATCTACTCGGTCCGCTGGGGCTACCGGCCCATTCCGGAAGCAGGTTCGCCGGAGGACGAGAGGCCGACGCTTCACCAGTGGATTCTGGACACTGGCGATGACCCCGTGTACCGCTTCGGCGATCCCAGCCAGGCCGACCCCGAGTCGCTCACCGAGGCCATCGGCGACGACGCCATGCGCGCTTCGGAGCTGGGCATCGCCAACCTCAGGCGCATCGCCGGCTCGCTGCGCGACTGGACCTACGAGGAAGGCGAGGGATACGCCCAGCTGCGCGAACTGCACCAGCAGATCGGCGCGCAGTGGAACCGCTACTCGGGACACGTCCTGACGAACGTCGGCGGGGTGCGCTGGAACCGGAAGAGCCAGGACCAGGACGGCTATCCGTACCAGCGCGTGGAGCGTGAGACCCAGGAACGGGCCATGGCCTATCTGGACGAGCAGGTCTTCCGGACGCCGTCGTGGCTGATCGATCCCGACATCCTCGACCGCGTGCAGGGGTCCGGGGCGCCCGACCTGCTGGGGGGCTGGCAGGCCTCCGCCCTCAACCGCCTGCTGGACGTGAACCGCATGAAGCGCCTGATCGAGCAGGAGGCGTTCGACGGCGTTGCGGCCTACGGGCTGAACGAGATGCTCGACGACCTGCGCGGCGCGCTGTGGCGCGAGACGGCGGGCGGCGAGGCCACGGATACCTACAGGCGCAACCTGCAGCGGGCCCACCTGGAGCGCTTCGCGGAGCTGATGGAGGACGAGGACGCCCTCGCCACCGACATCGTGCCCGCGGTGCGCGGCCAGCTTGCGACGCTGGCCGGGGAGGTGCGCGCGGGCGCCGGACGCACCCGCGACCGGGCGACCCGGCTGCACTACGAGGACGTGCTGGTGCGCATCGAGGCGATGCTGGATCCGGCACCGCGGAGTTGACGCGCGCACCCGCGGCCCCCTTCCGCCCGCAGGCGTTCCGGCCCCCGTGGTGGCTGAGGAACCCGCACGCCCAGACGCTCGCGGGGACTCTCTTCCGTCCCCCGGGATGGCATCCGCTCGAGCGTCGCCGGCTGGACACTCCGGACGGCGACTTCCTGGACCTGGACTTCACCCCCGATCCGGCCCCGGACGCCCCCATCGCGCTCGTGCTTCACGGCCTGGAGGGCTACATCCGCCGTCGCTACGCCACAGGCGTGCTGAGCCGCCTGTACGACTGCGGCGTGCGGGGCGTCGGGCTGAACTTCCGCGGCTGCGGGGGAGAAGTGAACCGGACCGCCCGCTTCTACCACGCCGGGGAAACGGGCGACCTGTCCTTCGTCGTCGAGCACCTCCGGCGGCGCCATCCCGGCCGTGCCATCGGCGCGATCGGCTTCAGCCTGGGGGGAAGCGTCATCCTCAAGTACCTGGGCGAGACGGGAGCGGAAAGCCCGATCGCCGCCGCCGCGACCATCTGCGTCCCCTTCGATCTGGCGGCCTCCTGCGACCGGATCAGCCGCGGCTTCATGGGCGGCCTCTACACCAGCTACTTCCTGCGTTCGCTGCGGCGGAAGATTCGCGCCAAGCAGGCCGTGCTGGACAGGATCATCGACACCGGGCCGGCGCTCCACGCCCGTACCCTGCGCGAATTCGACGACGCGCTCACGGCGCCGCTGCACGGCTTCGCCGACGCCGACGACTACTACGCCAGGGCGGACGCGCGCCCGTTCCTCCCGCGCGTCCGGGTGCCGGTGCTGCTCATCCAGAGCCGCGACGATCCCATTTCGAGCCCCGACGCGATCCCCTGCGAGCAGGTGGCGTCCAACCCGCATCTGGTGGCGGCGTTCGCTCCCGGCGGCGGCCACGTCGGCTTCGTCCAGGGCGAGATGCCATGGCGTGCGTCGATCTACGCCGACGGCGAAGCCGTCCGCTTCCTGGTGCACCATCTCGGCCCATGACGCTGACGACGCCTGCAACCACCGATCCGGTCCGATGCCTCGTCCGGAACCGGTCACGTCCCTTGACGAGTTGCGGCTCTCCTTGTAGCGTTCGCGCGTTTGCTTCACCGGGGCTCATGCCCCGGCACCCAGATCCGCAGCTTCAGATTCATCTGCCGTACGCATCATCCGCCGTAGCCATTCGCCGCACAGGCCCTTTTTATTCGTCTCACCACCGTCGGGATCGCGCCGCTTGCGGCAATCTCTCGCCCTCTGCCGGTCCCGCGTCTATCAGGAGGAAGAAGTAGCATGAGAACGACTGGAACCGTGAAATGGTTCAACGACGCCAAGGGATACGGGTTCCTGGATCCCGAAGGGGGGAACCAGGACTGCTTCGTCCACTATTCGGCCATCTCGGGAGACGGCTTCCGCTCCCTGACCGAGGGCGAGCGCGTCGAGTTCGACATTGTTGACGGCCCCAAGGGCCCTGCAGCGGAGAACGTGGTCCGGCTGGAGTCGTGAACGCAGCCGAGGCTTAGAGCCGGAAGAAGGCCCGGCCCTGCCAGCTGTGGCGGGCCGGGCCTTCCCATTTCCCTCCCCTGAACTCCTCCAGCCGCGTGATGGTGTTGTTGAACACGGGCGTGTCCAGCGTCACCTCTCCGGCGTCGGCCAGCTTCCTGAACCCTCCCCGGCTCACTCGCTCGACTCCCTGCGGCGAGCGGTAGTACACGGGGGTGTTGTCCACCAGCCGGGACCCGATCTCGGCTTCCAGTTCCTTCAGCATGTGCACGAGGGCATCGATCGAGCAGCCCGAAGGAGGCGTCACGCTCTCGTCCACCGCAACCGCCAGGAACCGGTCGTAGAGCCACGCCCGGCCCGCGGCCAGCGGGGCTCCATGAGCCTTCCAGCGGGACAGAAAGCCGTCCACGCGCGCGAGCAGCGCGGCGCGTTCGCGGGCCGTCAGGGGACGCTCGCTCGCGAAAATCCACAGTCGCGCCTGGTCGGGCATGCGTTCGAAGACGGAATCGGATTGCTCGGTCGTTTTCACTTATTCCTCACGCGCGAGGGAATCGCCGACACCCTTTCCGAGCAGGACCGCCATCCAGCGGAGATCGGGGGTGTTCTCGAGCAGGATCTTGAGAATCATGGTCAGCGGAATCGACAGGAACATCCCCAGCGGGCCCCAGACCCATCCCCAGAAGATCAGGGAGAGGACGACAACGAGGGTTGAAAGGCCGAGCCGGCGTCCCATCAGGTTGGGTTCGATGATGTTTCCAAAGACGGTATTGATGCCCAGGTACACGACACCCACGCCCAACGCCGACCCCAGGCCGAACTGGATGAGCGCCAGCAGTACCGCGGGCACCGAGGCGATCACCGAGCCGATGGTGGGAATGTAGTTGAGGACGAAGCCGATGAGCCCGAGCAACACCGGAAAGTCGAGGCCGATGGCCGCCGCGAAGAGACCGATGGTGATCCCTGTGGCCAGGGAGACCAGGGTCTTGATGGTCAGGTAGGTCTGGACTTCGCGAACGATCTTGGTAAGCCTGATCGAGTCGTCCCCTACATCACCCAGCGCCATGCGCAGCTTGCGCGGGAAGACTGCCGCCTCGGCCAGAATGAAGACCATGATCAACAGGACCAGGAACGTGTCGGTAACCAGGGCCAGGACCCGCTGGATGGTCCCGGTGGCGACATCGAGCGCTGCTTCGAACGAGAACAGGTCGGTCAGTGCCGCGAAGACGTTGCCCATGAGGGGAAGCTCGACTTCGGCCAGCCTCGCCTCCCATACTTCCCAGAGCAGGAGCAGACGAATCTCGTATGCGGGATAGCGGGCCTGGAACTCGGCGAACGCCTGACTCGCCAGCAGCAGCAGGCCTCCCACGACGGCAGCCACCAGGAGCACGGAGATCAGGATGGCCAGCGGGGACGGGACGCCGTACCGGCGCAGCCACGTCATCACCGGAAGGGTAAGGATCGCGAGGACCAGTGCGAGGAAGAAGAGCGAGAGAATGCTGCCCGCCAGCTTCAGGCCGGCGACGACGACCACGACCGATGCGAGGACCCCCAGGACACGGGCGCCCCGCTTGTCCTCCTGTCGTTCCAGCATTCGCGATCTTCCAGTGAGCGAGACCGGAGCATCCGGGCGCTACGCCCTCCCCGGGTCCGACGAGGTGCTCCTGCGTGAATGTAGGGTCGACACCCTGCGCGCCGGAGGCAAGGGCGGACAGCATCAGAACGTGACCGACAGCGCCGTCCGCCTCACGCACCTTCCCACCGGCATCGTGGTGATGGCCCGGGAGCGCCGCAGCCAGCACCGCAATCGGCAGGTCGCTCTGGCCCGGCTTCGCGGGCGCCTCGAGGAGCATCTCGCGCGGAAGCCGAAGCGGATCCCCACGCGCGTGTCCGAGGCCCAGAAGCGCAAGCGGCTGGAGGCGAAGCGCAGGCGCGGCCGGGTGAAGCGGTTGCGGCGGAGGCCCGAGGAGGAGTAGGGGGGGGCCGGTCAGGCTCCAGCCGGGTTCCCGGTCCGCTCGATCCTCCAGACGTCGACGTGGTCCAGGTCGAGGCTGTCCTGCCGGATCGTGATGAGATGATCGGCACTGAAGGCGGGGGCGGCGTCTTCCTTGCGCGGGGGCGCGGGAACGGTTCCGAGCAGTCGCCCCTCCGGATCGAAAATCTCCCACCTGTTCCCGGCGGTGCGGAGTACCTCCACCCAGAGCCTGCCGTCGGGGGCGATGAAGATGCCCTGGATGAAGGACTTCGCCTCCGGCCGGCGGGGTCGCCGGGGATCGCACTCGGCATCTGGCCGCTCGGCAACGAGTTCCTCGAAGTCCCGATTCCCGGCTGCCCATTCCTCATCCGAAATGGGCTCGGGCGGAAGGGGACGTTCGATCACGCGCAAGGTATCGCTTCCAGCCCGGGTTATGGCGATTCGGTACGCATCGGTCATTGCCGAGTACATCACCGCGCCGGGACCGGGGTGCTGAGCCAGCCCCGGACCGAACGGGATGGGGAATGAGGTGATCATCTCGCCGTATCGGCAAAGGATGAAGCCAGCCGGCCCCGGCGGCGGCCGGAGCCACGACAGCGTGTCGCCCGTCTCTCCACCGCTGTCGTGGCCCACGAGCAGGGACTCGATTCCGGTCGCATCCCTGAGAAACCCGAGTCGATAGAACTCGTCCGGGCCGACGGGCATGAGGCGGATGCCGGCCGGGGAGCCGCTTAACCTCCCCTCGACCCGCTGCTGTCCCAGCCACTCGCCGTCGGCCGAGAAAACTCCGATGCGACCCAGACTTGGATCCAGGGTCAGGAGACGGTCGCCCATCCATGCGACCGAATACAGACTTCGAAACTCGCCCGGACCATCGCCGTTCCGGCCGAAGGTGCGCCGATAGACCCCGTCCAGGCCGAAAACCCGGACTTCGTCGTTGAAGCCGTCGGCCACGAACACGGCTTCATCGGGCCCGAGGGTGGCGCTGTTGACGCGGCCGAACTCCTCCGGGGCGCCCGTTTCCGACAGGGACCCGGGCCCGATGGACACGACCGGGGTGAGCTGCCAGGCGGGCGCGGTCCCCGTGTTGGTCACGCGCACGATGCCGCCAACCGTGTCGGTCGTGATGGTGAGGTCGCTGGAGGGGGTGGTTTCCGGGCCGCAGGCCGCGGTGATCCCTGCGAGGAGCGCCAGGACGGGAAGGGCGAGCGGGAGTGTGCCGGACGAGCCGAGGTTAATGAATGTCCTTCCGGGGGGCAGGTCGCGAGAACCGTCTCCTGGTCCGAATATTGCTCAACCGTTGCATGTCCGGCCAGCCTGCTGTCGGTGCGGCTCGGAAGTCCTTCTCCACCATCCACCAGCGGGGTTCTCATGAAACGGTTTCCCACACTCCTGCTGCCCACACTCCTGACCGCCGTCTTCCTCATGCCGGCCGCGCCTGTCCTGGCGCAGACCACGCTGTCCCTGACGGGCGGCGTGAACATCACCTCCCTGGACGCCGATAGCGACGGGACACGTTCTCCCCTGTTCGAATCTCTTACGAGGATGTCGATCGGCCTCGCGGCCACCCTTCCCGTCTCGGACCGGTTCGGGCTCCAGCTTGGAGGACGCTACGCTCAGAAGGGAGGACGCCTGGACGTGCTTGGGGTTTTGGGGATGATGGATGACATGTTCGGCGGGTTTGAGGAGATGCCGCCGGGCGCGAGCTTCGATGCGGACTTCGAGATGGACTATGTCGAACTTTCGGCCCTGGCCAGAGTCGGGTTCCCGCTGTCGGGCGACCGCGTATCCGGATACCTGCTCGCGGGACCGGCACTGGGCCTGCAGTCATCCTGCGAAGGAGTCGCCCGCCTCAGCGGTCTGGACGAGCCCGCTTTCAACGTCAGCACCGATTGCGATGAAGCCAGGCTCGATTTCCGGAAGATCGATGTCGGCCTCGCCGGGGGCGCCGGAATCGACATCGGGTTGACCGATTCGATCGACGCCCGTCTGGGCTTGCTCTATACTCTGGGGCTCTCCAACGTCTCCGATGACGTTGGCGGATCGGTGAAGCACCGGGCGCTCACGATTCAGGCGGGTCTGGCGTTCCCGATCGACTGAAGCTCGACAACGGGGGAGCACCCGGGCTGCCCCCATCGACAGTCACGACGGAGAACGGACAGGGAATGGCGAATCCGACCCGAAAACCTCACTTGGACGAGTACGCCGACTTCTACGCGAGTTACGTCGCAGCCGTCGAGGAGCCGCTTCTCGAGCGGCTCGAGCGCGAAGCAGCGGAATGGCGTGACCTGCTCGCGGCCGTTCCGCCCGCCAGGGAAGGGTATCGTTACGCGCCGGGGAAGTGGTCGATCCGCGAAGTGGTGGGACACGTCATCGATGCCGAACGAATGTTCAGCGTGCGCGCGATGGCGTTCGCCCGCGGGGACGCGTCCCACTATCCGTCGTTCGACGAGAACGCCTACGCGGCCGAATCCGGGGCTGACCAGCGCACCCTTGCCGACCTCTCCGAGGAGCTGTCGGCCGTGCGGACGGCGACCCTCCTGCTGCTGCGCAGCTTTCCGGAGGACGCATGGAACCGGCGCGGCGTGGCCAGTGGCAACGAGTTCACCGTCCGAAGCCTGGCGTGGATCATCGCCGGGCACTCGCGTCATCACCGGAAGGTGTTGATGGAGCGCTATCTGGCGTAATCCGGCGCTATCCGGCCTCCCGCGCCTCCGCCGTCAGCGTCTCCAGCATCTCCAGGTAGAACACGCGCTGCGCCTGCTGGTCCTGCGTCAGCGGGGCGACCACGCCCTCCACGGCGCCCGCAAGGCGAGCGAGGCGGCTGGCCAGCTCTCCGAATTCGCGGCGCAGGTCGCGCAGCCTGGCGGCGCGGGGGCCGATGTCGTCCGCAGCGATCCCTTCCAGCGCCTCCTCGATGCGCGACCCCTCGGAGGCGACCCGGGCTCTCGCCTCGGCCAGTTCCAGCAAAGTGGATGTCCAGGCTGCTCTTACGTCGGCAGGCGCATCGATTCGCGGGTCTTCACGCAACAAAAAACGTTGCGCGGACTCCACCCCCGCAGCCTGCAGGCGCGCGGTGTACGTGCCGGGAACGGCCAGCGGGCCTCGACCGGCCTCCACCTCGTGGCGCATGTCCCACACCACGCGGTTCATCCCCTGCCCCGTGGTCCCTTCCACGGTCGCGACCCGGGCGCCGCCTTCCTCTTCGATCGCGATGCTCACCGTCCCCTCCGCCGCCGCCTCGCCAAGCCAGTAGTCGAGGATGGCGCCGTTGGGTGGATTCTCGCCCTGGTAATGCACGTCGCCGGCGTGGGCGGCTCCGCCTGCCCGCCGGATCTGCGTGGCGGGCTCGATCGTGAACAGGTGGGCCGGGCCGGCCATGACCTCCGGCGTCAGCTCCTGCAGCGCGTTGATCTGGTCGAGGATCCAGATTCCGCGCCCATGGGTCCCGAGCACCAGGTCGTTGTCGCGCGGATGGATCACGAGGTCGTTGAACGGGAGCGTCGGCATGCCACCCCGCAGTTCGGTCCAGTGGACCCCGCCGTCCATCGTATGGAAGAGCCCGATCTCGGCGCCAACGAAGAGCACCGAGGGATTGCGCGGGTCTTCACGCACCGTCCGCAGCACGCGCTCGGCCGGCAGATCGCCTGTGATCGAGGTCCAGGTCTCGCCGTAGTCGTCGGAGCGGTACAGGTAGTTGGCGTAGTCGTCATTGCGGTAGTTGTTCCAGACCGCGTAGACCCTGGCTTCGTCGTGTCGGGAGGGCTCGATGCCGTTCACCCACGCGCCGGGGGGAAGGCCGGGAAAGTCGGGGAGAACGGCAGGCTCGTCCGAGTCGGACACGTCACGGGCGGCCACATCGGTCCAGCGCTCGCCGCCGTCGCGCGAGACGTGGAGGCGCCCGTCGGCGGTGCCGGCGTAGATAAGGCCCTGCCTGAGCGGACTCTCGGCAACGGCCGAGATGGTGGGATAGTAGGGAACGCCGTCGTCCAGGGAAGGCGTGAGGTCGTTCGGCATCTGCCCCATGACCGGAAGCGTGCGTCGGTCCACGCCGGTGGTGAGGTCGCCGAGCGCCTGCCACGAGTCGCCCTGGTCGGTGGTCTTCCACATGGTCCGCGTCCCCGCGTACAGGGTGGATCCGTCGTGCGGAGAGATGATGAAGGGGCCGTCCCAGTTTGCGGGCTCCATGGCGTTGCCGAGGCGCTGTTCCTCGAACGTGCCCACCTCCCTCCACGTCTCCCAGTTGCGGCGGCCCGCGATGTTGCCCTCGGGATTGCCTGGCCGGATGCTGGTTCGCTGTCCGCTTCGAATATCAATCCGTGATAGTCCCAGGTATTGTGATTCCGTATATATGATATAGTTGTTGGTTGTATCCGGTATATTCACGAAGCCGTCGCCGCCTCCGAGGCGGGTCCAATCGCTGTTGACGATCCCCTCCGTGCGATACGTCTCGCTGGGCCCCATCCACGAGCCGTTGTCCTGGAGGCCTCCATAGACGTTGTAGGGTTCCGCCATGTCCACCTGGACCCGGTAGTACTGGCTCACCGGCAGGTCGGAGATGTAGAGCCAGCTCAGGCCCCGATCATAGGAGATCCCGAGCCCGCCGTCGTCGGCCTTCATCACGTGGCGCGAGTCGTCGGGGTTGACCCAGACCAGGCGGTCATCGCCGTGCAGGCTCTGGGGCGGCACGGTGAAGGTACGTCCGCCGTCGTCGGAGAAGGAGTAGCTGTTCACCATGTAGATGCGCTGATCGTCGCTCGGGTCGACCAGGATCTGGCTCGCGTACATGGGCCGGGGATTCCAGTCGCTCATGAACTCCCACGTCTCGCCGCGATCCTCGGACCGGTAGATGCCGGCGCGCCGCTCGGTGTAGGCGGTGGAGGCGTTGTAGCGGTAGCCCTGCTCGACGCTCGCGTAGACGATGCGCGGGTCGCTCCGGTAGATGGAGATGCCGATGCGTCCCAGGATCCCATCCGGGAGCCCGCGGGCGATGCCCGGCCCCGAGAGTCTGTCCCAGGTGTCGCCACCGTCCACGCTGCGGTAGAGCGCGCTCCCCGGGCCGCCGCCGTGGAACCCCCACGGACGGCGCCGCCGCTGGTAGGTGGCGGCGTACACGATGCCCGGGTCCTCCGGGTCGAGCGCCACGTCCACCACGCCGGTGTCCTCATCCACGTGAAGGATACGCTCCCAGGTCGCGCCCCCGTCTGCGCTCCGGTAGAGGCCGCGTTCGTCGTTGGGACCCCACAGGTGGCCCATCGCGGCGACGTAGACGAGATCGGGATCGTCGGGGTGGAGGGCGATGCGCCCGATGTGCTTGCTGTCGCGCAGTCCCATGTTGGTCCACGACGCGCCTCCGTCGGTGCTCCTGTAGACGCCGTCGCCCCACGACGAACTCTGCCGGTTCGCCCGCTCGCCGGTGCCGACCCACACCACCGAGGTATCGCGCTGGTGGAGCGCGATCGCCCCCACGGAGTGGGTGCCCTCGTTCTCGAAGACGGGCACCAGGGTGATGCCGTTGTCGCCGGTCTTGTAGACGCCCCCGGTCGCGGAGGCGACATAGAACTTGATCGCGTCCGACTCCGCCACCGCCAGATCCACGATCCGCCCGCTCATGACGGCGGGGCCGATGTTGCGGGGGCGGAGGGCGCCCAGTTGTTCGGTTGTGACCTGGGCATGAGCGGGAGTGACGCCGATCATGGGGACCGCGGCGAGAATGCAGGCCAGGAGCCGGCAGCAGAGCCGATGCGGGAAGCTGGCCGAAGAGGTCGGGTGGGTCATCGAAGAGTCCGGTCAAGGGGAAAGACAACGCTGACGCGAGCCTCATATTCGGCTGTCGCCCGCAGGCGATCAACCTGGAACCGCACTCGACCCCGCATCCACCCGTGATCCATGCGCCGGGATCGATTCCTCGCTGGTCCGTAGCGGCTCGTCGTCGAATGTTCGATGTTCCGATGGCGTTCCCTTCCTGGAGGTGTCGATGACACGATCGGTCGTGCTGGTGATCCTGCTCGTGTCGCTCCTTGCGAGCGGCCGGCCGGCTCTTGCGCTGCAAGGAAACAATTCAGTCGGCGGCCGCGTCGGGACGCTCGGCATGGGAGCGGAGATTACGGTAGCATTGAACGAGCGAGTGGCGATTCGCGGCGGAATCGGTTTTCTCGGTTTCGAGGTTGATGTCACGGAGAGATCCAACCTCGCCAGCAACCGCACGGCCGAGTTGTCCCTGCCGGGCGCGCTTTATACGGTCGGCGCCGAGGCATCGTTCGGGGTCCTCAGGGCGGAGGCGGGTCTGTTGATGAGATCCGCGGATCCGGCCTACGAGATCACGTACGGCAGCGGCGCGTCCATCGACATAGGCGGGGGCTACTACAGGGAGCCGGACGTCAGGACGCTGACGACGACACTCGTGTCCGGATCGACCGCGCCCTACGCGCTCATCGGTTTCACCCCGCAGTTGTCGCCCGGGATCGCCCTTCTGGTGGATCTCGGCGCCGCCTTCCCGCTCGACGCGCGATTCGAGATGTCCGCGACGGGGGATCCGGCGGTGCTCAACTCGTCCGGGTTCCGTGCCGACCTCGAGACCGAGCGACGGGAAGCCGAGGACGACGCCGGCGTGTTCCTCAACGTCTGGCCCGTAATCAGCATCGGCCTGCGCTATGCGCTGAGGTGAACGGTATGACGCACAAACGCGGGACGCCGCTGGCTCCCGAAGAAGTGCTGCGCGTGATGGATGCCGCGCAGGTCATCCACAGGCGGCGGCAGGCGCTCGAGGAGCACGAGGCCTTCGACCGCGATGCCGCGATCCGCGACATACAGCGCATGTACGAGGAGCTGGGCGACCTCGTGGACCGCAAGACGATCGAGAGGGCGCTCGACGACTACCTCTTCCGGCGCTACGCCTTCACCCCGGCGCCGCCCGGCGTCGGAAGGAGCCTGGCGCTTCTCTACATCCGGCGCGGCCGGATCGCCAGGCGCGTTCTGCTGCCGGCCGCCGCGGGCGCGGCCCTCATCTGGGGGAGCATTGCGGGCGCCGGGATGATGTCCGAGCGAGCTTTCGCGCGCGACGTTCAGCGCCTCAGGGTGGAACTTGCCGACGTCGGCGCGGCGCGGGCCGCCGAACTCGCAGAGCTCGATGCCCTGCTGTCGCAAGGCACGCCGCCCGACTTTCCCGCCGCCGACGCCGATGAGTTCGCGGCCAGTCTGGCGACCGCCGGAGTCCGGCTGTCCACCGTCGAGGAGGCCCTCGGCCCCATCGCCCGGGAGGCCGCCCGGGAAGATCTTGCCCGCCCTGATCTCGACCGGCTTCGAGAGAGGACCACGGCCGTGGAAGGCGACCTGGAGCTGGCTCGCGCCGGGATCGACCGGGCGGACGCGGCGCTCGCGCGTCACGCCCGTCTGGGCACCCTCGAGGCCGATGTCGTCCGTCTCCACGCCGCCGTGCTCGCGGAAGCCGCCGAGGACCTGGTCCGGGAGCGTGCCGGAGACCTCGCCCGCGAGGCCGAGTCCCGCATCGCCGCCCGGGATCTCCCCGGGCTCGACGCTGCCGCGCGGGGCTATCGCGATCTGCTCGACGCGGTTTCCACGGAGTACCGCATCGTCGTCACGGGAGGTGTGTGGCGCTATCCGGACAACGCGCGCGATATCCGCAACCACTACCTGCTGGTACAGGCGCTGGGGACGGACGGCGAGCCGGTGACGGTGACGATCCGCAGCGAGGAGGACGGCGAGACGAGACGCGTGCGGCAGTGGGGAGAGCGGGTTCCGCAGGAGGTGTACGACCGCGTCGCCGCCGACAGGGCGGACAACGGCATCATCGACGACGAGGAATTCGGCTTCAAGGCCAGAGGGTTCGTCACCGCCGAACGCCGTTACGCCGACATCGGCCAGATCACGGAGTGGTAGCCGTGCAGACCGGCAGAGACATCCACCGCGGGATCGTCCGGCGCATCCGCCGGGTTCGGCGTGAGCTGGATGAGCGGGAGCGAAGCATCGACGGGCTGCAGGTCGCGCTGGGCGAGGCGGGCGAACGCAGGTGCGCCGTCATTCGTGCGCTGGCCGAGTTCCATCTTCCGGCGATGCGGGAGGACGCCGTGGCGGCCACCCTCGCCGGGATGGAGTCCAGCGTGCGCGCCATCTTCGACGAGAAAAAGGACCGTCTGCGCGAGGTCGACAGGCGGATTCCCGAGCAGCGCGACGAGGTCGCGGCGGCCGAGGCCGCGCTGGCATCGGCGACCGAAGCGCTGAACGAGACCGGCGAAGAGCGGGCTCGACTGGCGCGCGTCGTGTTCGAGGAACTCCAGGCCATGCCCCGGTGGCAGCGCCTCTTCGAGCGGGCGCGCGTGCTGGAGGCCCGGGTCACCGCCTCGGAACAGCGCCACGAGGCGGCCGAGCGCGAACAGGCCGAACGGCTGCCCGCGTATGAGGACGACGCCCTCTTCTCCTATCTCGCGCGCCGGGGCTACGGTACGGCCGCGGCCACCGGCAACGTCCTCACCCGCCGCCTGGACGGCTGGGTCGCGGAGGTGGCGCAGTACGAGGACGCCCGCGCCAGGTACGACTTCCTGAACGCGCTGCCCGGTCACGCGGCCGCCGTGCTCGAGGAGGATCGCGCGGCCCTCGCCACGGCGCTCCCGCCTCTGGCCCGCCTGGAAGAGGAGGTCATGGACCAGCACGGGCTCACCCCGGTGCTCGCGCGCGGCGAGCAGCTCTACGCGGAGCGCGAGGCGGCACGGAAGACCGTGCGCGAGGCCGAAGCCGCGCTGCGCGAACTCACCGACGAACTGGCCGCCCTCCACGACGAGCGCGGATCCTACTACGAGTCGGCGATCGACGGCCTGGAGACGTTTCTGGAGGGCCGCACCCTGGAGGAGCTGGTCGCCATGGCGCGCGCCACCCGCGATCCGCGCGACGACGCCCTGGTGGCGCAGCTGCTCGAGATCGACGGCCTCCTCACCCGGTTGCGCGCGGAGCTCGCTACGCGCCGCAAGGAGCGCACGCGTCTCGCCGAGCGCCTCGCGGGCCTGGAGGAGATCCGCGACCGCTTCGAGGCCGACGACTGGGACGGGGGGCGGTCCCGCTTTGACGACGGTCTCGACATCAACGCCCTGCTCCTGGGCTTCATCGCGGGGCACCACACTTCCGGGCACGTGCACCGGATGCTGGGGCGCAACCATCATTTCCTCCCGGTCCACAGCTCCGGCGCGGGTGGCTTTGGCGCGGGTGGCTTCGGAGGCGGCGGTTTCTCGACGGGGGGTGGTTTCGGGGGCGGCGGCTTCTCGACCGGCGGTGGCTTCTGACTGCTGGTCGGCGTGCCGGCGATGGCACCGGCGAGGTCAGTCCGGCTTGGCTTGCAGGCTCAGGAGGTCGGCCGCGCGCTCCAGGTCGGCAGGGGCGTTCACGTTGAGGAAGGCGTGCTCCGCGCCTGCGACGGACGCGAACTGGTCGCGGGCCACCACCACCGGGTTGTGCGCGCGCACGAACTCCCCCATGCCGAACCGGCTCGCCGACAGCCATTCCTCCGCTGCCGCCGCCAGGCTGACCGGATAACAGGCGCACAGCGGCTCGATGCCCAGCGGGCCGGGGCTGGCCGGCACGGTCGGGCGCGCGGCGTCGAAGTCCGTGGCAAGGCGCGCCACCAGGGCCGGCGGCACCAGGGGCAGGTCGCACCCGAGCAGGAAGACCCCCGCATCCCCCCGCTCCCGCGCCCACGACAGGGCCGCATGCAGCCCTCCCAGCGGGCCGGCGCCTGGTGTGAGGTCCGCGCGGACGGACACGGCCGCGGGGAGAGGGCCGGCCGGCAGATCATCCGCCCGGTTGGCGATCACCCCGGTTTCCAGACCGGCGGCCCGCAGGATCGCCAGCGCGCGCTCCAGCAACGTCACCCCGGCCAGCCGCGCCCTCGCCTTGGGGCTGCC
>JAJDVR010000240.1 GCA_022826025.1 Gemmatimonadota bacterium | reverse complement strand
GCGACGGCCCCTACCGCGACTACCGCGCCAGCGGCCGCTAGTGGCAGCATCGAAGTGACCGTGCCCCCCGGCGATCCCCCGACAGCGCTCATCACGGGTGTGTCGCGAAGGGCCGGCATCGCGAGTGCCGTCGCGTTGGCGATGGCGCGGGCAGGTTGGCATCTCGCGCTGACGGGATGGCCCGCGTACGACCGAGACATGCCATGGGGAGACGACCCGGCCGGGCTGGACCTGCTCCTGGAGGATCTCGAGGCTGTCACGGAGGGCGGCGTGTCCTTCGTGGCCGCCGATCTGAGTACGCCCGGCGCGCCGGAGTCTGTCTTCGACCACGCCGAGCGCGCGCTCGGGCCCGTCACCGCACTGGTCAACGTCCACGCTCATTCCACCAGGGGCGGGCTGCTGGAGCTCTCGGAGGACGAACTCGACCGCCACCTCGCCGTCAACGTGCGCGGGACCCTCATGATGTGCGCTGAATACGCCCGCCGCTGGAGCGGGCATCCCGGAGACGGGCGAATCGTCAACTTCATCAGCTCGCTCCCCCTGAAGGGAGAAATCGCCTACGCCGCGAGCAAGGGCGCCATCGAGTGGGCAACCGTGGCCATTGCTGGCGACCTCGCCGACAAGGGAATCACCGTGAACGCCATCAATCCGGGCCCCACCCAGACGGGATGGATGGATGCCGATCTCGTCGGTCGGATAAGGGAGGAGGCTCCGCTCGGGCGAGTCGGAACGCCTGACGACGTCAGCGCCCTCGTCGTCTTTCTATGCTCGTCCGGTGCTGGATGGATCACCGGGCAGGTGATCCACTGCGACGGCGGATGGAAGCACCTGCGCGCGTAAGGACCAAGCTCCGCTCGCTCCCCGCGTCATGCTAGTGGCCGGTCATAACCACCAGTCACTGGCCACCAGGCGCCAGCCACCAACCACTAGAACGGCAATCCCTGCTTCCCCAGCAGGTCCCGCGCGAAGGTGACCCGCCCCAGGTGGCCGTTCGCGTGCCCGATGAGCCCGTGCCCGATCGCCTCCATCCGCGAGATCTCGCCCCACGGCCGGAACAGCTGGAACGTCGCCAGGTACTCGTCGCTCATCCCCGCGATGCGCGGCACGACCGTTTCCCGCAGCGCGTCCCCGTAGCGGTCGAACTCCGCCGCCGAAGGGAAACGCAGGTCGTACGCCTCGTCCGGCGTCAGGTTCGTGCCCTGTTCCACGCGCGGCAGGTCCCACGCCTCGTCGAACCCCTGCGTCAGCCACACCGGCATCTCCCGCTCGAAGGCGAAGTGGATGATGTTGTCGATCGTCCGCTGCACGTGCCACACGTCGAACCCGATCGAGTTCGTGCGACGCCCCTGCGTGTCGTTCAGCTCCTCGATGGTCAGGTCCGCGACCCCCCGCTGGCAGTAGTCGAGCACCCGCTCGACCAGCCGCGAGTACTGCGCCTGCAGCGTCGCATCGACCCCCATCCCCGGCAGGTTCCCCGGCCTCGTCATGGCGTGTGCTCCTTCAGGAAGCTGCGCACCGTCTCGATCGTGTCCCCCAGCTTCGCCTCGCTCCGGCAGTCCACGTCCAGGCAGCGCGCGTTGGGCGCGTCCCGGCAGATCTGCTCGGCGATGCTCGTCGGGTGGAACACGTCGCTCCCCGGCAGGATGAGCAGGGGCGTCTCGCACTGCCGCACGAACGCCTCGTCCACGCTGAAGTAGGGCGGCCGGTCCGGCCAGATCGCGTCCGCGTACCGCTCGATCAGGTCGATGTACGCCTCCGCGCTCATCGCCCCGATCTCCGCGCGGAAGTCCGCGTCGTCGTGGATGCGCCGCGCGAACGGCCCCGCCGCGTTGTTTGCCATGAAGACCCGGTTCTCCATCGCTGAGTCGACCACCGCCGCCACGCCCTCCTCCCGCGCCAGCGCCAGCGTCGGCTTGAACATGTCCATGAACGTATCGACCGAGTTCGTGTGGTTCAGCCCCACCGGGTCCTGCCCCACCCCCGAGGCGATGCGTCCCGGCGCCTCCTCCGCGATGCGCAGGATGAACGCGACCCCGATGCACCCCCCGAACGTGTGCGCCCGCTCGATCCCGAGGTCATCGAGCACCGCCAGCTGGTCCGCCGCCATCACGTCGTAGGGAGCCGGCTCTGCGGGCGCCGGGCTCTGCCCCGCGTTCCGCTGGTCCATCCCGATGACCATGAAGTCCGAGGCGAACTCCGTCAGCGGGTTGATCGCGCTCACCGACCAGAAGTCGATCTCGCTGTTCACGCCGCCCGGCGCGAAGCACAGCAGGGGGAACCCCTCCCCGAACGTCTCGTAGTGAATAACCGCCCCATCGGGCCGCTCGATATCCGGCATGCGCCACCTCCGCGCGCCGGATTCTAGCGGCTCCGCACCGCCCTCACGCGAACGACTGCGCCGCCAACCCCACTCAGCGCGACGCCAGTCGCGCGCTCTCCTCAGGCGCGCGCACGCGCGCCGCTCTCCTCAGCGATGGGCCGCAGGCCCGAGCGCTCTCCTCAGCCGGGCGCCCGCCCGGCGCTCTACTCGACGTCGACCGTCGCGCCCGCCTCTTCCAGCTTGCCCTTGATCTCGTCCGCCTCGTCCTTGGCGATGCCTTCCTTGACCTTCGCCGGGGCGCTCTCCACGAGCTCCTTGGCTTCCTTCAGGCCCAGGCCGCTCACGACCTCGCGCACTGCCTTGATGACGTTGATCTTCTTCTCGCCGAAGCTCTTCAGGACAACGTCGAACTCCGTCTTCTCCTCGGCGGCAGCGGCAGCGCCGTCGCCCGCGGCCGGAGCGGCGCCCGCCGCTACCATCATCGGCGCGGCCGCCGTGATGTCGAACTCCTCTTCGATCGCCTTGTTCAGGTCGCGGAGCTCGAGCAGCGTCATCCCCTTGATGATCTCCAGGGCTTCTTCGATCTTGGTGGCCATTGCAGTTCCCCTCTGGTTTGTGTGTGTGTGGCGTATCTGGCAGGCGAAGCCGTTAGGCGGCTTCGCCCTCTTCGAGCTGGTTGGCACGCGCCTCAATGAGGCCGTTGAAGTCCCGCAGCGTGGCCTGCAGCAGGCCCGCCAGGTTCTGCACGGGCGAGCGCAGCTTGCCCGCGATCTGGGCGATGAGCTCATCCCGCGATGGCGTCTTCGCGAGCTCCTCCACCTCGGCGGGGCTCAGGATGTTCCCTTCGAGCCAGCCCCCGTAGATGGACAGGTTCAGTCGCTCCGACTGCAGGTACTCCATGAGCGCCCGTGCCGGCGCCACCGGATCCCCGTAGCCCAGCGTCAGCGTCGTCGGCCCCTGCAGGAGCTCGGCCATCTCCGGACGGCCCGCCTCCTCCGCGGCCAGCTTCGCCAGCGA
>JAJDVR010000283.1 GCA_022826025.1 Gemmatimonadota bacterium | reverse complement strand
CGGAGAGGCCGGCTTTCCGGGTCGAGGCGGGTCCGGCCGGCCCACGGGCGGAGGCGCGGGACGGGCGGGAGGCGGAGTCCCGGGTCGTGCCGGCGAGGGTGAGGACGGTCCGGCGGACGGGCGGCGGTCCGGTCCGGTGCCACCGGGCGCGTCCGGTGGCGACGGCGGCTTCACGCGCTGCCGGCCGACGGCACGCTCGACAGGGAGAGCGCCTTGAGGATTGCCTCCCCGTAGAACATGCGCACGTACTTGGCCTGGACCGGAGTGACGCTGCGCACCGCCCACACCAGATGGACATGGTTGGGCTCGGCGGGGATGGAGAGGAGACGCATGCCGGCTTCCACGGGCGTGTTGTTGCCCTTGCGATTGTTACAGGGCGAGCACGCCGAAACGACATTGGTCCACTGATTGCTCCCGCCACGGGAGATCGGCAGGACATGGTCGCGGGTCAGGAACTCGCGTGTCCGCAGCTGATCGCGGTGGCGGCCGCAGTACTGGCAGGAGTAGTCGTCGCGCGCGAACAGGAAGGTGTTGGTGACCTGCCGGCGAAAGCGCCGCGGCACGTGCACGAAGCGTACGAGGCGGATGACCGCGGGGAACGGGATGTTGCGGTGCTCCGAGCGGAATGCGCGCGCCTCCTCCGCCTCGAGAATCTCCGCCTTCGAGTCCAGCACCAGGCGCA
This sequence comes from Gemmatimonadota bacterium, assembly GCA_022826025.1. Classification (GTDB taxonomy): domain Bacteria; phylum Gemmatimonadota; class Gemmatimonadetes; order Longimicrobiales; family Gaopeijiaceae; genus BD2-11. The sequence continues at coordinate 31,128 of JAJDVR010000283.1, read as the reverse complement.
CCGCGCGCCGCGCCGGGACGATGGTCAGTGGCTCGTAGGAGGCGTTCAGCGCGAGGCAGCTCATCGCGAATCCGGGTTGCGGGACCTTCCCTCACTGCCGCCGACCCGGCTCCGGTGCTTCCCGGACCCCGGCCGGCTGCCTGACTGCGTGGGCGGCCTTTGACCGCCCATCCCCAGGGCCAGACTGAGCAGCGCCGCAAACTATCGGGGATCGGGAGGTGGAAGCAACTGCGGCATGAGCCGCCGGGCCCGTTCGCCCGCGAGTGTCGGCGTAGCGCGTGCGCTACAGCAGCGCCATTGGATCGCGGTCGATCAGAACCCGCGCGTCGGAAGGGGGACGGAAGCTCATCGAAAAGGCTCGAGTGAGCGTTCCCAGGGCGCGCGCGGACGGGCTGCGCAGGAGGAAGTGCCAGCGCCACCGGCTCTGCAGGCGCTCGATGGGCGCAGGAGCCGGGCCCGTGAGTTCAACCCGTGTGCCGCGCAGGCGGCGCTCCACCCAGGCGGCAGCCTCCTCGGCCGCGGTCGCGGCGGTGTCGGGATCGGGGCTGGTCACGATCACGTTGACCAGGCGCGCGTGCGGCGGGTAGCCGGGTCCCGCCCGCTCGGTCAGTTCGCGCTCGGCGAAGGCTTCGTAGTCGTGCTCGCGGGCGGTCCGGATGGCGTAGTGGGCGGGTATGCGGGTCTGGATCAGAACCTCGCCGCCCAGGGTGCCCCGCCCCGCCCGGCCCGCAACCTGGCTCAACAGCTGGAAGGTGCGCTCGCTGGCGCGGAAATCGGGCAGATGCAGACCGACATCGGCATCCACCACCCCGACCAGCGTAACACGCGGGTAATCGAGGCCCTTGGCGATCATCTGCGTCCCGAGCAGAATGTCGACCTCGCCGCGGCCCACGCGTCCCAGGATCTCGCTGTGCGCCCACTTGCGCGCGGTCGTGTCCACGTCCATGCGCGCGACGCGAGCTCCCGGGAAGGACTCGGTCACGACGCGCTCCACCTGCTCGGTGCCGAGGCCCCGGCGTGAGAGCGCGCGGGATCCGCAGCGGCGGCAGCTGTCGGGCACGCGCTCCTCGTAGCGGCAGTGATGGCAGAGCAGCCGCCCGGTGGCGCGGTGGAAGGTGAGCGACACCGAGCAGGCCGCGCATACCGGCACCTCCCCGCATTCCCGGCACTGGAAGAAGGTCGAGTACCCGCGGCGGTTGAGGAGCAGGATCGACTGCTCGCCGCGTTCCAGGCGGAGGCGGATGGCGTCGGTCAGTTCAGGTGAGAGCACGGTGCGGCCGGTGATCGAGGGACGTGCCGGCCGGCCGCCGTTGCGGGGGTTTGCAGCGGCTGCGGAAGAGGGTTCGCGCAGATCCACGACGCGCACGGGGGGCAACGAGCCCCCGGTGGCACGCTCGGGAAGTCGCAGCAGCTCGAACTTGCCGCCGATCTGGTTCGACCAGCTCTCGAGCGACGGGGTTGCGCTGCCCAGCAGACACAGCGCGCCATCCTGGCGGGCACGCATGATGGCCACGTCGCGGGCATGATACCTGGGGGCGTCGGACTGCTTGTAGCTGCCTTCGTGCTCCTCGTCCACGATGATGGCGCCCAGGTCGGGGAGGGGCGCGAAGATGGCCGAGCGGGCGCCGATGGCGATGCGCCGGACGCCCGCACGCAGCTGTCGCCAGGCGTCGTAGCGCTCCCCGTCGGAGAGCCCCGAGTGCAGCACCGCGACGCGGTCGCCGAAATGCGCGCGGAAGCGGGTCACGGTCTGGGGCGTAAGCGAGATCTCCGGTACGAGCACGATGGCCGACCGGGCACGCACGTCCACGACCTCCTTCAGGAGTTCGATGTAGACCAGAGTCTTGCCGGACGCAGTGACGCCGTGGAGCAGGACGGGCCGCGGCGCCGGGGCGTCCAGCTCGGACACGAGCCGCGTCAGCGCGGCGGCCTGGGCGGGATTGGGCGTCAGGTCGGGAGGCGGCTCCCGACCGGTGGAGGCGAACGGGTCGCGCACAACCTCCTGGTCGCGGAGTTCAACGATGCCCTTCCCTTCCAGAGCCTTCACCACGCCCCGGCCGATGCCCTGGTCGAGAAGCGCGGCAAGCGCCATCGATCCGGCGGCGCGCTCCAGAAACTCGTAGGCAGCCTTCTGGCGCGGGGCGCGCGCGAAAGCGTCGTCCCGCTCGGCGAGCGACTCCAGCCAGCGCGCGATGTGCACGACCTTCCGGGTTCGCGCCATCGTCCCCGGCCCGTGTCCCGTCCCACTGAGCGCCGACGGTAGCGCCGCGCGCAGGACGAGCCCCAGCGGAGCGATGTAATAGGCGGCCATCCAGCGGGCGAGTTCCAGCAGCCCCGGCGGCAGCGACGGCTCCTCCTCGAGGATCTTCGAGATGCGTCGCAGGCGGAGCTTCCCCGATCCCGGGCGCCCCGGACCGACCACCCATCCGACCCGTTTCGCCCTGTGGAAGGGCACGAGCACGCGGGTGCCCGGCACAGGCCGCGGGGCGTCCGGTTCCAGGGCGTAGGTGAAGGTCTGGTCGACGGGGAGCGGAAGCGCGACTTCGACGCGGGACGGCACTAACGGCGGCGCGCGGAGCCCTCTCGGCCCGTCAGCGTGCGAGCAGGAGGAAAACCTCCTCCTGGGGATCAGGCGTGGTCACCTCGGGTCCGTCCTCGCCGAGATGGACGTCCACTTCGCTGCGCACGCCGATGTCGTCCGGCAGGTAGATGCCCGGTTCGATGGAGAAGCCGATCCCCGGGAGCAGCAGACGGGTGTCGCGCGTCTCCAGGTTGTCGATGTTGGGGCCGCTGCCGTGGAGATCGACGTCGATGGAATGCCCCGTGCGGTGCACGAAATGGCGTCCGTAGCCGCGTTGTCGGATGAGTTGGCGGCAGACGTCGTCGACCTCGTAGCCGCACACCTCGTCACCCGCGGCCGCGCGCTCGCGCAGGAACTCGATCGCGGCGTCGCGGGCATCGCGCACCGCCTCCCAGATCCTGCGCGTGCGTCGGGGGAGCCTGGCGCCCAGGTAGCCCATCCAGGTCTGGTCGGCGAGGATGTCTTCGGCGGTCGGCTTGCCCCACAGGTCGATGAGCAGGAGATCGCCGCGCCGGATCGGTTCGCCCTGGCCCACGGGAGCGTAGTGGGGGTCGGCGGCGCGCGGGCCGATGGCCACGATGCAGTCCACCTCCTCGGTGAGGCCGCCGGCGTTGAGGCGGGCGCGGATCCAGTCCGAGAGGGCGCCCTCGGTGGTGGGCTCCCCGGCCTCGACGGCGGCGGCGGCGCGCTCGAAGGCCTCGCGCGCGACGCGGGCCGTCACGGCGGCGGAGCGCCGGTGGGTGGCCAGCTGCCCGGCCGTCCACCTCGAGTGAAAGAGCGACACCAGATCGCCCGAGCTTACCGGATCCACCCCCACGGCCCGAAGCAGCTCCATCATCCCCCCGGGAACCCGGTCCAGATACGGGATGGCCGAGCCCGGCGAGGTTTCGACGGCGAGGCGCGGGCGGCCGCGCACCAGATCGGCGAGCGCCGACTCCATCTCGCGCCACGAGGAGTAGACGCGCTTGCGCCAGGGCCAGTGCCGCCACGACGAGCCCTCGATGGCGTGGATCAGCGCCACCGGATCGCCGCGGTCGGGGACGAGGGTGAAGGAGCGGCGCGTGTTCCAGCCAAGGCCGACCATGGAGGCCGCGATGGGGTTCTGGCCGTGGAACTCGAAGAGCAGCCAGCCGTGCAGCCTCATGTCGGCGAGCGCCGCCTGCACCTGTTCGACGCCCTCGCGGGTCAGAAGGGGGCTGTCGGCCAAGGGGGCCTCCCGTCGCGGGGTGAGCTGCGGCGCGGAAATCCCCCCGCGGGGGATGACGTCCGGCCGGATTCTGCGGGCCGCAAATAGTAGGAGCCGCCCGCGGACGATTCAACAGGAACGCCATGGTCGGGCTTAGCCCGTGCAGGCGCGATCATCGCATCTCCATGCCGGCCAACCCCTGAATGACCGCGACCGCCCCCTCTCCCGTGCGCGCCGGATCGTATCCTCCTTCGAGCAGTGCCACGACCCGGCCGCCGGCGTGCCCGGCCGCGAGATCCATGACCCGCCGCGTCATGCGGTGGAAATCCTCGGGCTCGAGGAGCATCCCGCCCAGCGGATCCCCGGCCATGGCGTCAAAGCCCGACGAGATCAGGACAAAGTCGGGCACGAAGCCGGCCGTGACCTTCGCCAGCGCCTCGTCGAACACCTCGATCCAGGTCGAGCGTGGCGTGCCGGCGCGCAGGGGCAGGTTGAGCGTGGCGCCCAGGCCCGGACCGCTGCCCCGTTCGTGGAGGGCGCCCGTGCCCGGGTAGTGGGGAGACTGGTGCAGCGACAGGTAGAAGACCGTCCCGTCCTCGTAGAAGATGTCCTGGGTGCCGTTGCCGTGGTGGACGTCCCAGTCGACGATCAGCACCCGCTCGGCAAGGCCCCGGGCCTGCAGGTGGCGGGCCGCGACGGCCACGTGGTTGAACAGGCAGAAGCCCATGGCGCGGTCGGCCGTGGCGTGATGGCCGGGAGGGCGGCTGGCCACGAAGGCGGCCCGGGCCGTGCCGGCCGCGACCGCCTCGGCCGCCGCCATCACCGCGCCCGCGCTCCCGGTCGCCGCACCCCACGAGGCGGGGGAGACCACCGTGTCCGGGTCCAGCCGCACCAACCCCTCCTCGCGCGAGCGCGCCACCGCCCGGCGGACGCGTTCCACGTGGTCGGGGGTGTGTACCCGAAGCAACTCCTCCTCGGTGGCCGGGCGCGCATCGCGCTGTTCCACCCGGTCGTGGAGGGTGAGCAGGTTGCGGCCCACCGTCGATGCCAGGGCGCGCAGGCGGCCCTGATGCTCGGGGTGGCCCCACCCCGTGTCGTGCAGGGGGGCGTCGGGGTGGAGGTAGAAGGCGGTGGGTGGACCGTCCGCCATCATCCGGGCGCGTCCTGACCGGCCGCGACCAGATCGGCGCGCGCGGCGGGCGGCGGCGCTGCGCCGTTCCCGTTGCCGGATGGCGCCAGGCGGTCCTGCAGGCTCCTCACCTCCGGCGCCCGCGACCGCAGCGCGATCACCGCGTCGCACGCCGCCGTCATCGCCGACATGGTGGTGAGGTACGGTACGCCGTTGGTGATGGCGGCCCGCCGCATCCTGAAGTCGTCGTACTGCGACTTCTTGCCCAGGGGAGTGTTCACCAGCAGCTGGGCCCTGCCGCTCACGATCATGTCCACGATGTCGGGGCGGCCCTCGTTCACCTTGAAGATGCGCTCGGCGGGCACGCCCAGCCGGTTCAGGTACGCGCAGGTGCCCGCGGTCGCGATGATGCGGAATCCCAGGTCGTGGAAGCGGCGCGCGAGCGGGGTCACGGTCGGCTTGTCGGAGTCGTTGACGGTGATGATCACCGTGCCGCCGCCCTGAGGCAGATGATTCCCGGCGGAGGTCTGCGCCTTGGCGAAGGCCATCCCGAAGGAGTCGTCGAAACCCATCACCTCTCCGGTCGAGCGCATCTCGGGTCCGAGCAGGACATCGACGTCGAAGCGGTTGAAGGGGAACACGGCCTCCTTTACCGCCACCCCGGGAACGGAAGGCTCCCCGGGCACGTTCAGGTCGGCGAGCCGCTCGCCCGTCATGACGCGCGCAGCCAGGCGCGCCAGCGGGACTCCGGTGGCCTTCCCCACGAACGGCACGGTGCGCGAGGCCCGCGGGTTCACCTCCAGCACGTAGACCCGCCCGTCGCGGATGGCGTACTGCACGTTCATGACCCCGATCACGCCCAGTTCGAGCGCGAAGCGGCGGGTGAGCTCGCGCATCTCCTCGAGCTCGGCGCCCGTAAGCAGGTAGGGGGGCAGAACGCAGGCGGAATCCCCGGAGTGGATGCCGGCCTCCTCGATGTGCTGCATGATGCCGCCGATCACCACGTCGACGCCGTCGGAAAGCGCGTCCACATCCGCCTCGAATGCGTCCTCCAGGAAACGGTCGATCAGGACCGGGTGCTCCGGCGCCGCCTCCATCGCCCGGACGAAGTAGCTGCGCAACGAGGCTTCGTCGTAGACGATGTGCATCGCCCGCCCCCCAAGGACGTAGCTCGGTCGCACCAGCACCGGGTAGCCTACCCGACGCCCGACCTCCACCGCCTCCTCGACGCTGGCGGCCACCCCGTTGGGGGGCACGGCCGCGCCGATCCGGCGGCACAGGCGCTCGAAGCGCTCGCGGTCCTCGGCCCGGTCGATGGCGTCGACAGGCGTGCCCAGGATGGGGGCGCCCGCTTCGGCGAGTCCCTGCGCCAGCGAGAGCGGGGTCTGGCCGCCCAGCTGCACCACGACGCCGACCGGCCGCTCGCGCTCGACGATTTCCAGGACGTCTTCCAGTGTCAGCGGCTCGAAGTAGAGCTTGTCGGAGACGTCGAAGTCGGTGGAGACGGTTTCCGGGTTGGAGTTGACCATGATGGTCTCGTAGCCGGCCTCGCGCAGCGCGAGCACCGCCTGGACGCAGCAGTAGTCGAACTCGATCCCCTGGCCGATGCGGTTCGGGCCGCTCCCGAGGATGAGGACCTTGTCGCGATCCGTCGGGTCGGACTCGTCCTCGTCCTCGTACGACGAGTAGTAGTAGGGCGTCGCGGCCGGGAACTCGCCCGCGCAGGTGTCCACCACGTTGTAGGTCGGCCGGATGCCCAGCGCGTGCCGGCGCGCCCGCACCTCCGCCTCCGTCTCCCCGCGAAGGGCGGCCAGCTGCCGGTCCGAGAAGCCGTCCCGCTTCATCGCGCGCAGATGGGCCCGCGTCACCCTGGCGACGCTCGCGTATTCCTGCTCGGTTTCGATCACCTGCATCAGCTGGTCGAGGAACCAGGGGTCGATGCCGGTGGCGCGATGGACATCGCCGAGGGTCAGGGGCGGCTCGGCTCCGGCCCCTCCCCCACCCCGCAGCACCGCCTCCAGCGCACGCCTCAGCTGGAACGGACGCTCCGCCGTGGGGATGCGCAGCGCCGCCAGCAGGCGCGCGCGTCCGTCGCTCTCCAGCCCGTCGTCGGCCAGGGACGCGCCCACGGTCCATCCGGCGCGCCCGACTTCAAGGCCCCGCAGCCCCTTTTGCCACGACGCCCGAAAGGTGCGCCCGATGGCCATGGTTTCGCCCACGGCCTGCATCTGCACCCCGAGAACGCCGTCCGTCTCCGGAAACTTCTCGAAGGCGAAGCGGGGAAACTTGGTCACCACGTAGTCGAGCACCGGTTCGAAGGAGGCGGGCGTGGTGCGGGTGATGTCGTTGGGAAGCTCCGAGAGCAGGAAGCCCACCGCGAGCTTGGCGCCCACGCGCGCGATGGGAAAACCGGTGGCCTTGGAGGCTAGCGCGGAGGAGCGCGAGACCCGCGGATTCATCTCCACCACGAGCAGTTCGCCATCCTCCGGATTCACCGCGAACTGAATGTTGCAGCCCCCGGCTTCTACCCCGATTTCGCGGATGACGGCGATGGCGGCGTCGCGCATCGTCTGGTATTCGACGTCGGCGAGAGTCTGGGCGGGAGCCACCGTGATCGAGTCGCCCGTGTGGATGCCCATCGGATCGAAGTTCTCGATCGAGCAGACCACGATCACGTTGTCGGAGGCATCGCGCACTACCTCCAGTTCGTACTCCTTCCACCCCATCACGCTGCGGTCGATGAGGACCTGGGTGATGGGCGAGGCGTCCAGCCCCCGGCGCACCAGCTCCTCGAACTCCTCGGCGTTGTAGGCGATGCCGCCCCCGGTACCGCCCAGGGTGAAGCCGGGACGGATGATCGCCGGATAGCCGGTTCCGGCCACCAGCGCGCGCGCCTGCTCCATGGAGTTGGCCACCCCGCCGGCGGGCACCTCCAACCCGATGCGGCGCATGGCCAGGGTGAACTCCTCGCGGTCCTCGCACATGGAGATCGAGCGGGCGTTGGCCCCGATCAGCTCGACCCCGTATCGCTCGAGCACGCCCGCCTGCTCCAGCTCCATCGCGATGTTGATGGCGGTCTGGCCGCCCATGGTGGGCAGCAGTGCGTCGGGGCGTTCGCGCTCGATGACCCGCTCCACCCACTCGGCGGTGAGCGGCTCGATGTAGGTGCGGTCGGCCAGCTCCGGGTCGGTCATGATGGTCGCCGGATTGGAGTTGACCAGCACGACCCGGTAGCCCTCTTCCCTCAGCGCGCGGACCGCCTGCGTCCCGGAGTAATCGAATTCGCAGGCCTGGCCGATGACGATCGGCCCGGATCCCAGGATGAGGATGTTTTCGAGGTCGGTCCGTTTAGGCACGTTCGGCTTCTGACTTCTCCGATTCCGTGCGCACGGCCTTGGACAACACCAGGGCGAAGCCGCCCCAAACGAACGCGCCGATCACGATCATCGTGACCCAGGTAGCCGTCGTCAAAGAGTGGGCTCCAGCGAGGGAAGGAAGGGTGAGATCGGATCCCCTTAAACTGACCGCGCGCCCGGCCGGAAGCAACCCGGCGCCCACGCTCCCCGCAACGGGAAAGGCGGGCGGTTGCGACAGCGCCGAGGGGCGATGCCCGTCCGCGGTGCGGGTGGCGAGCGCGTGGCCCAGTCCACCCCGGTCAACGCCCTCCGTACCGTGTTGCATGATCGGGAAAGCAACAATTTGTTGCATCTGCGCGAATGCAACACCCTGCAGAGGGGCCCGTCAGCGCCATATGCCAGCGTCGAGATCTCGCATCGCACGCGGGGCCAGGTACTACGCCCCCCTCGCCCGCCGGCGCGCCGCCAGGTCCTCGGCGCGCACTTCCAGCACATCGGCGACCGTCCTCATGCCGTCGATGACGTTCTGGATGTGCTCGGGCCGCGGAATCCCGATGAGTTCGACGCCGCGCGCCACCTCCCCGCGGTGCACCCCGGCGGCAAAGGACTTGTCCTTCAGCTTCTTGGCCACCGATTTGGGCTTGAGGTCGTCGATGCCGTTGGGGCGCACCAGGCAGCAGGCGTAGACCAGCCCGCTCAACTCGTCGCAGGCGCAAAGGACCTTGTCGAGGTGGGTCTCCGGCGGGACGTCCGTGAGGTCCGGATACCCGTGCGCGAGCACCGCGTGGACGACCTCCTCCGGGTAGCCGTCCTCGCGCAGGCGGGCGACCCCGCGGTGCGGGTGCTCGTCCGGGTGCTTCTCCCAGTCCAGGTCGTGCAGGAGGCCGGCCAGGCCCCAGGTCTCCTCATCGGCTCCGTACTTGCGGGCGTAGAAGCGCACTGCGGCCTCGACCGCGTACATGTGCCTTCTGAGCCCCTCGTTGTCGACCCATTCGTGCAGCAGGGCCAGCGCGTCCTGGCGGCTGGGCATCGGGCGTCGTCCTTGGTTGGGTGGGGTTCACACGCTCGAAGAAGGGCACAGGCGCGAGAGCGCGCACTCGCCGCAGCGGGGCTTTCGGGCCGCGCACACCTGGCGCCCGTGGAAGATCAGGAGATGGGCGAGCAGTGTCCAGCGCTCGCGCGGGAAGAGCTTCATGAGGTCGCGCTCGATGCGCACGGGATCCGGGTAGCGGGTGAAGCTCATCCGGTTGGCGAGGCGCTTCACGTGCGTGTCCACGACCACCCCCTCATCGATGCCGAAGGCGTTGCCGAGGATGACGTTGGCTGTCTTGCGGCCGATGCCCGGGAGCGCGACCAGCTCGTCCATGGTGCGCGGCAACTCGTTTCCGTGCTTTTCCGCAACCACTGTCGCCATGCCGATCAGGTTCTTCGTCTTGTTGCGGAAGAAGCCGGTGGAGTGGATGAGCTCCTCCAGCTCGCTCCGGCGCGCGCCGGCCAGGTCCAGCGCCGCCGGATAGCGCTCGAAAAGGGCCGGGGTGACCTTGTTCACGCGCTCGTCGGTGCACTGCGCGGAGAGGATGGTGGCGACCGCCAACTCGTAGGGGTTGCGGTGGTGGAGGGCACAGTGGGCGTCCGGGTAGCACTCGACAAGCAGGTCGTAGATGCGCGCGGCCCGCTCCTTCCTCGCCTTGACCGACTCTCTCATGGCGCCTCCGCGGTTGTGATCAGCCGCCAGGGCAAGGTGCTCGCAAGGGGCGCGCGCCTGGACGTGCCCGGGTCGATCGCCTCCTCCGACGCGCCGGAGCCGGCCTCACCACCCTTCGTGGGTGCACGGGCGCTCAGCAATCCCCGCTCCAGTTGCCAGAAGAGGCGGCCCGCCAGCTTTACCACCTCCCCGAGCGTCTCGATCGAGCACAGGTCCTCGCCGCCCGGCAAGGTACTCGCGAAGTCGTCGCCCCGCTCGCGCACATTCGCGGCAGCCCACCGGCCGGCCTCCTCTGCGGAGATCTCCGGCACGGGCATCACCCCGAGTCCGGGGCGGTCCGCGCGCATCCCGCTCGCCACCATGAGGTGCAGGCGGTGAGCGGGGGTCAGCACCCAGAAGAAGCCGTCGAGCGACTCGGCGGGACCGCCGGCCTCGGGGCGCGCCCAGAACAGGTAGTGCGGCAGCTGCACGTAGCCGGCCCGGGAGGGAGCCGCGAAGACCCAGTCCGACGGCCCGGAGACCAGATTGGCGCGCGTCACCAGGTGGGCGGCCTCGTTTCCCAGCAGATACAGGTGCTCGCCCGCGCTCCAGAAGTGGAAGGCATGGAAGAGGATGACTCCATACTGGACGAAGAGGACCGGATTCTCGTCCTCGATGCGGATGTCGGCGATCGCGCGCCCGGCCTGCTCGAGCATGCTGAACGCCCCGGGGTCCCAGATGTCCGCGCCCCGGCGGTTCGCCTCCTCGCGGATCAGCTCGAAGCGCTCATCCGCGAAGGCGCGGCCCGGCAGGGCCATCTCGTACGGAGTGACGCGGGCGTAGCGGTCGTGGATCCTCATCGCGGATCACGGGGCCTGCCGGCCTCCGGGATGCGCGCGGATGCGCCTCCCGCCCTGCGGGCGACCGCCTCGGACTCCCAGAGGTCCCGCGCCGGCCGCTTCAGGAACGCCTCCCACCATCGTCGCTTGCGCACCAGCACCAGCTGGAGTTCTCCCGGTCCGGCGTCGACGCCGTCGATCCAGATGAAGTGGGCATCCCCCAGCCGCTCGGGCGCATCGATGCGAAATCCCTCGCCGCGCCAGTCGAAGCCCACCTCGCCGGCCCGCGCGAGCCGCTCGGCCGTCCACTCCTGCTCGATGAAGAAATCCGTCTCGACGCGGAAAACCCCCGGGGCGATCTCATCGCCGGACTGATAGTAGCAGGGATCGAAATCGAGCCCCTCGCTCCGCTTGAACGACTCTTCCATCGCGTAGTCGACGCCCCCGAGTTCGTCCTGATCCGCGAGTGACTCGAGGTGGTGCCGGACCTCGTGGGTGAGGGTCTCCCACAGCTCGCCCTCCCAGTCGAAGCCGGGATCGAGCCGGGACAGCTCGCGGAAGGAGCCGTAGTAGAGGGCGACCACCGAGCGCGTCGTCTCGGGCCCCTGCCAGTCCGAGGGATACGACTCCGTCGAGCACATGCCCAGCGTGTAGATGTCCGGGAACACGGGATGCGGCAGCGCCTCATGGCGAACCGAGAGCCCGTCCAGCCCGCTCGTGTACTCCTCCGGGATCTCGCCAAAGGCCTGCCGCGCGGCCCCCTCGAACTCGCGAAACTTCATTCCCTCGCCGTACCCGGACGACCATCGGCCTGCCCGACGTCAACCGGACGAACCGCCGCTCCCCCCCAGGGTCGCCCGCGTGATCCTCTTGTTGAGCATCCACAGGATGAGAATCACAACCGCCGCCTGGATGACCACGCTCCCGACGTTGTACGGGCTGAACAGCGTCCAGGTCTCCGCGAAGCTCTCGCCCCGCGCGCTCCACAGGAACCACACCATGAGCACGGCGGCCTCGACCATCACGAGCCGGATCGCCCAGTCCCACCAGGCTCCGATGTGGATGTCGGAGTCACCCGTGTTGATGAACTTGCGGCGCCACTCGGTCACCCCGTAGCGCAGCACGGCGAAGGCGAAGAAGAAGCCCGACAGCATCAGTCCCACGCCCCACACCCAGTCCTGGTTGTGGAAGAAGTCCATGTTGAGCGCGCTCGGGACTCCGCACAGCAGCGATGCGATGCCGACGATGGCCACGGCCCGCCCGCGCGGGATCCCTGCGTCCCGCAGCACCCGGCTGGCGAGTTCGATCATGGCCACGAGGCTCGTCCACGCCGCGAACACCAGCGCCATGAAGAAGAGGATCATGAAGAACTGGCCACCCGGCATGCGCGCGAACAGCTGCGGCACCCAGATGAAGGTGATGCCCTCGTTCCCCGCCCCGACGATCTGGCTGGCGGCGTCCGGCATCACCGAGAAGACCGTGCACAGCACCATGATGCCCGCCAGCAGCGACATGGAGTTGTTGCCGAAGCCGATCACGAAGGCGTTGAGCGCGGTGTCCTCGCGTTTTCGCATGTAGATGGCGTACGTGAGCACCAGCCCCCATCCGGCGCCCGTGTCCCACGCGTTCTGGGTCAGCGCCTCCAGCCAGATGCGGTAGTCGGCCAGCTCGCTGAAGTTCGGGGTGAAGAGGAACGCGAGGCCGGCGGAGGCGCCCGGCAGCGTAAGGGCCCGGATGGCCAGCACGACCACCAGGATGATGAGGCTGGGGATCAGGAAGCGGGCGGCGGTCTCGATGCCCTTGACTCCCCTCGACACCACGAACACCCCCATGCCCAGGGCGATGGCGTGCGTGATCATCGCGGAGGGCGTGGCGGCGAAGGAGTTCCAGAAGGCGTCGGGCACTTCCGTGGGAATCTCACGTGTGATGGAGGCCCACAGGAATCGCAGCGTCCAGCCCATCACCACGCTGTAGTAGAACATGATCGCGGCGGCGACCCAGGCAACCCAGGCGCCCATCCAGCCGAATTTCGGCCCCAGGGTGGTGGCGAACGCGCCCACCGGCCCCTTGCGCACGGCCTTCCCCATCCCGAACTCGAGTATGAGCAGCGGCACCGACCAGAGGAGCAGGAAGCACACCCACGCCACCAGGAAGTTGCCCCCGCCGTTGGTGGCCGCGATGCGCGGGAAGCGCCAGATGTTTCCGGTCCCGACCGCCATCCCCAGCATCGCCAGCAGCATGCCCCAGCGCGAGCTGAACACCTCTGACCTGGATGCCATCCGCTTCTCCCGTGTTCGGTGGTTTCCCGCCGTCCCTTTTCCCCGGAATCTCCGGCCGCCTCAGCGCGCGAGCCGTTCCCGCAGGTAGTCTATCACGCCGTCCGCGTTCACGCGCACCTGCTCCAGGGTGTCGCGGTCGCGCACGGTGACGGTTCCGTCCTCGCTGGTTCGGCCGTCCACGGTGATGCACCAGGGGGTGCCCGCCTCGTCCTGGCGGCGGTAGCGGCGTCCGATGGATCCGGCCGCGTCGTAGAAGCTGGGCACGGCCGCGGCCTTGAAGGCGTCGTTCAGCCGGATCGCGAACTCGGGCATGCCGTCCTTGCGCACCAGGGGGAAGATGGCCGCCTTGACCGGCGCCAGGCGCGGGTGGATACCGAGCACAGTGCGCTGCTGGCGCCCCACGTCCTGCTCGTAATACGCGTCCGAAAGCACCATCAGCAGCATGCGGTCGACCCCCGCGGCGGTCTCGACGACGTAGGGGATGTAGCGGCCCCCGCCGCCGGGCTCCACATAGCGCATCTTCTTGCCCGAGTACTGCTGGTGCCGGCCGAGGTCGAAGTCGGTGCGGTTGTGAATGCCCTCCAGCTCCTTCCAGCCGATGGGAAACTCGTACTGGATGTCCACCGCCCGCTTCGCGTAGTGCGCCAGCTCGTCGGGGCCGTGCTCGCTGAAGCGGAGCGACCCCGCCCGGATACCCAGCGTCCCGGTGTGGAACTCCATGCGCGCGTCGCGCCAGTGCTCGAACCACTCCTCATCGGTTCCGGGCGTGACGAAGAACTGCATCTCGGCCTGCTCGAACTCGCGCGTGCGGAAGATGAAGTTGCCGGGCGTGATCTCGTTCCTGAAGGCCTTGCCGATCTGGGCCACGCCGAAGGGGACTTTCTGGCGCGCGGTGGTCTGCACGTTGAGGAAGTTGACGTACGATCCCTGCGCCGTCTCGGGGCGCAGATAGACGGTGGCCGCGGCCTCCTCCACCGGCCCCATGAAGGTCTTGAACATGAGGTTGAAGAGCCTCGGCTCGCCGAGCTCGCAGGCCTTGAACGCGCCCGGCGCCTTGCTCGGCTTCCTGCCGCAGCGGGCGCCCTCCATTTCGTCAGCGCGAAAACGCTTCTTGCACGTCTTGCACTCCACCAGCGGATCGGTGAAGCCGTCGACGTGGCCCGACGCCTCCCACACGCGCGGATGCATGAGAATGGCCGCGTCGACGCCCTCGACGTCGTCGCGCTGGTGCACCATCGCGCTCCACCAGGCTTCCTTGATGTTGCGCTTGAGTTCGATGCCCAGCGGTCCGTAGTCCCACACCGATCCGGTGCCGCCGTATATCTCCGAAGACTGGAAGACGTACCCGCGACGCTTGGTCAGCGAGACGAGCTTGTCCATGCTATCCAGTTGATGCATAACAGTTTGCACCTTTTCATATCATGTGTTGCGAGAAACGCTCGTCCGAACGTCTCCGGGCGGTCCACCGGAAAGCCGACGGCGAGTGTGGGCCGGAATATCGGCAAGGCGGGGCGGGCCAGCAACCGACGGGACTGTTGCTTCCACCGGAGCGCGGGCCATATTTCGGATGGCCGCAAGCTGCCGGGACACGTCGGCCCCGCGCGGGATTCGCCTGAATGCGGGGTCAGCCTCACCCACGGGAACACGGAGCCGCAAGGCCCTTCACGCAAAGGACGCCGATCGATGTTGACCTTCACGGAAAAAGCCCGCGAAATGGTGCTCTCCTTCATGGGAGACGAGCCCGACGGAGAGCAGGCGCTGCGGGTCAAGATGGACGGGAGTCCCTTCGCGCCCAATTTCGAACTGACGCTGGTGGGAAGCGCCGACCTCGGCGACAACGACGTCACCCTGGACGGAGGCGGGTTTACGGTGTTCGTCGACAGCGCGAGCGCGCCCCGGCTGAAGGGCGCCACCGTCGACTTCATCGATCAGCTGAACCAGAGCGGCTTCGAAGTGAAGACGTCCCCGGAGGCCGATGGCCGCGCTTCCGGCGCACCCACGGGTCCGATCGCCGAGCGCGTGACCGACCTTCTGAATCGCCAGGTGAATCCTTCCATCGCGGCCCATGGCGGCGAGATCCGGCTTGTGGACGTCCAGGACACCGAGATCTATCTGGAGATGATGGGCGGGTGCCAGGGATGTGCGATGTCGCGCCTGACGCTGCGTCAGGGTGTGGAGAAGATGATCCACCAGTCCGTTCCCGAGGTCACCGCGATCCATGACATCACGGACCATCAGGCCGGGGAGAACCCCTTCTTCAGTTAGGGTGGACAGCAGTGCCGGCGGACGGCCGGAGCCAGCCCATCCAATCCGTCATGCCCCGACCCCTCCTGCCACTCCGGCAAACCGGGTCATGACCGACGGATCACACGCAGGCCAGGCGACTCCACGTCGTGTGACGCCGTAGCGCCTACGTTATTGGGTCATTTGTAGTTGTTTTGTCGCTTTTCACGCGTATTTTGTCACAAACATCTGTTCCGT
The DNA here is from genome assembly GCA_022826025.1 of Gemmatimonadota bacterium. Lineage (GTDB taxonomy): Bacteria > Gemmatimonadota > Gemmatimonadetes > Longimicrobiales > Gaopeijiaceae > BD2-11. The sequence goes on along the minus strand of JAJDVR010000283.1, from coordinate 15,593 downwards.
CTTCCCCTGGCACGGGAGGCCGTCATGCGACCCTCGCAACACCTGTTCATGACCGCACTGGTGGTCCTCGCCGCCACCTTCCCCGGTCCGCGCCAGGCCCACGCGCAGGTGCCGAAGGTCACCGCCGGTCAGGTCGTCGACCGGGAGACGCTCCGGGGCTTCGTGACCTGGGCGACTTCCGAATTCAGCATGGTTACCGACATCAACGCGGGTTCGCAGCTGATAAGCGATTTCCGCGTGGAAGGCAGTGACTGGAACGCAGGCAACATGTACCTGATCCTGCTGACCATGGATGGACAGGTATTGCTCCACGGTGAAGACCCCCACATCGATGGCAAGAACGCGCTCGGCGTGGTCGACGACCGGGGCACCAGGGTCGTCGAGCAGATGCTGGCCGCGGGAGCGGCGGGAGGTGGATTCGTGGAGTGGTGCTGGGACGATCCGCTGGACGCAACCGATACCCCGTGCAAGGACAGCTACGCACTGCAATACCACTCCGTGGTGGCCGGAGTGGATCTGGTCGTGGTGGGCGGGTATTTCCAGGATCTCGCGCATGCCGGCGAGCCGCTCCCCGACGTCCCGCTGCCTGCGGTGTCGGCCGCCGACGTGGTGGACCGGGAAACCCTCAGGCAGTTCGTGCACGGCGCGGTCGACTGGGTGATCGAGGTGGTCGGACAGGTCGGGTTCGAGCGCGGGAGCGAGTGGAAGACGGTGATGAGAGAGGATGGCGGGCACTTCAGGTCCGGCCCCGTCTATCTCTTCGTCTTCACGCCTCAAGGATACGTCATCTTCCACGGTGCCGACCCCTGGCGGGAAGGCCGAACGGCTCTGGATAACACGGACTTGCAGGGAAGGCCGTTCGTACGGGACGTCATCGCCGCAGCCCAGGGGGGCGGAGGATTCGTCGAGTACTTCTGGGACGATCCGACGGTGGACGGGGATGAGGACGCGGGAAGCCCCAAGGTGAGCTACGCGGTCGCGATCAACAGCGACCTTCCCGTCTTCCAGGACATCGAGTTCATCGTCGGGGCCGGGTTCTACCGGAACTTCTCCACCGCCGAGGCGGAGGCGGCGGCGGCGGACTGGCTCCAGCGGTTCGGCCGGTCGGTGGCCAGCCAGACAATGGAGATGATCGGCGACCGCGTCTCACACCCCTACCGGCAGGAGGACTACGTCGAGGTGGGTGGGCGGACGCTCGATTTCGGCGCGCTCCTCGACCCGAACACCCTCGCGAGCGCCGGGGCGGCCGGACCGTCGATCCTGCTGCCGACGTCCGGCGGCGGGCTGTTCGGCGGCAGCTCCTTCCAGCTCTCGTCCGGCGGGTCCGGCGGCGGGTACTCGCTGTGGGGAGGCGGGGAGATCATGCGGTTCAACAACGAGGAAGGAGGAGGGTTCGGCGACGGCGAGGTCAGGACCGCCACGCTCGGCGCGGACTACGAGGTCGGCCCGGTGGTGACCGGGCTTGCCGTGACCCACAGCCGCGGGTCGGGCAACTTCGAACTCGGGCGTCCCGGCCAGGACGATGCCGGGGAAACTTCGACCAGTCTTACCAGCGGCTTCCCCTATGCCCGGCTTGCCATCAGCGACCGGCTGTTCACCTGGGGTGTGCTCGGCTACGGCACCGGGAGGCTGAACATCGCGGGCGGAGGCGAAGGTGACCCCGAGAGCGGCGTCTCGATGCGGATGGGCGGTTTGGGGTTAAGGGGAGAGATCGTGCGTTCCGAAGACGCCGACGATTTCGAACTGGCGCTACGCTCGGACGCCTTTCTCGCGCGCATGAACTCGGAAGCCGTCGAGGGACGAAGCGAACTGACCGCCGACGCGAGCCGGGTACGGATGCTCCTCGAAGCTTCGACGGGATTCATGGCGGGCTCCGGAGCAATGCTGCGGCCCAGGTTCCGCGCCGGCATGCGGTACGACGGCGGAGACACCGATTCCGGACTCGGGATCGAGGCGGGAGGGGGCTTTACCTTCCTTGACCCCAACCGGGGACTGACCATCCGGGTGCATGGCCGCACGCTGATCACGCACGAACAGGACGGCTACGAGGAATGGGGTCTCGGCGGATCGATCAGCTTCAACCCGGGCGGCGAGGGACGCGGACTCTCCGTCGGCCTGAGACCCACCTGGGGATCGACGGCAAACGGCCTCGCGCGTCTCTGGGCGCAGGGTGCGGCCGGGATGACCGCCAACATGCATGGAGGCCGGGGCCTGAACGCGGAGCTCGGCTATGGATTCGATGCCGGAGGGGGCCAGACCGTGTTCATGCCGTACGCAAGGCTCGCCATGTCGGAGCATCCCGGCGCCGGCTACCTCGGCGCCTACCGGACGACAAGCGAGGCCGCGCACAGGCCGCTACAGGTATCGAGCCAGGGCACGTATGGCTACCAGCTGGGCGGCCGTCTGACCATCGGCCCGGGTTTTTCCGCGAACATCGAGGCCGGCCGCAGCGCGTGGGCTCCCGCTTCGGGCTCGGCACATGGCGCCATGGTCAACTTCTCCCTGCACTGGTAGCGGAATTCCGCGGGGTCGGCCGGCACCGGGCGAGCCGGCCGGCCTCAGAGCCCGTCCGGGTCGTAAGGCAGCGGCTCGATCTCGACTCCCGCCTGATCCAGGGCCAGCGCGGCCTTCGCCCCGAAGGAGCAGCGAACGCCGCCGATGTGCCAGCGCGCGGGATCCTCCGGCAGGTCCTCGACGTGCAGGAGACCGCGCGGCGCGCCGGGAGTGGGATCCACCGAAAACGACCTTAGCGGGTGGGTGAGGCCGAAGCCGAGCGCCTTCAGGAAGGCTTCCTTGCGGGTCCATAGCCGGAAGAAGAGTTCCTGGCGTTCGTGCGCGGGCGCGGCGTGCATCCGGGCGGCCTCGTCGGGAGCGAAGTTCTTGTCGGCGATCTCGAGCATGAGGCGCACCGTGCGGATCTCCTCGATGTCCACGCCCAGCCGCCCGGAGGCGGCCACCGCAATCATGATCCGCTCCTCGGAGTGCGACTGGTTGAAGGATGGGCCGCCCGGCAGGAAGGGCTTGCCCTTGTCCTCGTAGTGAAAGCGGACATGTTCGGGGCTGGTGCCCGTCAGCTGCCCCAGAACGCGGCGCAGGTGGGCCTGGGCGACCGTGTACCGGCGGCGGTGCCGATCATAGACGAAGCGGTCGGCGCGCTTGCGCTCGCGCGCGGAGAGAAGCCGCCGGGCACCGGCCACGACGTCTGCGGGAACATCCAGCCGCCCCTCCCAGATGTAGACGACGCCGGGCCGGAGTTGTGGGAGTCTCGTGGTCATGTGCGTCGTCGGGGCGTGGGGAGCCGGGGCCTCGCGGCGTATGGCGCGAAGTCCATGGTCGATCAAGTATAAGATCACAACCGCAGGAAAGATCGCCCGAGCCCGCGGGACCCCGTCGCAACCGTCTTCCCAGGAGCCATCCCGATGTTCGCCACGCCGATTTCGCGCTCGCTCAGGCGCGCTGGAGCCCTCGCCGCCTTCATCCCCCCAGCCCTGGCCGCCTGTGAGGCCGGACCTCCTCCGGAGGAGCAGTCCGCAGAGACGCCGATGGCCGCGGAGACGCCGATGGCCGCGGAGACGCCGGCCCCCGAGTACACGCTCGGATCCGAGAACTCCCACAATCGCTGGAGTTCCACGATCCCGCCCCAGCTCACGGTTCCCTCCGGAGCGGTCGTCGAGGTGTTCACCAAGGAGGCTTCCGACGGCCAGATCACCGAGGCGACGACCGCCGAGGACCTGGCCAACGTCGACTTCGACCTGATCCATGCCCTCACCGGACCCATCTACGTGGAAGGCGCGAGCCCTGGCGACATCCTCGCCGTTACCCTGCACGAGATCGAGGTGCAGGGCTGGGGATGGGCCGGCATCTTCCCGGGCTTCGGGTTCCTGGCCGAAGAGATCACCGGGCCCTGGATCCGGGGTTTTCCGATGGAGCCCGGCGCCACGGAAGTCGCCTTCAACGACGACATCACGATCCCGCTGGCGCCGTTCGCCGGGGTCATGGGGGTCGCGCCCGACACCGACTCGATGCTGGTGACCATCCCGCCGCGCACCAACGGCGGCAACATGGACAACCGCCACATGATCGCCGGAACCACGGTCTACTTCCCGGTTCAGGTCGAGGGTGCGCTGTTCTCGATCGGCGACGCGCACGCCGCCCAGGGAGACGGCGAAGTGTCCGGTTCCGCCATCGAGACGCCCATGCGCGTCGTCTTCGAAGTCGAGGTCATGGAGAACACCCGCGGGATGGTCGAGCCTCAGTACGAGAGCGACGACTACTACGCCGTGACCGGCTTCGCCACCACCATCGACGAAGCCGCCCGCAAGGCCACCCGCTACATGATCGACTACCTGGTCGCCGAACACGGGCTCACGCGGGAAGAAGCCTACGTGCTCTGCTCGATCGCGGGCGACATGAAGATCTCGGAGACGGTGGACGTGCCCCACATGCTGGTCAGCATGCACATGCCGAAGGGGATCTTCTGAGGGGTGGGGGACTGTCCAGCAGGCCCCCAACTCGCTGTTGATGCGTTCTCAACGCGCGGCATGGCCAGGCCGCGCAGACGCGGTCAATCCGCCAACGCCCGTCCCACGGTGATGTGGTAGACCGTCTGCTGCCGCTCGTAGATCACGAGGACCAGCCCCTCGGACTGCGCCTCCAGGAGCACCCGGCTGAAGATGGCTCCCAGTTCGCGGGACTTGCGGCCCGAGACCGACTCCAGCGCCAGGTCCACGAACCGCTCGACGTGCGGCGCGAACGCGGCGGGTACGCCGGCGAGGATCTCCGATGGGCGCTCGGCCGGGGGTGCGAACGCGGAGTAGGAGAGGTCCACGGTGGTGCCGAACTCGTGTGAGCTCACGCCGGCGGCTGCGTTCGGGTTCCGCCCCCGCAGCCGTGCCTGCCGCTCCGATGTGCGCAGGGCGCTCGTGACCTCGATGCGGTACGGCGGAAGTCCCATCTCCGCGAGGCGGTCCTGGAAGCGCCGGCCCAGTTCCTCGAGCAGGACGGACACCTCGGGAACCATGTAGGTGGGGGAGGTGCCGGGGCGGACGATCCAGTAGGCGGTGCTGTCCTCGAGCTCAACCAGCCGCCCGGCCGCGACCAGGGAGTCCCGGGCGGCACGGTCGGCTACCCGCACGCCCAGCTCGCGGGCGCGGGCCACGTGCGATGCGTTGAGGAAGCGGCGGAGCGCGTTCTCCTGGGCCGTCGTCATCACCGGGAGGGGAGAGAGAATGTCGTTGGCCCTGTCCGCTTCCCGGTCCGTGAGGGCAAGCGCCTGTGACAGGGCCTGCTCGATCTCCGTCACCGCGGCGGTCCTTGCGGCCTCCTCGGCCACCTCGACCGCCGCCTCCCTCTCCCGTTCCGCTCTGCCGCAGGAGGTGAGGAACAGGGTCAGAACCGCCATCCATGCCGCTCTTGAACGAAGCGCAACCAAGCCGCCGGTTCTCATCGAATTCCTCCAGTCCAACAGGTCGCGGGAACGGTCACGGCCGTACGGGTTTCGACGCTAGGCACGAGCACGGCCGCAGGCAAGGAGAGGACTCCTCTTGGCGCAGGTGCGGCGGCGAGCGCGGAGGGCACCGGATGACTGATGCCTCGAGCTGCATGCAGCCGCCGGGAGTGGCCGGGGAACGGCAACCGGAACCTGGGCCCCTCCATCTGATTAGACAGACAGAACAAGCACGTGTCTCGATCCTGTCCGAACTGCCGATGGCCATCGACCGACTCCCACTCGTCCGGCGGCAACCGCGTCGCGGCATCCCGCTCGCGCATCGCCGCACCCCGGCCGGAACCGCCCACGCCTTGAGCGCATTCCTCCTTCTGATGTTCGGCCTCGCCGCCGCATCCCCCGCGCAGGCCCAGATCACCGGCTACGTCCTCAACGAGGAGGGTGATCCGGTCGCCGGCGCCGCTGTGGAGGCGTGGGCGGCGGACCGCAAGATCGGAGGCCGGCTGGCCGACGAGGACGGCTGGTTCCTGTTCCCCGCCGCAATGACGGGGCAGATTCGCGCCCTGTACGCGGGACAGCTCGGATACCATCCCGAAGTGGTCCAGATCGAGGAAGACGTCGACTCCTACGAGATCCGCCTGACCCGCGAACCCATTCCGCTTCCCGAACTCGTGGTGGATGCGCAACGGGACCGCTGTGCGGGGGGGGAGGATCGCGGTGCGCGCCGCCTGTGGGAGTACGCCGCGGCGCGCTACAGCCAGGGTCTCGACACGCTGGGGGTGGCCACCTATCTGGCGTCGGTGGAATCCATCCTGCCGGAGGGCGAGGTGGGGACGGTGCAGGCCGCGGGCGAGGCCGTGGCGCAGCGCGGCTCGTCTTCCCTGCTCCGCTTCAGCTGGCGGCGTCGCATCGAGCGCGAGGGGTACGCGTACCAGATCCGGAGATCCACGCCCGAGCAATCGTATACGTCCTGGGTGTATCCGCCGCTGGAGGCGGATTTCGCCCCGCACTTCGTGGGAGAGTTCTTCGGCGACCGGCACCGCTTCCATTTCGACAGGTCCGGCGAGCCCGATGACGACGGGAGCGTAACGCTGGTGTTCTGCGCGCGCGACGACGACCACCCGTCGATGGAAGGCACGCTGGTCATCAGCCCGGACACGACCATCGCGGTCGCCCAGTGGCTCTTCCGCACCCCGGAGCCGGTGGAGCACGCGGGCGGGCGCGCGGTGTTCGGCCCGCTCGCGGACGATCCCGGGGACTCGTATCTGCTTCCCATCGAGGGGGTCTTCTGGCGCAGGTCGCCGCCCGACAGCTACTGGCAGCGGTATCAGAAGTTCGAGCAGTGGATGGTCGCGCAGGGCGACTCGGTGCCTTTCCTTCCCAAGAGGCCCGGAGATTGAGGAAGGGCTTCGCATCGATGCGCCGTCTCGCGTGCTCCGCCGTCGTCGCGCTCCTCGCCTGCGCCGACGCCGCCCCCGGACCCCGCCCGCCCGGTGACGGGGACTGGGTCGCCTACGGCCGCGACGCGGGAGGGTCCAAGTATTCGGCGCTCGACCAGATCACGACCGCCAATGTGGGCCAGCTCGACCTGGCGTGGAGCTGGGAGACGGGTGAGGAGCCGATTCCCGGACCGCTGTCACCGGTGCGCGGGCAAGAGGTGCGCCCGGGCAACTTCGAGACGACGCCGCTGGCCTTCAACGACACGCTCTTCTTCACGACGGCCTACAACCGAGTCATCGCCCTGGAGGGCAGCACCGGGAGGCCCCACTGGGAGTACGACCCGCGCACTGTGGAATGGGGTCAGCCGCCCAACGGCACCGGTTTCGTGCACCGCGGTGTGGCGGTGTGGAGCGGGCCGGGCGAGCGGCGCATCTTCCTCAACACGCGCTGGCGCCTGATCGCGCTCGACGCCGCCACGGGCGAGCCGATTCAGTCCTTCGGGCACCGGGGCGAGATCGACCTCACCGAGCAGCTGCTCTGGCCCACCAACCGCCTGCACTACACGCAGACGTCGCCGCCGGTGGTCTTCGAGGACCTGGTAATCGTCGGCAACGGGGTGTGGGACGGCTTCGTCTACCCGCGGGACCCGCCCGGCAACGTACAGGCCTTCGACGTGCACACCGGCGAACTGGTGTGGTCGTTCAACCTGATCCCCCAGCCCGGCGAGCCGGGCAACGAGACCTGGGAGGACGGCAGCTGGGACTACACCGGGCACACCAACGCCTGGGCGCCGATGGTGGTGGACGACGAGCGCGGGCTCCTGTATGCGGGAATCGGCACGCCGTCCAACGACTACTACGGCGGCCACCGCCTGGGCGACAACCTGTATGCGGAGTCGCTGGTCGCCCTGGACGCGCGCACCGGCGAGTTGGCGTGGCATTTCCAGACGGTGCACCACGGGCTCTGGGACTTCGACCTGCCGGGCGCGCCGGTGCTCCTGACCGTGACGGTCGACGGGCAGGCGATCGACGCGGTGGCCGTTGCCGGCAAGACCGGCTTCGTCTACACCTTCGACCGGGAGACCGGCGAGCCTGTGTGGCCCATCGAGGAGCGGCCCGTTCCCCCGAGCGACGTGCCCGGCGAGGTGGCGGCCGCGACCCAGCCCTTCCCCACCGCCCCGCCCCCCTTCGCCCGTCAGGGGTTCACCCGCGACGACCTCATCGACCTCACGCCTGAGCTGCGGCGGCGCGCCGAGGAGCTCACCGCCGGCTACCGTTTCGGCCCCCTGTACGAGCCGCCTTCCATGGAGGGCACCATCGCCATGCCGGGCATCCTCGGCGGCGGCAACTGGGGTGGCGTGGCGGTGGATCCGGCAAGCGCGGTTCTGTTCGTGAAGTCCTCCGAGGAGGCCAGCCTGCTCAGGATCGCCGCCGCCAACCCGGCCACCACGGTGGGTGACTACGCCATCGACCGCACAGCGTCGCGGACCCTGACGGTGGACGGGCTGCCCATCTCCAACCCGCCCTACGGCACCATTACGGCGATCGACATGAACGGCGGCGCGATCCTCTGGCAGGAGGCGGTCGGCGAGCGCCCCGAGATCGCGGGCCATCCCGCGCTGGCCGGGCTCGACCTGCCCGCCCGCCTCGGGGTGGTGGGGGCGCCCGGCCCGTTCGCGACCGCCGGCGGCCTGGTGTTCCTCGCGGGCGGCTCGGACATCCTGTACGCCTTCGACGCGGCGACCGGCGAGGTGCTGTGGGAGGGCCGGCTGCCCGCGCGCGCCTATGCCAACCCCATGACCTTCGAGACCCGCGACGGGCGACAGCTGGTGGTCATCGCCACGGGCGAACGCGAGGGAGCGGCGCTGCTGGCGTTCGGGCTTTAGGGATCAGCCGGACGGTTCTCCCGCAGGAACTCCTCGGCTCCCTCCGGCAGGAACAGCTTGTCAGAGATGTCCGCGATCTCTTCGGCCTCTTCCCAGGCTTTCTCCAGAAGCCAGAGTTCGCCTTCCAGGGCACGTCGCTCCTGTTCTTCGTGGAGCGCCATTTCGAGCGCGAGCTTGTGCGGCTTCGGCATCTTGTTGACGTAGCCGGGGATCCCCTTCTTGTCTTCGAAGCGCTGTCCCTCCGCGATTCTCGTCAGAAAACGCTCCGGATGTCCGGTGGTCTCGATAAGGTCCACGGCGTTCTGCACCGCACCGCTGGCTCCGCCGGACGCGTTCATCCTGGGGAGGATCGCCGCTGCGAACCGGTGCGCTTCGGCGCCATCGTGCCAGGTCTTCCGTTTTCCCTTGCGGACCTGAAGCCTGAAGCCCTGCTCGTCGTCGGCAGGCCGGATGCGGGTGCCAAGAAGGTCATGGTTGTTGAGCTTGATGACACGCTCGGTGTCGGGACGCAGTTTCACGACGGTACGCCGACTCTGCCAGAGGTTGAGCCAGTTCGGCTTCCTGGCCGCCATCGTGGCCCTGGTCTTCTGGGTCTCGGAGCTTCCGCGCTTCCGCAAGGTGTTCGAGGTTGTTCCGCCGGTCATCTACGTCTACTTCCTGCCCATGCTGGCGACTACCGCGGGAATCACGCCCGCGGCATCCCCGCTCTATGGCTGGACGGTGCCCTACCTGCTCCTCTTCGCGCTCCTGCTTCTGATGGTCTCGGTGGATCTGGGGAGCGTCGTAAAGCTGGGAGGGACGGCGCTCTTCATGGTCGCGGCCGGCACGGTGGGCATCATTATCGGGGGACCGATCTCGCTCCTGATCTTCAGGGACATGCTGCCCCCGGATGCCTGGACCGGCTTCGCGGCGCTCTCCGGCAGCTGGATCGGGGGAACGGCAAACATGGTGGCCATCGCCGAAAGCGTGGGGACCTCGCCCGACGCCCTGGGGCCGGCGATCGTGGTCGACACCGTGGTCGGGTACGGATGGATGGGGGTGCTGATCGCGATGGTGGGGCTGCAGGGCCGCTTCGACCGGCGCACGAAGGCGCGCACCGGCGCGATCGAGGAGACCAACCGCCGGCTGGCAGCCATCAACCGGGAACGGCGCCCGATGTCGCTGCGCCACGCGGTGGTCATGATCGGGTTCGGGATGGCGTGCGCGGTGGGCGCCCGGGAGGTCGGCGCGATGCTCCCGGCCGTCGGCGATCCCACCATCATCAGCAGCACCACCTGGGCCATCCTGATCGTCGTGACCGGCGGGCTGATCCTGTCGTTCACGCGGCTAAGGGAGCTCGAGACCGTGGGGGCGTCGCATCTGGGCTACACGGCGCTCTACCTGCTGCTGGCCGGAATCGGGGCCCAGGCCGACCTGAGGGCGGTGCTCCAGACTCCCTACTACCTCGCGGCGGGAGCCGTCTGGATCGCGATCCACCTGGCGGTGCTGCTGATCGCCGCCCGGATCGTGCGCGCGCCCCTGTTCTTCGTGGCCACCGGGAGCATGGCCAACGTCGGCGGAGCGGCGTCCGCGCCGGTGGTGGCGGGGGTGTATCATCGGGCCATGGCCCCGATCGGGCTGCTGATGGCGGTCGCGGGCTACATCCTCGGGATCTACGGTGCGCTCGCGTGCGCGTGGCTGCTGGGACAGGTGGGGGGATGAGGGGGGTGAGACCGGCGGCGTACCTGCTCCTCCTCGCCACCGCCTGCTCCTCTGCCCCGGCCGACCCCGACCCCGCCCTTCTGGAGGCGATCGACTGGTATACCGGGGTGGCCGGGACTGTCGACGACACCCGCGCCCATGAACTCCTCGAACAGGCGGTCGACCGCGGGGGCGTGCTGTCCCTGATGTGGCTCGCACGCGTCCACTCCACCGGTCGGATGGGGTTTCCCCGCGACGAGGAGCGGGCGCGCTCGATTGCCGCGGGGGTCATCGCCGAGGTTGAGCGCGCGGCGGAGGCGGACGTGCTGGAGGCCGTCTTCCTGATGGGCACCGCCTACGACGAGGGGCTGGGCAAGCCGGTCGATCCCGTGCAGGCCGCAGCCTGGCACCGCCGGGCCGCCGAGAGGGGGCACGTGCTGGGGGCGCACAACCTGGGGAATCAGTACGCGGCCGGGCGCGGCTTGGAGGAGGACCACGCGCTTGCAGCGGAGTGGTGGCTGCAGGCGGCCGAGCAGGGAGACGCGATCACGCAACTGCGGCTCGGCGAGGCCTACGAGGCCGGCCGGGGCGTTCCCCTCGACCTGGAGCGGGCCCGGGAGTGGTATGGGCGGGCGGGCGCGGCGGGAAACGCACAGGCCCGGGAGGCGCTGGAGCGGCTGGGGGGGTAGGGTCGCTCCCGATTGATCGACGGAGGCGGCGGCGCTGGCGTCACTTCACCGGTCATTCTGCTCGTCAAATTGACGACATCGCCGTCATTCTGCCCGTCAATTCGACAACTCACCCGCTATTGCTTCGCCACGGCGTCTGAGCCTCGGCACCCTGCGACAGGGAAGCCGCCCGTGAACACGAGACGCGGAGGTCGAACTGCGCGCGGAGAGGAAGCGCTGCGCGATCTCTGGCCCTAAGGTTGTCGCCAAGTCGCATCCTCGCCGACCAGTGTAATCCGCCCGTTCTCCACCGGAGCGACGATCTCGTCGATCTGGTCGACGCCGCTCAGGGTGCGTACCGCGGCAAAGGCGACGATCTCGGCATCGGGGAAGGTCTCCATCAGTCGGGCCGCACAAGCGAACAGAGTCGCGCCGGTTGTAACGACGTCATCCACAATCGTCATGCGCTCATGAGACCCGATCGGCAACTGCGGTAACTCAACGACCTGGATCGTGCGATAGTGATCGGACAGCGTCGGTCTCTCGCCCTGGGGTGACCAAGCCGCCTTATTCACCTTGCTGACCCGACGCAACAACGACTTCGCCACCCCCAGATGCCTGAGCTGCAACGCTTGGGCCAGGGCCATTGTGCTCGACTGTTGCGTGTCAGACTGTGGCGGTGCGTGCCCCGGTGCCGGAACCAGTGTCGTCTCCGGCCCGAAGTACGATTCGAACATCCCTTCATTCAGCCGTTCGCTCAATCGGAGCGCAATCCGCTCGGTCACCCGGGGATCGCTCTGCTTGAGCCTAAGTGTAGCTCTGCGCGCGTTGCCCGTCGTGATGGAGTCTCCCGGTTTTTGGGCCACCGGGACGATAGACCAGGAGCGACCCGAATCGAAGGGAATGGATGGACAACGGATCAGAAAGGAAGCGGCTCGGCGCTACGGTAGGGCAGGCTGTCCAGCACTAGTCCGAGGGTTCGCGCATCGAATCCGAATGCTCCGTACTCCGCCATCTTGGCTGGCCACGCCACCCGAGTCGATTCGAGGAAACGTATCGGAAACAAGACGGGACGCCCCAGCTTGATTGCTTCCCATCCCTGATGTCGAGTGCCACTGTTCTCCCCGGCCTCGACGATGATTGTCGCATCGGTGAGGAGCGCCATTGTCTTGTTCCGACGAGGAAAAAAAGACCGATGCGAAGGCTTGCCCAAGGGAAACTGGGAAACCAGCAGATGCCTTTCGCCTATGTGGTCCTGAAGAGCCTGGTTCCGAGACACGGCGTATCGATCCAAGCCCGTTCCCAGAACCGCAATCGTGTTGCCTTGGCTGGCGATAGTGGTCTCGTGAGCGACGGTGTCGACCCCGAGGGCTAGGCCGCTTACTACGGTCACTTCGCGATCGACGAGAAACTCGGTGATCCGTTTGGCGAGTTCCAAGCCCGAGGACGATGCACGGCGGGATCCGACCACAGCGACTCGCGGACCCGTCTCAAGCAACGCCCTGCGTCCGCGGAGGAAGAACTTATCCGGCGCAGCCCGGCTCTCGATATCGGTCAGTCGACCAAGCACCTGCTCGGGGCTGACGATTTCGCAACCGCGCTTCGCTCCTGCAGATCCTCCCAAGCGCCACTCCTCATCCATCGCCCATGGTACGCCCGCTATCCCACCTCGGAACCATGAGGACTAGACTAGAGCCAGATCCACGACCTGACAACGTCGCGAGCAGTTCTCAACCCCTCACGCTCGCAAGCTCCACCTCCGCGTCCACCGGCTCCACAGGAACCTCTTCTCTCTCCGCCGACGCGCCGTCTTCCAGCGACCAGCCTCCGACCGCCAGAGACTCGAAAGCGTCTCAAGGCAGTTTCCGCCGGATCACCCAAGGTCCCGCGGCCAGATCTCGGGCTGGCCCCTCAGGCTGACCGCTCCAAAGTCTCGAAGATCGAGCGTCGCAATCGCCCGTGCCTCCAGGCGCTCCGCCACGGCCAGGACGATGCCGTCCACCAGCCCCAGGGAGAGGTCCGAATGTGTCCGGTGGAGTTCCAGCGCCCTCCGCACGTCGGGCCAGCTGCCCCATTCCACGGCGAAACAGCCTTTCTCCAGGTCGGCGCAGAACGCAAGGTGGACCGCAGAGCCAACCGCCCTGGGCACCATGTAGTCCAGTTCGGGGAGGATGGCCCACGGCAACACCCATTGGTCCTGGTAGGCGCGGAACGCCTCCCTCAGGGCACTGTGGGAGGAACTACCCCGATCAAGAAGTCCGAGAACGGCACTGGTGTCCGCCACGATCACGGCGCGGGATTCCCGGCATTGCGGTTCCCGCGACGACGGGCCGGCGAAGTGGTCTCGTCACCTTCCGTGTCCACGAACTCATCCGAACCGAACCCGTCCATCATGTCCTCGTATCTCTCGGCAAGGTCGCAAACGCCGCTGTCCCCCATGCCGATGGAGCGCGGCCATCGACTCCGCGTGGCGCGAGCCGTGTACTCCGCCACCGCCTCGCGCACCAATTCCGCCGCTGAACGCTGTTGATCGGTCGCAAGCGACTTGAGTTTGCGGTAGTCCGCCGCATTCAGGTACACCGTCGTCTTGATCGTCTTCATAGGTATATGGTATATGGTAACCATATTCGCGACAACCGGCAGACGACAAGCTCAGGCCGAACCTTCCTCGATCAGTCCTTGTCGCCCTTGGCACGCGGGGAACGCGCGGATCCGAAATACGGGCAGCGAGCCTGCAAACGACGACCAGACAACCGCCATATCCAGGCTCTCGCGGCCTAATCCAGCAAACCGGCCAGTGCTGAAGCTCCCTCCAGGCCCGCGTCGGACCGTACCAGTTCCCGCCGCTTTGCGCCGGATAGCCACGTCACGCGGCTGCCTGTCGCGCTCCGCGTGACGGCGAGCACGTCGTCGATCTGCTCCGCGACGGCGCCGACATGGGAGATCACGCCCACCATCCGACCCTTCCCCGCCACCAAGGAGAGCGCCTCGATTGCGGAGTCGAGGTTGTTGCGGTCCAGCGATCCGAAGCCCTCGTCGAGGAAGAGCGATTCGAGGCGGCCGCCGCTCCTGGCCATCATCTCCACCATCCCGAGCGCCAGCGCCAGCGACCCGATAAACTGTTCCCCACCCGACAGGCTGGCAGGGGAGCGCGCCTGCCCCGAGTCGTTGTCGACGACCAGCCACTGCTGGTCCGCCAGATCCCCCGGATCCGCGAAAGCGTAGCGGCCCGCCGTCATCTCTTCCAGCATCTTCGATGCGTACACCAGCAGGTCCCGCGAACGCCGCAACGTGAGCCACTTGAGGAACGCACCCGGCTTGAGCGCGGCGTCGAGATCGCCCAGGGCGAGCTCCAGCGCCGCGACCTCTCCAGTGGTCTGTCGGAGTGTCACGAGATCGTCGAAGATTGCGGCGAACCGGTCCCGGGCCCGCGTTGCGTCCCGGGCGGCGTAGCCCGCTTCGCTGGCCGCTCGACCGGTGGATTGAACCAGAGCCTCCAGATCGGTGGAGTCGGCGGGAGGGTCCAGCTGCTCCGCGACCGCGCGGGCTTCGCGACGGGCCTTGTCGGCGGCAGCGAGAGCGTGGCGGCGACGGTCCACTGCCAGCGCCAGTACCTCACCCATCGCTTCGCGGACGCGACCGATGCCTTCTCCGAGTGTCGCCGCATCGACGGGGTAGTGAATGGCTGCCGGGATCGTGATTTCGGCGGCCAATTCGCGAACGGCTTCCGCAAGGGCGGTTCGGTGTTCGTCGAGTTCGCGAACGATGTCCTGCAGAGGCCTTTCGACTTCGCTTTTTCGGGTCTCAACGAGATGCTTCTGCGCGGTCCTCGCCTCCTCGATTTCCCTGAGCAGGCGCGCCCGCTCGTGTTGGCGCAGCTGAAGGATCGTCTCGCGCTCCCGTGCTGTGTATGAAGCGCGGTCAACTGGTGCGGTGTCGACCGTCTCCAGCTCCACAGGATCGGAGGGAAGGACCAGCTGAGGGCGGAACGCCGGGACGACGGATCGGATGTTCCTGTGGAGAGCGTCGAGAGCGTCCCCAGCGGCGGTGCGGGTGCTGTCGATGTGGCTCCTCGCGTGACCCAGTGTCTGCCGGGCCGAGTTTTCGTCAACCCGGGCGCCTGTTTGCGCCTTGCGTAGCTCTTCGGCCTCGACGCGGTGATCGCTCAGCTTCGCTTCGGCTTCGCGGAGGCGCTGCCTGGCCGGGGCGAGGACCTCGTCCCGGTTCGGAAGCGGGGCGTCCTGCGAGGGCGGGAAGGCGTCGTCCAGCCCGACAGCGTCGCGAAGGTGATCTAGTGCGCCGGCGATCTCGGATCGGAGGGCATCCAGACTCCTCGTGGTGCCTGCGATTCCCTGCCGGGCGGACCTCTGCTGCGCCTTGAGATCGGCCACCAGCTTGCTCGCCTCGTCGGCTTGTGACCTCGCTGCCTTGTCGGCTTCGCGCGCCGCGTCCAGACCGGTGTCGTGTGGTGGAG
>JAJDVR010000262.1 GCA_022826025.1 Gemmatimonadota bacterium | reverse complement strand
CCCGCCCCGGCGTCCCCCAGGCGGCCCGTAGGGTGCCCAACGCCTTCCGCGCCCCTCCGGAGTGACCGGACCGATCCGCAGCGGCCGGACGGTCCTCCGGAGGGGCGCACCATACCTGCTGGCGCTCGCCGGCCTGGCTTGGGCCGTGTCCTGCGGCGACGAGGAACCGACCACCCCAACCCCCAACCACCCCCCGGCAGCCGAGGGCACAATCCCCGCCCAGAGCCTCAAGCCCTGGGACACGGTCACGCTGAACGCGGCGCACTTCTTCAGCGATCCCGACGGCGAGCAGCTTGCCTTCACGACGGCGAGCTCGGACACCACCGTCGTCTCCGTGTCCGTAATGGACAGCACGCTGACCTTTTACGCCGCGGGACCGGGAACGGCCACCGTTTCCGTGACCGCCCGCGACCCCGGGGGGCTGGCTGCCAATCAGATCGTCGACGTAACGGTCGATCCGTACTCCGACCGGCAAATCCTCATCCTCTTCTACGAGGCCACCGGCGGCCCGAACTGGTACGGCCGGTTGGGCTGGCTCAGCGACGCGCCGCTGGACGACTGGTTCGGGATCGAGGTGGACGACGACGGCAACGTGACCGAGCTGGAGCTCTACCGGAACAACCTGGTCGGCACCATCCCACGGGAACTCGGGGGGCTCGCGCGCCTGTCCCGCCTGCAGCTCGCGTCCAACCACCTGGGCGGCCCGATTCCCGCGGAGTTGGCCGAGCTGTCCAACCTGTCGTTTCTCGGTCTCTTCAACAACGACCTGGAAGGCACCGTCCCGCCGGAACTCGGCGGCCTGGCCCACCTCACCCAGCTGGAAATCGACCGTAACCGCCTGACGGGCCCGGTTCCGCGGAGCTTTCTGGAACTCGATCGGCTGAAGCGATTCTATTTCGCCCAGCGCAGTGGGCTTTGCGTGCCCGGCTCTCCGGAGTTCACGGCCTGGATCTCGGCCATGAAGGGGGGAGGCCAGGGACCGTTCTGCAACCAGTCCGACCTGCGCGTGCTGGAATCGCTCTTCCTGGCATCCGGGGGCGAGCAATGGACGAACACCACCGGCTGGCTCGAAGGGGCCGCCGCGTCTCAGCGCTACGGAGTCGCCACGGACGCGCTGGGCCGGGTCACGGCGCTCGACCTGACCGGCAACGGGCTCACCGGCCGCCTGCCCGAGAACCTGGGCGAGCTGACGCTGCTGGTCGAGCTTCGGGTCGCCGAAAACGCGCTCTCCGGGCGTCTGCCGCCGTCCCTCTCGGCGCTTCCGCTTCGCTGGTTCCAGTACGCGGAGACCAAGCTGTGCGTCCCGCCGGACGCCTTCTTCCGAGGCTGGCTCGGCGGGATCGAGTGGCACCAGGGGACGAGCATCAATTGTGCCGCTCCCTCCGACCGCGATGTCCTCGTGGCGTTCTACGACGCAACGGGCGGGCCCGACTGGATCGAACGCGGCAACTGGCTGACCGAAGCGGAACTCGACGAATGGTACGGCGTCGAGACGGATTCCGCGGGCCGGGTGACCGCGCTCCGGCTGCAGAACAACGGCCTCGCGGGCCCGATTCCGCCGGAACTGGGACACCTCACCGCGTTGCGGGACCTGATTCTCTGGAACAACAACCTGTGGGGTCCCATCCCCCCGGAGCTGGGCAACCTCCCCAACCTCGCCAACCTCGTCGTCGTCAACAGCAACCTGTCGGGGACCATTCCGCCGCAGCTCGGCAATCTGGCCGAGCTGAGAGTCCTGGTGCTGGCAGGCAACGAACTGACGGGACCCATACCCGCGGAGCTGGGCAAGCTGGTCAACCTCAACTCCCTGGCGCTCGACGACAACGCTCTGGAAGGTCCGATCCCGCCGGAACTCGCGAACCTCGCCGCGCTGGAGTCGCTGGGTCTCGCCCGGAACGTCCTGACCGGCTCGATCCCCCCGGAATTGGGGAGCCTGTCGAGCCTCCGCCAGCTGGGTCTTGGGAGTAACGAGCTCACGGGCTCCATCCCCGCGGAACTGGCAATGCTGGAGGAGTTGCAGTCCCTCGTGCTCTCCAACAACGATCTCACCGGCCCGCTGCCTCCGGAACTCGGCAGTCTCGGCAACCTGCGTTACGCGACTCTCGCCGGGAACAACCTGACGGGCGCCATCCCCCCGGACCTCGGCTCCCTCGCGCGCATCCGATACCTGACCCTTTCCGACAACAATCTCACGGGCCCGCTGCCAACCGAACTGAGCCGCCTGACCGCGGCACTCGATCTGGATCTGAGAGACAACGCCCTCACCGGTGCGATCCCGGCCGAACTGGGCGCACTGGCGCGCCTGGTGCGCCTGTCGCTGGGCCGCAACGACCTGAGCGGTCCGATCCCGCCCCGGATGGGAGCGATGAGCCACCTCCGTGAATTCGACGTGACGGACAACGCGGGGCTCTCGGGAACGCTCCCGGAAGAGCTCACGGAGCTGAACATGGACCTGTTCGCGGCAGGAGGGACCGACCTTTGCGCGCCCTCCGGCGAGGCCTTCCGGCAGTGGCTGGGGACCATCCCCAAGCGGCGGGTGATCCCGTGCCCGGACAGCAAGCCCGCGTCGGCATACCTGACTCAGGCGGTGCAGTCGCGTTCATACCCCGTCCCGCTGGTCGCCGGCCGCCCCGCGCTCCTCAGAGTGTTCGTCACCGCCGCGCGCCCCGGCGGCGCGAGCATGCCCCCCGTGCGGGCGAGGTTCCGTCTCGACGGTGTCGAGACGTACGTGGCGGACATCGCATCCTCCCCGGTGGCCATCCCGACCGACGTGGACGAGGGTGACCTGGCGGCCTCGGCCAACGCCGAAATCCCCGGGGAAGTCATCCAGCCGGGCCTCGAGATGGTTCTCGAAGTCGACCCCGAGGGCGTACTGGACCCGACGTTGGGCGTAGTCGGGCGTATTCCCGCGGAGGGCTACACCGCGTTGGACGTGCGCGCGATGCCGGTGCTGGACCTCACCCTGGTGCCCTTCCTGGTGGAGGAGACGCCCGATTCCTCCATCCTGACACTGACCTCCGCCATGGCGGAGGACCCGGGCGGGCACGAACTGCTCCATGACACCCGAACCCTGCTCCCGGTCGGGGAACTCGATGTGACCGCCCACGAGCCGGTGCTGATTTCGTCCAGCAACGCCTACGACCTGTTCCGGGAGACCGTCGCCATCTGGGCCATGGAAGGAGCGATGGGCCACTACATGGGCACGATCGGTGGGCGCACCACCGTCGCCCGTGGCCTCGCGAACGTCCCTGGCCACGTCAGCTTCTCGCTGCCCGACTCGCGAATCATCGCGCACGAGCTGGGGCACAACATGAATCTCCATCACGCTCCCTGCGGAGGCGCCGGCGGCACGGATCCCTCGTTCCCCGAGCTGGACGGATCGATCGGCGCCTGGGGCTACGACTTCCGCCGCGGAAGGCTGGTGGCGCCCGGCCGGCACGACCTGATGTCGTACTGCGAGCCGCCCTGGGTCAGCGACTACTACTTCACCAACGCGCTGCGTTTCCGGATCCGTGACGAAGCGGCGCGCGCAACCCGTTCCGTGGTGTCCGGCCGCTCGATCCTGCTCTGGGGGGGCGTCGATCCGGAAGGCAAGCCATTCCTGGAACCGGCGTTCGTGCTGGAGGCGCCCGCGAGCGTCCCGCAGCCGGGCAGCGAGTACCGGATCACGGGCGTCGACACGCGTGGCCGCAGGCTGTTTTCGCTGGGTTTCGACATGCCGGTGCCGGCCGATGGCGACGGCAGGCCTTCCTTCGCGATCATGCTTCCAGCGCAGGACGGGTGGGCCGGGAGCCTGGCCGAGATCACGCTCGCCGGCCCCGGCGGCTCCGACACACTGAACGACCAGTCGGTGCGGCCGATGGCCATCCTGCGCAATCCGCGGACCGGCCAGGTGCGTGGAATCCTGCGCCGGCTGCCGCCCGTCGCACAAGCCGCCATGGACGGGGCGGGCCGCGTCGCCGAACCCGGTATGGAGGTGTTGCTCAGCCTGGGGCTGCCTGGGGCGGAAGCGTGGAGGCGCTGACGATGCGCGGCTCCGGCGCGGAGGGGCTCAGGTGGCAGGGGCCACCGAGTCCGGCTGCTCCGGCGAATCGGCAGGCGGCGCTACCATGAAGTCGGTGAACATCCCCCGGCCGTCATGCCCGGAAAAGTCGCAGATCGCCATATAGGCGCCCGGCTCGAGCTCGACGGTCACCACCCGGCGCTCGCCTGGGTTCAGGCGCCGCTCCAGCACCCAGGCCGCGAGGGTGTCTTCCATCCGGCGAAAGTAGATGTTGTGCTCTTCGAACCCCGCGTTCACGAAGCGCACCGGGTGTGGTCCGGCGGGAAGGACGAGCGGCATCGAGATGGTGTATTCGTCCATCAAGACCTGCATGGTGTCCACGCGGAGGGACGGCGGAGTCTCGGCCGGCGGAGCCGGTTGATCTTCGTCCGGCACCTCGCATCCCCCGGCAGCGAAGCATGCGGCAACGAGCACCCGTAACCCTGAGGCCCTCGCCCGAGCCCCCCGGGAACCTCCCGACCGGCGTACACCGTCCCGGCCGGACGCTCGCGGGCGAGGACGGGAGCGCCCGGACGCCCGCGCCTGCTCCCGCCGCGCGGTGGTGCGGCGAACATGTCCCGGGGATTCCGTATACAAGGAAGCTGTGCGCCGCACGAGGAGTGTCACCAGCGATGGGAGCGCCGCCTCCCCGCCGCGCCTGGTTGGAGACGGGTCGGCGCGGGAAGGCGCGATCTCCCGCCGGAGACGCGCGCCCGGACCGGCGAGCAACCGGCGCTGCCCCGCAGAGGCGCCGGTCGGAATCGAACCGACGATCGAGGATTTGCAGTCCTCTGCCTTACCACTTGGCCACGGCGCCAAAAGAATGGGGAGCCGACGAGCGCGCTCCCCATACCGGCTTTGCAAGAGCGGGAAACCGGACTCGAACCGGCGACCCCCACCTTGGCAAGGTGGTGCTCTACCAACTGAGCTATTCCCGCAGATGAAGCATCATGAGGTTAGAAACAGCCACCATGGGTGTCAACCACCCGCGCGATGGTTTTCCCCGCTCCGGCGCGTGACTACCTTTGCACGTTCTCGCCGGGAGCCGGCGCCCGGCCCGCGCGCACCATCTTCCCCCCGCTTCCCCTTGCCCCACCCCTCTCGCGGGCACTCCACGCGGCCCGGGATTACGCCTCTCCTGCGCCGGCTGCCGGTGCTGCTTCCGGCCCTGCTGCTGCCCGGGGCAGCCAGTGGACAGCTTGTCGGCGGACCGATGGTCCCTTCGGGCCATCTGCGGCTGGACATCGACGCCAACTACGTCACCTGGAGCGAGCGCTTCGGCCTGCGGTCCGAAGGGGGATCCCTGGTCGAGGAGGTGGAGCCGCTGGGGTGGAACCTGAGCAGCAACGCGCTGGGATCGGATCGGCTGCCCGGAGCCGCGCTCACCGAGGCTCGCCTCCGGACCCTGTTCGGGAATCCCGGCTACCGATTCAACCTGGGGAGCACCAACCACCTGCTCGCGGCCCACATCCGGCGCGTGCCCCTCGGGTTCCGGCTGGGAGTGTTCCGCTGGCTGACGGTGGGGGCGTCGCTGCCCATGGTGCAGCGAAAGCTCGACTCGGAGCTGGTCTACACGACCGGGGAGGCGAACGCCGGTCTGGCGCCCCCCGCGTCCGAAAGGTCTCCGTTCATGGACCAATACGGGAGTGCCCTTGCCGAGGCGCGCACCATCATCTCCAGCCTGTGCGCGATGGACGACAGCACCCCGGAATGCCGGGCGGGCCACGCTCTACTCGCGGAGGGCGACGCCTTGCTGGGATCCCTCGGCACGCTGTTCGGAGAGGCGGTCTTCTTCCCCCTGGAGGGTTCCGCCGCAGGCCAGGATCTCACCGACCGCCTGGAAGCCGTGCGGATTGGCTTGTCCGACATCGGCGTGACCAGCTTTACGACCCCGCTCCCTCTCGGTACCCCTCTCGACCGGGCCGGCTTCGATTCGCTGGTCGTGGCTCCGGTGTTCGGCACGACCGGTCTTCCCGTTGAGGACATGGACGCCCTCTGGGAACCGGGGGACCTGGAGGTCAGCGCGGCCCTTCAGCTCCTGAACGTGACACCGGGTCCGTCGGACCTCCCGGGATCGGGAGAGGCGGCCGACTCCGTCGTCGCTCCCGGCCAGGACTCCGGCGGCGGTTTCGGGGTCCGGCTGGGCGTTGCCGGCACGCTCCGTCTGGGAACCGGCAGCCCGCAGGACACCATCCGCGAGTTCCTGGACATGGAGGTCGCGGAGGGGCAGATGGACATCGAGGTGCGCGCCTTCGGCGGCGTCGACTGGGCGCGGCGCGTGGGGCTGACCTTCGATGTGCGCTACGGCATCGCCTCCCCCGCATACGTTCGCCGGCGCGTCGGTCCGCCCGACATGGGCTTCGCCCCGCGTCCGCCCCTGGCGACCGTGCAGTGGCAGCCGGGCAACTACCTGGAGTACGCGATCACCCCGCAACTGCTGCTGACGCCCGAGCTCGCGGTCGGCTTCGTGTACCGGTCCTTCAGCCGCGGGGCGGACAGCTTCGCGGGCGACGCGCGAGACCTGGCGGCGCTTTCGCTGGAGACGGACGCCGAAGTTCGGTCGATGGGGGTGGACGTCCGGTATTCCAGCTTCCTGGGAGGCGGTTTCCCGGTTGTGGCCCGCTTCGGCTGGGAAGCCGCGCGCAGCGGGACCGGGGGCCGGACGCCAAAGACGGGAAGGGTGCGCTTCGGGGCGAGTTTGTTCTGGAGGCTGTGGGGCGGAGGCCGGCAGTCCCCGGATGAGTCCGGTCCAGTGCCGGAAGGGACCCGTCCGGGCCGCTAGAGGACGGCCCCGGCAACCTCCTGCCTCGCGACGCGCAACAACTCGCGCGCGTGCTCGCGGGAAGTCGCCGAATCCGGATCGCCGCCCAGCATGCGCGCGATCTCGTGAACGCGCGTGTCCCCGTCGAGGACGAAGGCGCGCGTACGAATCATGCCGTCATCCGGTGAGAGCCGCTTCTCGACCAGCAGATGATGGCTCGCGCGCGACGCGATCTGGGCGAGGTGGGTGATGGCGAGCACCTGATGGGCTCGCCCGGTCTCCTGCAGCCGGGCGCCGACCGCGTTGGCGATCTCGCCCCCGACCCCGGAGTCGATCTCGTCGAACACCAGCGTCGGAACCCGGTCCGCGGCGCCCAGAATCGACTTGAGGGCGAGCATCACCCTCGACAGCTCCCCGCCGCTGGCGATGCGGCCGAGGGGCGCGGGCGGAAACCCGGGGTTGAGCGAAGCCAGGAACTCCACCCGCTCCGCGCCCCCCGGCCCAACTTCCGCCAGCGGGGCGAGCGCCACCGAGAAGCTGCCCCCCTCGAGCCCCAGCTCCGGGAACAGCGATGTAACCCGGCTCTCAAGTTTACGCGCTGCGTTACACCGCGCCTCGCTGAGGGCTGCAGCCTCCCGCTCCAGACGGGCCCTGGTCTGCTGGATGCGCCGCTCCAGAGTGGCGATGTCGAACGAGCCGGTCTCGATCTCCTCGAGCTGTGCCGCCAGCCGGCGCGCGTTTTCGAGCACGTCCTCCAGCGCGGGTCCGTACTTGCGCTTCAGCCGGAAGATGCGGTCGAGGCGCGCCCTGACCTCCTCCAGCCGGCGTGGATCGTGCTCCAGCGAGCTCGCGTAGTCCCCCAGGAAACGGCCCGCCTCGCTGGCCGCCTGGTAGGACTGCTCCAGCAACTCCGAGGCCTCGCCCAGCGAGCCGTCCAGGCGGATGATGTCGGCGAGCGCGGCCTGGACCGCCCGAATGCGCACCGTGACGGCGGCGTCACCCGCGTAGAGCTCCTCGTAGGCGCCCGCCGCGTTGCGCGCCAGCTCGTCCGCGTGTTCGAGCCGGGTCGCCTCCGTCTCGAGCGCCGTGTCCTCCCCGTCCTGGAGCGCGGCGCCTTCGATTTCGCCGAGCTGGAAGCGGATGAAGTCGGCGCGCGCCTCGAGCTCCCGGACCCTCGCTTCCAGCTGCTCCCGCTCCCGCTCCAGAGCTTTCAGCTCGCCGCACAACGCGCTGACGGCGCTCGCCCGGCCGGTCGCGCGCGCCAGGGAATCCAGCAGTCTGGCCTGTTCGGCCGGCCGGAGCAGGCTCTGGTGCTCATGCTGCCCGTGCAGGTCGACCAGGTGGCGGCCCAGTTCCCGCAGGAGCCCCACCGTGGCGGACGAATCGTTCACCCAGGCGCGGTTGCGCCCCCGGCGCGCCACTTCCCGCCGCAGCACCAGCACATCGCCGCCCGCTCCCAGACCCAGCTCCTCGAGCTTCTCGCGGACCGGCTCGCAGTCCTCGATGTCGAAGGCGGCCTCGATCATGGCCCGCGGGGCGCCAACCCGGACCACCCCGGGAGAGGCCCGTTCCCCCAGCAGGCAGGAGAGCGCCTTCGCCACCAGGGACTTGCCGGACCCGGTCTCGCCCGACAGGGCGTTCAGGCCCGGCGCTCCGTCCAGCGTCAGGTCATCGATGACCGCGTAGTCGCGTATACGCAGTTCGATCAGCATGCCTGTCGATACTCATAAGATCATGCACCTGAAGGAGATTTCAGGGCCCAGTTCAACTTTCGTCTCAGGGTGGAGAAGAAGGTGTATCCGGGGAAGCGAAGCAGGGGCACGCGCACCGTGCCGGTCCGGATCTCCACGACCGAACCGGGCACGACGGCCACCGCCTCCTGGCCATCCACCGTCAGCACCAGGTCGCCCGATGGATCCACTTCCCTGATGATGACCCGCTCGTCCGCGGCCAGCACCCGCGGCCGCACGGCCAGCGTGTGCGGGCAGATGGGGGTCACCAGGATGCAGTCCACCCCGGGCGCGATGATCGGCCCCCCCGCCGACAGCGAGTAGGCGGTCGAGCCGGTAGGGGTGGAAACGATCACCCCGTCGGCGCTGAAGCTGCCGATCTCGTCGCTCCCTCCGTCATGCCCCACGAACAGGTCTAGGCGGGAGACCCTCGCCGCCCCGCTGTTGTGGACCACGAAATCGTTGAGCGCCACGTGGCGATCACCCGGGTCCCCGTGCTGGTCGAGGATGGCCGCTTCGAGTGTAATCCGGTAGTCGAGGGCGAAGTCGCCGCTGCGCAGGCGCTCGAACGCGGAGGCGAGATCGGAGCCGGAAGACGAGGTGAGGAAGCCGAGGTGCCCGAGGTTGATTCCGAGGACCGGGGTTTGCGTTGCCGTGACCGTGCGCGCGCCCCTCAGAAGCGTTCCGTCCCCGCCGAGCGTGATCAGCAGATCCAGCCCGGGTTCTTCGGGCCGGAGCGGGCGGGCGCCCCGCGGAGCGTGCGCGAGGATGTCGGGCTCGCAGGCCATCTCGATGTCGAACCTGCGCGCGAGTTCGTCGAGACGCGCCAGCGCCGGCGCGAGTCCCGGCTGCCCGGGAAGCGCGAAGATGCCGATGCGGCGGACGGGAGGCGGCACCATGACGCGTCCCGCGGGGGTTACGCGCTCTCCCTGGTCGCCAGCACGCGGAGTTCGGGGTTGCGCTCGGCCAGCTGCAGGGCTTCCTGCGCGATCCCCTTCGCGTCCAGTCCCACCTCCGCCAGCAGCAGCCCCCGGTCTCCGTGCTCGATGAAGACGTCCGGCAACCCCATCGTTCTCACGGTCGGGCGCGATCCCGCGCGCGCCTGGATCTCGCGCGCCATGAAGGCTCCGAACCCATTGACGACGGTACCCTCCTCGACCGTCAGGATGTGCGTGTGCGAGCGGAGCACGCGATCGAGAGCCTGCTCGTCGAAAGGCTTGAGGAAGCGGCAGTTGACGACGGTCGCGTCGATGCCCGCGGCAGCCAGTTCGTCGGCCGCGGAGAGCGCTTCGAGGACCATGGTTCCCACGGCGAGAATCGCCATGTCCGATCCCTCGCGCACGACCTCCCAGCTCCCGTACGGGACCGCATCGATCTCCGCGGTCGGCGGAACCGCGGCGGGAACCGCGTCGCGCGGGTAGCGGATGCTGTAGGGGCCCGCGTCGTGCGCGAGGCCGGTCCTGATCAGGCCGATGAGCTCCTCTCCGTCCTTGGGCGCGGTGACCGTCATGCCCGGAACGAGCAGCATGTAGGCGATGTCGAAGGCGCCGTGATGGGTCGGACCGTCGGCCCCCGCCACACCCGCCCGGTCCATGCAGAACATCACCGGAAGATCCTGCAGGGCGACATCGTGCACGATGGAGTCGAAGCCCCGCTGGAGGAACGTGGAGTAGATGGCCACGACCGGGCGCACCCCTTCCGTAGCCATGCCGGCGGCCGACGTCACACCGTGCGCCTCCGCGATGCCCACGTCGAAGTGGCGGCCCGGGAACGCCTTTTCGAAAATGTCGGTGCTGGTTCCGCTCGGCATTGCGGCCGTAATTGCCACGATGCGGTCGTCCTCCGCCGCAAGATCGGTCAGCCCCCTGCCGAACAGCTTCTGATAGCGGGGCAGACCCACCGGCTTCTTCGGCGAAAGCCCGGTGATCTTGTCCCACGGGGAGGATGCGTGCCACTTGACCGGATCCGCCTCGGCCGGCTCGTAGCCCTTCCCCTTCTGGGTCACCAGGTGCACCAGCACCGGCCCGTTCATCCGGCGGACCCGTTGCAGGGTGTTCACCACCCCGTGAATGTCGTGCCCGTCGAAGGGCCCGAAGTAGCGGAATCCCAGCTCCTCGAAGATCATCCCGGGAACGAACAGGTGCTTCACGCTCTCCTCGAACCTGCCCGTGGCCGACTGCATCACGTCGGAGAGGCTCGTGGGGACGCGCCCCATCAGCTCCTTCACCTGATCGCGGACCCGGTTGTAGAGGGGGTTGGTGATGACGCCGTTCAGATACTTGTTCATCGCCCCCACATTGGGAGCGATGGACATGTCGTTGTCGTTGAGGACCACGATGAGGTTGCGCTCGCTCGCGCCCGCGTTGTTCAGGGCTTCGTAGGCGAGCCCGCACCCGATGGCGCCGTCCCCGATGACCGCGACGACGTCGAAGTCCTCGTCCTTGTGGTCGCGTCCGATGGCCATCCCCACCGCCGCTGAGATCGAGGTCGCGGCGTGTCCCGCGCCGAAGACGTCGAAGTCCGACTCGGCCCGGCGCAGGAAGGGAGCCAGGCCGTCCTTGCGGCGGATGGTGTGCAGGCGGTCGTTCCGCCCCGTGAGGATCTTGTGGATGTAGGCCTGGTGGCCCGTGTCCCACACGATGCGGTCGCGAGGCGTGTCGAAGACGTAATGCAGCGCCACCGTCAGCTCGGCGACGCCCAGGCTCCCGCCGAAGTGTCCCCCCACCTTCGCGACGACATCGATGAGGCGTTCGCGCACCTCGCGGACGAGATCCGGCAGCTGGGTACGCGAGAGCCTGCGCACGTCCGCCGGACGCTTTACATAGTCGAGAATGGCCACCCCATGACACTCCATCTGCGGTAGAAGTAATCCCGTGACTGCCGGGACCCAATCCATAATATAACCGGATTCGCGCCCGCTGTTGCAGATGCCTTTAACGGCTGCGGTGCACGACGTATTCGGCGATGGCCGCCATGGGCCGGGAATCGAGCCCGGCGTCGGCCAGTGCCCGGTTTGCCAGGGAGACCTGCCGGAGCGCCCGGCGGCGTGCCCCGTCCAGCCCGTAGAAGCTGACGTAGGTCGATTTGCGCAGGGCCCGATCGCTGGGGTGCTTTCCCAGCTGGTCTGCCGAGGATGTGGCGTCCAGGATGTCGTCCGCAATCTGGAATGCCAGCCCCAGAGCGCGCCCGTAGCGATCGAGGGCTTCGATGCGGCGCCTGTCGGCCCCGGCGGCCAGCCCGCCGATCCGGGGGGCCGCCGCCAGGAGCGCCCCGGTCTTGAGCGCGTGCAGCCGGTCCAGCCGGTCCGGCGACAGGGTCCGGCCCTCGGATTCCAGGTCGAGGGCCTGCCCTCCGACCATTCCTCCCGCGCCCGCGGCCCGCATCAGCGTGCGCACGATCTCTCGCGCGACCTCGTCCGCGCATCCCAGTTCGACCGAGGCGCGCCATGCCTGCAGCGCGGCTCCCGGAATCAGCGTCGCCGCGGCGCGGGCCGTGCTCCGGGCCCCGAACACGCGGTGCGGGGTGGGAGATCCCCTGCGCAGCTCGGCGTCGTCCATGCACGGGAGGTCGTCGTGCATGAGGGAGTAGGCGTGGATCATCTCGATGGAGGCGGCCAGATCGTAGCAGCCGTCCTCGACTTCTCCGCCGCAGGCCGAGTACGCCGCGACGCACAGGATGGGCCGGACCCGCTTGCCGTCGGTAAGCAGCCCATGCCGCAACACCGGGCCGAGGGAGGGACCGGCCCGCGGGGTCAGAGCGGCGAGGGCTCGTTCCAGGGCCGCCCCGACCCGCCTCCCCTGCCCGTCCAGGAATGATGCCAGGTCGAAGCGGCCGCTCGGCGCCGGGATCTCCCGCGCCGCGGGGGTCCCGCTCACCCGGCGTCTTCCCGCCGGCGGGCTTCGCCCTCGATCAGCTCCTCGACGCGAAGCTCGGCCGATGACAGCAGCCGCTCCGCCGCGCGAACGTGGCGGATTCCCTCCTCGAAGAGCGCAAGACTCTGCTCCAGCTCGACGTCTTCGGCATCGAGGGCGGCAACGATGCGGTCGAGACGCCGCAGTCGTTCCTCCACCGACAACGGCTGTGGATCGCCGGCGTCCCGGCTCGACGGCGCCGGGTTCCCGGACGGACGGGCACGCTCATCCATCAAAGCTGCTCCGGATCGGTGACTTCCCTTCGACCGGCGCCGTCCGCGCCCCCCCGTCGCGGCGAGTCCCGGTCACACGGCATCCGACGCGGCCGTCGACCACCCGCAGGTCGAAGGAGGATCCCTGCGGGAATCCGGCGACGTTCCTGAGCACCCGGCCCGAGCGGTCGAGCGGCACCGCGTATCCCCGGCTGAGGGTGGCCAGGGGAGAGAGCGCGTCCAGGCGCCCGGAGGCGCCCTCCAACCGGGCGCGCCGGGAGACCAGCCGGGCGCGCATCGCCGCCGCCAGCCGCCGACCGCGGTCGAACACCTGGGCGGTCCGCGGCTCGATGACGCCGTCGATTCCCCGGCGGAGCTTGCCGGCGCGGGATTCCAGGCGGTCGCGGTAGCGGTGCACGGAGCGCCGGAGGCCGGTGGACAGGCGCGGGCGCAGATCGGCCAGGCGACGCACCAGCACCGCCTGGTCGGGAACCACCGCCTCCGCTCCGGCCGAGGGGGTGGGGGCGCGCAGGTCGGCCACCAGATCCGCGATGGTGACATCCACTTCGTGGCCCACGGCGGAGACCACCGGTACCGGGCAGGCGGCGATGGCGCGGGCGACCTCCTCCCGGTTGAAGGCCCACAGGTCTTCGAGCGACCCCCCTCCCCGCCCCACCAGGATGACGTCCGCCCGTCCGCTGCGACCGATCTCGTCGATGGCCCGCGCCACGTCCTCCGCGGCGCCCTCTCCCTGCACGCGCGCGCTCCTCAGCAGCACCCGCGTCCAGGGAGCCCGCGCCCCGATCACCGACAGGATGTCGTGGAGGGCGGCCCCCGTGGCGGAGGTCACCACGCCCACGCAGGCCGGGCAAACCGGCAGCGCGCGCCTGCGGGCGGGGTCCATCAGCCCCTCCGCCGCCAGCTTGCGCCGCACCTGTTCGAAGGCCCGGCGCCACAGCCCCTCACCGTCCTCGGCCGTCAGCCTGCGCACGCGCAGCTGATACCGTCCGCGCGCTTCGTAGAGGGTCACCGAGCCGAACGCCCGCACCCGGGTGCCGTCCTCCGGGTCGGCCGGAAGCCGGCGGGCGTCGCTGGCGAACATGACCGCGCCGATGTGCGCGGTCTCGTCCTTGAGCGTGAAGTACCGGTGCCCCGCGGCGGTGCGCCGCCAGTTGCCGACCTCGCCGGCCACCCAGAGGGCCGACATTCCCTGCTCGAGCAGAAACCGCGCCCGGCGGTTCACGCGGGCGACCGTCCACGGCTCGGCGTCTCCGCCGGGCTCGCCGGAAGCCCGCACCGGCCCTTCCGCCGGGGCGCCCGCCGGCGGGCGCGACTGCTCCCCGCCCGCAGCGTACCGGAATAGGTCGAGCGACCCGTCCTCCGCGGCCATGGGGCGGCTCAGTCCCGGCCTCCGTCCGCGTGCAGCCGCACGGCGGCGTCGACCGTGTTGGAGAGCAGCATCGCGATGGTCATCGGGCCGACCCCCCCGGGCACCGGGGAGATCGCGCCCGCGACCTCCCTGACCTCGTCGAAAACCACGTCGCCCGTGATACGGTATCCCCGCTCGCGGGTCGCGTCCTCCACCCGGTTGGTGCCCACGTCGATCACGGTGGCGCCGGGGCGCACCATTTCGCCGGTGACGGTTCCGGGACGCCCGATGGCCACGATCAGGATCTCGCCGAGCCGGGTCACGGCACCCAGATCGGGGGTGCGGCTGTGGGCGACGGTGACCGTGGCGTTTCCCCCGGGCGCCTTGCGCATGAGCAGGGACGCCATCGGCTTCCCCACGATGTTGGAGCGTCCCACGATCACCGCGTGCCTGCCGGAAGGATCGACGCCCGACCGCAACAGCATCTGGATCACCCCGGCGGGCGTGCACGGCGCCAGCACATCGGGGGCACCCGTGGCCAGACGGCCGACGTTCACCGGGTGGAAGCCGTCCACATCCTTCCCGGGCAGCACCCGGTCCAGCACCACCTGGTCGCGAATCTGGTCCGGCAGGGGAAGCTGCACGAGGATGCCGTGAATCGCGGGGTCGGCGTTGAGCCCGTCGAGCAGTCCCAGCAGTTCGGCCTCGGGCGTCGAGCCCGGCAGGGTGATCTGGCGGGAGTGGATCCCGGCAGCGCGTGCGGCGCGGTTCTTCATCCGCACATAGCTGTGGCTCGCCGGGTCGTCCCCCACCAGCACGGTCGCAAGCCCGGGCACCAGCCCGTCCCGTTCCCCGAGGAGGGCGACCCGCTCACGAAGCTCCTCGCGGATCGCACCCGCGATCTCCGTCCCCGAAATGATGGCGGCGCTCATCGGGCGAACCCCACGGCGCGGGTTTCACGAATCACCACGATCTTGATCTGGCCGGGATACCGCAGCTCCTCTTCGAAACGGCGCGCGATGCTCTCCGAGAGCGTGTTCATTTCGTCGTCGGAGACCCGTTCCGGTTCCACCATGACCCGCACCTCCCGTCCCGCCTGGATCGCGAAGCAGCGCTCCACTCCGGGATAGTCGAGGACCGTGTTCTCGATCTTCTCCAGCCTCTTCACGTAGCTGTCGAACATCTCCCGGCGCGCCCCGGGACGGGATCCCGAGATCGCGTCGGCCGCCGTCACCAGGAACGTCTCCGCGTAGCGGTGCGGCTCCTCGTCGTGGTGCGCGCGGATCGCGTTCAGGACCTGATCCGGCTCGCGATACCTCTCGCAGAGCGCGTATCCCAGCTCCACATGGGTCCCTTCCTGGTCGTGGGTCATCCCCTTCCCCACATCGTGCAGAAGCCCGGCCCGCTTGGCGATCTGTACATCGAGCCCCATTTCCGCGGCCATGCCTCCCGCCAGCAGCGCCACCTCCTTCGAGTGCAGCAGCTGGTTCTGACCGTAGGAGGTGCGGAAGCGAAGGTGACCGAGCGCCTGGACGATCTTGGGGTGCACGTCGTGGATTCCCAGCTCGTAGAGCACTTCCTCCGCCGCCGCGAGCATGGTCCGCTTTACGGTCTTCTCGCTCTTCTTGACCAGGTCCTCGATGCGGGCGGGATGGATCCGGCCATCCTCGACGAGCTTGCCGAGGGCGACCCGGGCCACCTCCCGGCGGATGGGGTTGAACCCGGAGAGGATGACGGCTTCGGGGGTGTCGTCGATGATGACGTCGATGCCCGTGGCCTGCTCGAAGGCGCGAATGTTCCGGCCCTCGCGGCCGATGATGCGGCCCTTCATCTCGTCGGACGGCAGCTGTACGACCGACACCGTCATTTCGGCGGTCTGCTCCGCCGCCATGCGCTGGATCGCATGGGCGATGATCTTGCGTGCCTCGCGCTCACCCGTGCGTTTCGCCTCGGCCTCGATTGCGCGGACGGTGCTGGCGGCCCTGGCGCGGGCCTCGTCCTCCAGGTTCTTCATCAGGAGGCCGCGGGCTTCGTCGGCTGAGAGGCCGGCCAGCGACTCGAGCGTACTCTGCACCGAGCGCTCGGAAGCCTCGACCGCCTCGACCCTCCGGTCCAGTTCGCCGTTGCGCCGCTGGAGCGTCTTCTCTCGCTGCTCCAGCGCCCCCTTGCCTTCCTCCAGACGGGTCTCGCGCTCGTTCAGACGGTCGAACTTGCGATCAAGGGAATCCGACCGCTCACCGATGCGGCGCTCGAGCGTCTTGACCTCTTCGCGGCGCCGAGCCTCCTCGGTCTGCCAGGACTCGCGAAGCCGGTAGACCTCCTCCTTGCCCTGGAGCGCGGCGGATTTGAGGGTGGTGTCGGCTTCCTCGTTGGCGCGGGCGATGATGCGCGACGCATCGTCGCGGGCGGCGGCACGTTCCCTTTTCTGCCTGGCGCGCTCGATGCCCCGCCCCAGCAAATATCCGGCTGCGGAGCCGAGCGCCATCACGACCGCCGCAAGCAAAATGCTTTGCGGGTCCATTGTATGCGCTCCGGATCAGGCGCACGCGCGCCTGCCAGTTCCATTCCCGTGGGGCCGTTCCGACCGAGGACGAAGCAGACCCTGACCGATTCCGTGCCCGCGCCGTACCGGCGGCGACGGGCGGAATGCTATCTAAAACTCGTCACAATATGAGGATGGAGCGGACAGGCGCAAGCGATGTGTCGGGATCAGGACCCGGCGTCCTCCGCCAACTCGGCCTCGACTTCCTCTGCGAGCGATCCGGACCGGCGCGCCATCCGCGCCCGCAGGCGGGTCAGATCGTCCTCGGCCTCGAAGTACCGCGCGGTGATGGAGAGGGCCGCAAGAATCGTGGCCTTGTACGCGTCCATCAGCCCGGCCCCGCGGTGGAGAACCTCGCTGATGTTCTCATCCAGGAAACGGGCACATCGCTCGACTTTCTCGCGGTCGGCGGTGGACCGGATGGCGTACTTCTCGCCCCCGATCTCAACCGTCAGCGAGACTGCGTTCTCGGTATCAGCCATCCCGACCCTCCAGGAATCGTATGCGGGCGATCATCCTCTCCACCACCGCGCGGCCCCGCTCAAGACGTCCCTCCAGCTCGCGTCGCTCACGCTCGGCCGCGCGCAGTCTTTCCACCACGCTTTCCGGGCTTGCTTCGCCCTCGGCGATGGGAGCGAGGAACTCCATCAGCTCCTCGTTTCGCTCCCGGGCCGACCGCAGTTCGGCCCTCAGTTCCGCGCTCTGCCGGATAAGTCGCCGGACCGCCGACTCCAGGCGCGCGAAGGGCTCGCTAGCGTCCGGAGCCTGCTGCGCCTGCTCTGGGTTCGACACCAAACTCCTCCTTGAGTCGCTGGACGAGACGCCGCACCGCGCGATCGACGGCGTTATCCGTCAGGGTCCGGCGTCCGGACTGAAAGCGCAGGCGGAATCCGACCGACCGGTAGCCATCCGGCACATCCCCGCCGCGGAACAGGTCGAAGACGGAAACTCCGACGAGATCCCTGCCTCCGCCTCTCTCCAGGAACTCCAGCACCTGCCGGGCCGGGAGCGAATCCGGAATCAGCAGGGCCAGGTCACGCTCCACCGCCGGGAAGGCGGGAAGCGGACGGAAGGCCGGGTCGGGCCGCCCCCGGACACCGTCCCCCAGTTCGAGCTCCAGCCCCCAGACCGGTCCTGCCCAGACGGGGGCGTCCACCCGGGCCGCGCGCACCTTGCCGGCGCCGCCAATCACCGAGCCGTCGGCCGCCCGCAGCAGAAACTCGCACCCCTCCTCGAAGAAGGCCGAGTCGAAGGTGCCGGGCTCCACCGAGCACTCCCCCGGGAGCACGGCCGCGACCAGTTCCTCGGCCAGGCCGCGCAGCTCCCACTCGTCCCACGGCCGATCCCCGGCGGACCAGTGGTGGGGCCGCCGCCGCCCGGTCATCGCCACCGCGAGCCGATTCGTCTCGCGCGGCAACCCGCCGGACCCGTCGCCGCCGAATACCGCGCCCATGTCGAAGAGCCGGATGTCGCGGGCGCCCCGCGCGAAGTTGTGTTCGACCGCGTGCAGAAGCCCGAAGAGCACGGTCCGGCGCAGGTGGCTCTCCTCCGCGGAGACCGGGTTGAGCACCTCCACCTCTCCCTCCTCCGCGGGCGCGAATGCGGTCGTGTGCGCCTCCAGGAACCCGCGGCCCACCAGGATCGTCCTGAGACGGTCGTGCAACCGCAGGAGGGGGTCGTCCGGGACCGTCCCCGGGCGGAAGGCGCCCAGGCTGTCCGGGAAGCGGTCGTACCCGTGGACGCGCGCGATCTCCTCGACCAGGTCGACCTCGCGCAGGGTGTCGTAGCTACGGTGCCCCGGGACCGTGACCTCGATTGCGCCGGCGGCCGGGCTGCAGCGGTATCCCAGCGGCTCGAGCAGGTCCACGATGTCATCGGCTTCGAAGCGGACGCCCAGCAGCTGCCCGACCCGGTCGGGCCGAAGCGCCACGACGGGCGCGCGCCAGGGCCGGGGGCAGGCGTCGAGGAGGGTGGGCGCCGGCTCGCCGCCCGCGGTCGCCACGATGATCGAAACCGTGCGCCGAATCGCCAACTCCAGCCCGGCCGGGTCTACTCCGCGTTCGAACCGGTAGCTGGCGTCGGTCGACATGCCCAGCGCCCGCCGCACCGCGCGCACCCCCCTCGGGTTGAAGAGCGCGCATTCCAGCAGGACGTCCGTGGTCCCCTCGTCGATCTCGGATTCGCTCCCGCCCATGACCCCGGCTATGGCCAGCGCCTCCTCGGGATCGCAAATGAGGAGCATTCCCTCGTCCAGTTCGCGCTGTTCGCCGTCGAGCGTCCGCACCGTCTCGCCCTGTCGGGCCCCCCGGACCACGATCTCGGGTCCCGCGACCCTGGCAAGATCGAAGGCGTGCAGCGGCTGACCCAGCTCCAGCAGCGCGTAGTTGGTGGCGTCCACCACGTTGTTTATGGGATGGGCGCCCGCCGCCCGCAGGCGGGACGCCAGCCACTCCGGGGAAGGGCCGACCCGCACCCCGCGCACGACCGCCGCCATGTAGCGCCAGCACTGCCGCGGGTCGTCGATGCGGACGCGCACCCCCGCCCCGTCGACCGCCGGCGACCCGGTGCGCACCGTGAGCTCGTGCTCGACCGCCCCGGGGAGGTCGGCCAGGCGGATCCCGCCTTCACCGACCAGTTCGCGCGCCACGCCCACATGGGAGAGCAGGTCCCCCCGATTGGGCGAGACCTCGACGTCCAGGCGGTGGTCGTCCAGGCCGACGGTGGGGGCGAAGGGGCTTCCCGGGTCGAACTGTCCCGCCAGCTCCAGAATGCCGCGGTGGTCGGTGCCCAGCCCCAATTCGCGGGCCGAACAGAGCATGCCGCGCGACTCCTGGCCGCGGATGCGGACGCGCTTGATGCGCACGTCCCCCGGAAGGACGGCGCCCACCGGCACGAAGGGGTAGCAGGCGCCCGCGCGGACGTTGGACGCCCCGCACACAACCTGCACGGTACCGTTGCCCCCGTCGACCTCGCAGACGGACAACCGGTCCGCGTTCGGGTGCCGGCGCACGCGCTGCACGCGGCCGATCACCACCCCGGCGATCTCTGCGGCCAGGTCCGTGATCCCCTCCACGGGCGCGCCGCGCATCGCCAGCCGGGCCGCGATTTCCCCGGCACCCAGGTCGAGCCCGGGCGCCACCGCCTGCAACCACCGGCGCGAGACGTTCATGCGAACTGGGAGAGGAAGCGGATGTCGTTCTCGTAGAGCATCCGGATGTCGGTAATCCCGTACTTGATCATGGCGATGCGCGCGGGCCCCATGCCGAAGGCCCAGCCCGAATAGCGTTCGGGATCGATGCCCACGTTCTCGAGCACCGCCGGATCGACCATTCCGGCTCCCATGATCTCCAGCCAGGCCGTCTCCTCGACGCTGCCGTCCGCGCCCACCACGCGCCTCTTCACGTCGACCTCCGCGCTCGGCTCCGTGAAGGGGAAGTAGCCGGGGCGGAAGCGGACGCGGGTGCCGGGTCCCCAGAACCGGCGCGCGAACTCCGAGAGGGTAGCCTTGAAGTCCACGAAGGTGATGCCCTCATCCACCGCCAGGCCTTCGATCTGGAAGAACGCGGGCGCGTGCGTGGCGTCCCAGGTGTCGCGCCGGTAGGCCGGACCGGGAGCGAGGATGCGCACGGGCGGGCGGTACTCCTCGAGGATTCGGATCTGGACCGGAGAGGTGTGACTGCGCAGGAGCCCCCCGCCCTTCAGGTAGAGGGTGTCCTGCTCGTCCGCGGCGGGATGGTCCATGGGCGTGTTGAGCGCGACGAAGTTGTACCACTCGGTCTCCGCCTCGGGCCCCCGGGCGCGCGTGAACCCCAGACGCGCGAAGATGTCGCA
Source organism: Gemmatimonadota bacterium (assembly GCA_022826025.1). GTDB lineage: Bacteria > Gemmatimonadota > Gemmatimonadetes > Longimicrobiales > Gaopeijiaceae > BD2-11. Next base: position 12,649 of record JAJDVR010000262.1, on the reverse strand, counting down.
GATCTCGTCGACGACCAGGGTGACGGGGTGGCGCGCGCCCTGCCATCGGTCCCGCCCGGGAAGCGTGAGATCCCGCACCGGCGTACGCTTGTCCGCGCGCTCCTGCGCGAAGCGGCGTTCCCGCTCTTCCAGCGCGCCGCGCAGTACCTGCTTGATCCGGTTCGCTTCGGCGCCCACGGCCGGGCGTGCTTCCGGGCTGAGGCCGCCGAGCTGGCGCAGGATCCGCGATACGCGCCCTTCCCTGCGGCCCAGGAATGCTACCCGGACCTGCTCCAGGGCCGCGGGATCACTCGTGCCGGCGATGGCATCCTGCGCCTCCCGTTCGAGCGCCCCGAGCTCATCGATGAGAGAGCCGGCCTCGGACACGAAGGGTCGGACTAGGCGCGCGAACCGCGCTCAGGCACCGGCCAGTCCCTGCTTGGCGCGGTCCGCCAGGGCTGCGAACGCCTCCGGGTTGCGCACGGCCAGGTCCGCCAGCGACTTGCGGTCCAGTTCGATACCCGCCCGCTGGAGGCCGTTGATGAACCGGGAATAGGACAGGTCGTGCTGCCGTGAAGCCGCGTTGATACGCGTGATCCAGAGCCGCCGGAAGTTCCGCTTCTTCTGCTTGCGGTCCCGGTAGGCGTACTCCCAACCGCGCTCCACGGCGTCCTTCGCCGTGCGGTACAGCTTCTTTCTGGCGCCGAAGTAGCCCTTGGCCTGGCGAAGAATCTTCTTCTTGCGACGTTTGCGCGCGGGGGCGCCGGTCGTTCTGGGCATGGGGTTCTCTCTCCCGCGGCCTTATGAGTTGGGAAGCAGGCGGCGGAGCCTTCGCTCGTCCGCGCCGGACACCAGCGTGGCTGAACGCAGGCGGCGCTTCCGCTTCCGGGTCTTCTTGGTGAGGATGTGGCTCTTGTACGCCCTCATCCTGCGGAGCTTGCCGCGGCCGGTGCGGCGGACTCGCTTGGCCGCTCCGCGGTTGGTCTTCATCTTCGGCACGATCAAATCCTCGGAGCCAGAACCATCGTCATGGTGCGCCCTTCCCTCACGGGGCGCGTCTCTATCCTGGAAATCTCTTCCAGGTCCGCCGTCACCCGCCTCAGCACCTCCAGCCCGATCTCGGGGTGGGAGAGCTGCCGCCCGCGGAACATCATCGTCAGCTTCACCTTGTTGCCGTCGCCGAGGAAGCGGCGGGCGTGCCGGACCTTGAAGTCGTAGTCGTGATCCTCGATTCCCGGCCTGAACTTCACTTCCTTGATCTGTATGTGATGCTGCTTCTTCTTTGCTTCCTTGGCCTTGCGGGCCGCGTTGTACTTGTACTTCCCGTAGTCCATGAGCCGGCATACGGGCGGACGCGCGGCCGGCGCCACCTCGACCAGATCCAGGCCGGCTCTGCCGGCCCGCTCGCGCGCCTCCTCTATGGAGACGATACCCACCTGGGCGCCCCGCTCGTCGATGAGCCGAATGGGACTGATCCTGATCTGGTCGTTGACTCGGATCCTCTGTTCCTTTATGGCCTGTTCCTCCGTGGTTCAGTGAACCCGCCCTCCGGCAGGATCGTGGGACAAAAAAACCCGGGCCACCCCGGGACACGAAACACCGGGTGGCCGATCGACGCTGCTCGCCGGCCGACCCGTCTCGTAACCCTGCGGCGCCTGGCGCCGAAGGTGGAGGGAACGTGCGATCCTCGCTTCCGCGTTGTCAACGGCAAAAGATAGGGATGAGCGGCGCAGGGTCAAGCGAGGCGCTTCAGGTACAGCCGCATTCCCGCCCAGTCGTTGGCAGCGTTGAAGACGTCAAAGTAGCGCCGGGCTCTCTCCTGCCCGATCACCGCCGCCTGCCGTTCCCTGGTCTCCGTCTCGTACTCCTCGGCCAGCCGCGCGCCGTCCGTCTCCAGACTGGCCCGCGCCCGGTCTTCCAGCGCTGCCAGCGCTTGGCTCAGCTCTTTCCGCCGCGCCTCGAAGTCCTCGTAGATGCCGAAGTGCGCCACCGCGAATCGGTCGGGATCGTAGACCCGCACCCGCTCGAGCGTCGACTGCCAGGCCTCCACGTTCACTCCGGGCGCGGGGGTGGGGGGATGCACGGGGGCGCGTCGGTCGAGGATTACGCCCAGCGCGTCGCCGCAAAGCAATACGCCGTCGCGGTCGTGCAGCCAGGCAACGTGATGACCGATGTGGCCCGGCGTGGCGATGGGGCGCAGGAGCCGCAGCGGAGAGCGGCCGCCCGGCTCCCAGGGACGGATGTTGCGCGCCGGGACCGGGCGCACCTCACCCCACAGGCGGTCGTGGGCCTCGCCGAAGGTGCGCCGCGTGCTCCGCACCAGGCGGTCCGGATCCGCGACGTGGGGCGCTGCGTCGGTGTGGACATGCACGGTCAGGCCGTCGTTTTCGCTCACCAGGTGCCCCGTGGCGCCGGCGTGATCCAGGTGGATGTGGGTGAGGACGACGGCGCGCAGGTCGGAGATCGCAAGACCTCGCTCGGCCAGGCGGGCCCGGAGCATATCCAGGCAGGTCGCGGGTCCAGGATCGACCAGAACGGGCTCGGGGACCTCCAGCAGAACGGACGAGATCGCGCCCTTGAGACCCAGATGTTCGAGGTCGAGGAGTTCGATCAACCGCTTTGCACGTAGGGGCGCTCCTCGGATCCCACGAAGACCTGGCGCGGACGTGCGATGCGCTGCTCGCGGTCGTTGATCATCTCCTCCCACTGCGTGAGCCAGCCCACGGTCCGGGGAATGGCGAAGAGCAACGGGAACATCTCCGACGGAAACCCCATCGACTGGTAGATGAGGCCCGAGTAGAAGTCGACGTTGGGGTACAGGTTGCGCCGGATGAAGTACTCCTCTCCCAGCGCGATCTTCTCGAGTTCCAGGGCGATGTCGAGAAGCGGGTTCTTGCCGAGCACCTCGAACACCTCGTGCGCAGTCTCCTTGATGATGCTGGCACGCGGATCGTAGGCCTTGTACACGCGGTGTCCGAAGCCCATCAGACGCCGTTCCCCCCGCTTCACGCTCTCCATGAACCCGGGGATGTTGTCGGTGCTGCCGATTTCCTCCAGCATGCGCAGGACGGCCTCGTTGGCGCCCCCGTGGAGGGGCCCGAACAGCGCCGCCATGGCGCCTGCGTGCGCGGAATAGGGGTCGGACTGGGAGCTGCCGATGACCCGCATCGCGGTTGTGGAGCAGTTCTGCTCGTGGTCGGCGTGGAGAATGAAGAGCACCTCCAGGGCGCGCTCCAGCGCCGGATGAGGCTCGTACTCGCGCACGCCTACGCGGAAGAGCATCGACAGGAAGTTCTGCGTGTAGTTGAGGGCGTTGTCCGGATAGGCGAGCGGGAGCCCCTTGTGATGGCGGTAGGTGAAGGCGGCGATCGTCGGCATCTTGGCGATCAGGCGCACGATCTGCTTCCAGCGATTCTCCGGGTCGTGGATGTTCCTGGCTTCCGGATAGAAGGTGGACATCGCCGCCACCGTGCTGATCGCCATGCCCATCGCGTGCGCGTTGTAGCGGAAGGCGTCGATCAGCTTGGTCAGGTTCTCGTGGATGTAGGTGTGAATCCTGACTTCGTCGCGGAAGGCGTCCAGCTCGTCGGACGTCGGCAGCTCACCCTTGAGGATCAGGTACGCCACCTCCAGGAATGTGGCCTTCCCGGCCAGCTGCTCGATGGGATAGCCGCGGTACTGCAGGATCCCCTTGGAGCCGTCGATGTAGGTGATGGTGCTGCGGGTGTTGGCCGTATTCGAAAAGCCGGGATCGTACGCCATCATGCCGAAATCCGAGTCCCGGACCTTGATCCGGCGCAGGTCCATGGCCCGGATGACGTCGCCCTCGAGGATGTCGACCTCGTAGCTGGCGCCGGTACGATTGTCGGTTATCGAAAGAGTGCCGTTCTCCGCCCCGCCGTTGTCCATGTCCGCCCTCCGCACGGGCTCACGTTGAGCCGGTGCACGTCGTTTGGGTTGCGCGGGCTCCCGGTCGCCGCAGAGTCCGCTTCCGCTTCGGCTGCCACCGACGGATAGTCTAACGTGGACCGCAAGCAGCGCGGTAGGTGCGAGCCGCGCGCGGGGTCCGCCGGGCCCTGCGGTTCATCCATCCCCGACCCGCCACGATGCCCGCGGTCCGCACACCCTGATGGTCGCATCCCCGGGCCCTCCCCTGCCAGCCTCCCGACCCGTCGCGAGAGGCTTCGTCCATGACGTCCCATCCAGTCATGGCAACGCCCGGCCTGGAGTGTTTGGATTCATGGGGTGCGAACGGGGAGCGCGGCCCGGAAACCGCGCGAGACAATCATCCACAGGGGGGGCAATGCGCGGTTCACACGGGTTTTCTCTCATCGAGCTACTTCTGGTGACTCTGATTATCGGCATCCTCGCCACCATCGCGATTCCCCGGCTGACGGCGGCGCGCGACCGGGCCTTCGTGGCGACGATGCAGGCGGATCTCAGGAACCTGGCCACCCAGCAGGAGATCCACTACGCGGACGAACTGACCTACTCGACCGACTTCGACGATCTCGACTTCGCTTCCTCCGATCGGGTGACCGTCACCATCGCGGAAGCGTCGGGTACCGGCTGGTCGGCGACCGCGACCCATGAGGCATTCGGAGCAGCCGACGGATGCTCGGTCTACTACGGGGACGCGGCGGAGACCACGTTGGGGAGTCCGGCCGGAGCCGGGGAGATCGCCTGCACCCGGTAGGCGAGGCAATCCACAGGTCACCCCGGGAATACGGATCCAGGATCCGGGGCGCTGGGGGCGCCGCTGGCAGTCTGCGGACGAACTGCTAGCGAACGCTGAAGCGAACCGTGTCGATCACCCAGGGCTGCAGCGGCACGTGCAGGCCGTCGGCGACGACCGCGATGATCGTGTAGTCGCCCGGCGCCAGATCCGTCATCTCGTACTCGGTCTGGGCCAGACCGAAGTGGACGTAGCTGCCTTCGACCGCGGGGATGGGCTGGTCGGCGGGCGTGAGGTCGGCGTTGATCAGCAGGTGATGATGCCCGGTGCCGGGGTCCATCACTCCGGCCTCGACGACCTCGAGGTTGTCGACCTCGAAGACGACTCGAACGGAACTGCCGTCCACCGTCGAACCGTCGGCGGGTTCGGTGATGTGGACCCTCATCGCGTCGTCGTCCATGGCGGCCTCCTCGGCCATCCCGGCGTCGTCCATCGACCCACCCGCATCTCCGCCGCCGCCACAGCCCACAGCGGCGAGAAGTGCGGCCAACGCCCATGGGCTCCATCTGCGAGTTCCTGGCATGGTACCATCCGTGTTGACGGGGAATGATCTGCGGCTTCTGGTGAGGCACGGCACCAGGCCGCTGTCCGTGCCAGTATTGAACCGCAGGTCGCTGCCCGGCAAGACCGGGAGGCGCGGGGGTGCGGTGGATGATCGTGCCGGACTACATCCTCGCGGGACGTCCCGCAAAGGGCCGGATGATCTTGCCGGGTGCGCCGGGGTCGCCCAATCTGGAAGTTCAACAACTCGGCGCTTCCAGGCGGCCCCGAGCAACCATCGAGGCGGACACGCGTCCGGCCGAGGCGCAACCATCATCGCGATGACTGCCGGCCGCCCCGGCAACAGGAGTTTACGCATGCGCAAGCTACTCCCGATCCTCGTCATGATGCTCGTACTGCCCGCCCAGGTCGCGGCCGCGCAAAGCGCGCAGATGAACTTCTTCCTCACCAGCGCCGGCTCCGGCGACGGAGCGAACCTGGGCGGCCTCCAGGGAGCCGATCAGATCTGCCAGGACCGCGCCTACGCGGTGGGCGCCGGCGACCTGATCTGGCGCGCCTACCTGAGCACGACCGGCGAGTCCGCCGAGAACGCCCGCGACCGCATCGGCGACGGTCCCTGGTACAACTTCGCAGGCACCATGGTTGCCCGGGACATCGACGACCTCCACTCCGAGGACAACCTGCTCGGCAAGGAGAACTCGCTCACCGAGCGCGGCGATCAGGTGAACGGCCGGGGCGACTCGCCCAACATGCACGACATCATCACCGGGTCGACCATGGACGGCATGGCCTCCGACGCCGACGGCGACACCACCTGCGAGAACTGGACCAGCAACGGCAGCGGCGGCAGCGCGCTGGTGGGCCACCACGACCGCGTGGGCGGTGGGCAGAACCCCACCTCCTGGAACTCGGCGCACGCCTCCCGCGGCTGCGGCCAGGAAGACCTGCAGGGCACGGGCGGCAACGGCTTCTTCTACTGCTTCGGGATCGGCAGCTGACGTCCGAACAGGGGCGGCTTACGAGGGAGTCAGCCGGCGCGTGAAGCTTACGGGAGCGAAGCGGACTCCTCCGCCACCTCCCCGGGCGCCCCCTTCCCTCGCGGCCGCCGGATCCAGCCGATCACCAGCCAGGTGGCGCCCATCACCGCCAGCGTCAGCGCCACCAGCGCCAGGGTGCGTGCCAGCAGGCCAAGGTCGAAGACCGGCCAGCGGAAGGTGTACTGGGTGAGGACGCCCCAGCGCTCCGTCATCCAGTGCCACGCCGTGTGCGCCACCAGGGCGGAGAGCAGGATGTTGCCGATCTTCTCCCTGATCGCGAAGCGGTAGAGCAGTTCCAGCGCCGGCACGATGATCAGCAGCGCCGCGAGCTGACCCAGTTCCACCCCGACATTGAAGGCCAGGAGCGAGGTCACCAGGTGCGACCCCGCGAACTGCATGGTTTCGCGCAGCGCGAAGGAGAAGCCGAAACCGTGGGCCAGGCCGAACGCGAAGGTGATGATCCAGCGCGTCTTCACCTTCGTGCCGACGATGTTCTCGAGCGCCATGTACACGATCGAGGCGGCGATGAGGGTCTCGACCAGCGGCGGAAACCAGAGGGTGTTGGGGGCGAAGTTGAAGGCGGACGCGGCCAGCGTCACCGAGTGCGCGACCGTGAAGGCGGTGACGAGAATCACCAGCGAGCGGATCTTGCGCAGCGGCGCGACCAGGCAGAGCAGGAAGAGCAGGTGGTCGATGCCGTCCAGGATGTGCTGGAAGCCGAGCACGACGAAGCGCCACGCCGCCTGGTGCCAGCGGGGATCCAGGCGCACGACCCCGGGATGGCCCGTGTACTGGTAGAGCCGCTCCGAGCCCTCGGCCGGGAGGAAGCGCAGGATCGTGTTCACACGCAGCGCCAGCCGCTCCAGCCCGGGATCCATCGAGAAATCGGAGTCTGCGGACGCAATCGGGTACTCGAAGAGGATGTCGAGAAGAGCCTGCTGCCAGACGAGCTGGGTCTCGGGAGCAAGCGGCGGGCCGGTGACGTGCTCCAGCGCCGCCTCGTAGCTCGTGAACGAGCGATCCGAGGGGATGGAGACCACCGCCGCCAGGAGCTCGGGAACGGGAAGCTGCTCTCCGTTCTCGAAGAGCTGCAGGGGATTGCCGATCCAGAGCATCGCCCCCTGCCGGATCTCATCCTCGGCCTCCGGGATGTCGAGGTAGCCCGGCCCGAAGGTCGGGAAGACGATGTCCTGCATGGTGTTGAGCGGCACCCGCACCAGGAGCCTCAGGCGGTCGCCCTCGGGCTTCACGAACATGCGCACGATGGCGTCGGCGGGGATGTCGTGAGGCACGGGAGCCCCTTCGAGCGGCTCCGAAGGACGCGTCAGGCTCGCCACCCCCGCGACGACGAGGGCGAGGCCGACGATGGCAAGGCGGGTTCTGCGCATGGATGCCGGGAAGATGGGGGCGCGCCGCGATCCTGGTGCACGCGCCGCGGCGGACGGGGCCGGGACCGGCCGAAGCCGGAATCGTAACCGGCCGGGTGTTGCCCGAACAGGCCGGGGCTTCGGGCTCACGCAGGCATGTGCGCGCGTGGCCTCGAAGCCGTATACTGATAGCCTGCTTGCCGCAGATCCCGCGCAGCGCCGGACATTCAGCCTTTTCGACCAAGGAGATGAAGGGATGAGACGAACACGCGATCTTCTTGCCGGAGCGATTCTCGTCGCCCTCGCGGCGGCCTGCGCGGACGGCGGCATGCAGTCGGCCCAGATGTCGATGGATATGGACGGAGGCGACGGCATGGCGCCGATGTTCGAGGTCGACCCCTTCTGGCCCCAGCCCTTGCCCAACCACTGGCTGCTGGGCGCCACCATCGGCGTGGCGGTCGATTCGCGCGATCACGTGTACATCGTGCACCGCAACACGCCCGACCAGTTTGCGGCGCGCACCGAGATCGGCCTGGCCCAGGATCCGCCCCTCAGCGAGTGCTGCCAGCCGGCGCCCCCGGTTCTGGAGTTCGACCCGGAGGGCAACCTGGTCAACGCCTGGGGCGGACCCCAGGAGGGCGCCGAGTACGAGTGGCCCACCTCCAACCACGGGATCGTGGTCGACCACATGGACAACGTCTGGATCGGCGGCAACGGCGGCCAGGACAACCACGTGGTGAAGTTCACCCGCGAGGGCGAGTTCCTCATGCAGATCGGCCGCTCCGGCATGCGCGAGAACAGCATGGACACGGAGAACTTCGGCCGCGTCGCCAAGATCGCCTTCGACGGCGAGGCCAACGAGGCCTACATGGCCGACGGCTACCTGAACAAGCGGGTCGTGGTCGTGGACATGGACACCGGCGAGTTCAAGCGCTTCTGGGGCGCGTACGGCAACGAGCCGGACGACAACTACGAGTTCATGCCCTATTCGCCGGACATCCCGCCCGCCCAGCAGTTCCGCGGGCCGGTGCACTGCGCCGATCCGTCGCGTGACGGGCTGGTCTACGTGTGCGACCGCGCCTCCGACCGCATCCAGGTCTTCCAGAAGGACGGCACCTATGTAGACGAGGTGTTCATCGCGCCCGAGACCCTGTCGCAGGGCTCGACCTGGGACGTCGCCTTCTCGCCCGACCCCGAGCAGACCTATTTGTACGTCGCGGACGGCCAGAACATGAAGGTCTACGTCATCCTGCGGGAGACCATGGAGGTGCTGTACAGCTTCGGCGACGGCGGGCGCCAGCCGGGTCTGTTCTTCGCGGTGCACAGCATCGCCACCGACTCGCAGGGCAACATCTTCACCACCGAGACCTACGAGGGGAAGCGGGTGCAGAAGTTCGTCTACCAGGGCATGGGGACGGTCACACAGATGAACATGGGTCCCGCCTGGCCAGGCGGCTGATCGTTGGATTTCGCGGTAGTTCCGGGCCCCTTCGCTGCTCTCGCGGAGGGGCCCTTTTTCCGGCCCGGGCAAGCGCCATGAGACTCCCCCAACATTCCGGGCCTCCGGCGTGTCATTCAGATGGCACGCGGCGGGAGCCGCAGGGTCGGGAGCCCGAATGCCCCGGCCATGGCCCTCACAATACTCAAATCTCCAGGATCTGAATCCATGTCGAAGATTTGCCGGGCAGTTCTTCTGGCGTGTTGTCTGGCCGCAGCGTCGCCCGCGCTCGCGCAGGACCAGCAACTCCAGAATCCTCCGGACGGAGGACCCGCTGTAATCACGATGGAGGCCGAGCCCGTCCTGCCCGAGATGGGCATCAGCCTCGACGGCCGGTTGGACGAAGCCAGCTGGAGCCGGGCCATCCCCATCACCGACTTCACCCAGCAGGAGCCGGTCGAGGGCGGAGTTCCCTCCCAGAGGACCGAAGTGCGGGTCCTTTTCGACGAGGAGAACATCTACATCAGCGCGATGCTGTACGACGATCCGGAAGGCATCCTCGCCTACCAGATGCAGCGGGACGCGCCCTTGATGACCGACGACCGCTTCATGTGGATCCTGGACACCTTCAACGACGGGCGCACCGGTTATTTCTTCGAGATCAACGCCAACGGCCTCATGGGCGACGGCCTCATCACCGGCAGCGGCGGTGGCGGCAGGGGCGGCGGCCGCGGCGGCGGCGGCTGGGGCGGCGGCGGCATGAACAAGGCCTGGGACGGCATCTGGGAGGCGCGCACCTTCCGCCGGCCCGACGGCTGGTCCGCCGAGATCCGCATCCCCTTCCGCACGCTCAACTTCGACCCGGATGCCGACCACTGGGGCATCAACTTCCAGCGCACCATCCGCCGCAACAACGAGGAGATCCTGTGGCGCGGATGGCGGCGCACCGAGGGGCTCTTCAAGCCCATTTTCGCGGGCGACCTCGAGGGCATCCAACTGCAATCGACCCAGCGCGGATACGGACTGGAACTGCGTGGCTCGGCGATCGGCAGCTGGCGCAACCAGCCGGGCACGGTGGAGCCCACGACCTTCCCGAGGGACATCAGCCTCGACGTCGACTACAACATCACGCCCAGCCTGCGCGCCTCGGCCTCGATCAACACCGACTTCGCCGAGGTCGAGAGCGACGAGCGCCGGGTCAACCTCACCCGCTTTCCCCAGCGTTTCCGCGAGCGGCGCACCTTTTTCCTGGAAGGCTCCGGGGTCTTCAGCTTCGCTCCGCGGAGCGGCCCGCAGCCGTTCTTCTCCCGGCGCATCGGCTTGAACGCGGGCCAGGAGATCCCGATCGAGTACGGCACCCGCCTGACCGGCCAGGCGGGCAGGTACGAAATCGGGTTCTACCAGATCGGAACCGGAAACCACGACTACACCGATTCCCAGGGGATCGCCCAGGACTTCACCCGCGAACAGTTCTCGGTGGCCCGGGTCAAGCGGCGCATCTTCGAACAGTCGACGATCGGCGCGATCTATACGCGGCGCGCGACGGCGGCCGCCAGTCCGCTGCCAGGCGCGTCCGTGGTCTCTCCCGCCGACCAGCACACGGCCGGTGCCGACCTGGCCTTCAACACGCGCAACTTCCTCGGCAACAAGAACTTCGAAGTCGAGGCCTTCTACGTCTGGAATTCGAATCCCGATCCGACCGTGGTGCGCACCAACACGGATCTCTCGGCGCACGGCATCCGGCTCAACTTCCCCAACGACATCTGGTCGGCGCACATCTCCTACCGGCAGTTCGGCGACGACTACCGCCCCGCAGTGGGCTTCGTGGCACGCAACGACTTCCGCCGGGTCGAGCCCCGCATCGGCTGGTCGCCCAGGCCGTCTTCCATCGACTGGATCCGGAGCCTGAACTTCTCCGTGCAGTTCCGGCACCTGGAGGAGCTGGGCACCCGAATCGTCGAGGAGCGCGAGTGGGATCTGAACCTGCTGGGCGTCCAGTTCGAGAGCGGGGACGGCTTCAACGTCACCGCGAAGCGCATCTACGAATTCCTCGACTTCGGATACGAGATCGTGGACGGGATCGACATCCTGGAAGGCGACTATACCAACTGGGAGTATGCGATACGCGGCAACACGGCCGGCCGGCGCCGGGTCTCCGTCTACGGAGGGATCACGACCGGTGGTTTCTGGGATGGGGACCGCACCCGCTACGGCGGGCGTATCTCGTTCCGGCCCAACCCGGGCATCAACATCTCGACCAACATCGAGTACAACGACGCGCACCTGCCGACCGGCGACTTCACCACCAGCCTCTACGAGCTGGAGACCGAGTGGAATCCGAGCCCGTGGGTGAGCCTGACCAACCAGCTTCAGTACGACAGCCGCAGCGAGATCATCGGTCTGTTCGCGCGCCTGCGCTGGATCATCGAGCCCGGGAACGACGTCTACCTGGTCTACACGCACAACTGGCGCGACTGTTCGATGTACGGCGCGGATGCCGGGTGCGGTTCGATTGATTTCGACCCGCGAGCGGACCCGAGGTTCATGACCCTGTCGAGGGGCGGGGCCCTGAAGCTAAACTACACGTATCGCCTGTAACACACCGCGTCCCGGGGCTCGGGGCGCCCGTCAAGCACTCTGCCTCGGAGGTCCACGCATGCGGTATCCCGGTCTCGTCCGCCCGGCGGCTTTCCTGTTTTCGCTGACCCTCGCGGTCGCCTGCGCTCCACGGGCCGTAATGGAGCAAGCGATGGAAGGCGGCGAGGTCCCCCTCCCGGTCACCGGTCGCTCGGTGGTGAACACCGAGATGGGAATCGTCGCGACCAACAACCCGCTCGCGTCGTCCGTGGGCGTACAGATCCTCGAACAGGGCGGAAACGCCATCGACGCCGCCATCGCGGCCAACTCGGCGCTCGCGCTCATGGATCCCACCTCCAACGGCATAGGCGGTGACCTGTTCGCCATCATCTACCTGGCCGAGACCGAGGAGATCTACGGGCTGAACGCCAGCGGCTGGTCGCCCGCCGCCCTCGACGCCCAGTACCTGAAGGAACTGGGGCACGAGAGCATGCCTCGTCGCGGCATCCACTCGGTCACGGTGCCCGGGGTGATCGCCGGCTGGGACGCCATGCGCGAGCGCTTCGGCAACCTCGACTTCGGCACCATCCTGGCCCCCGCCATCTGGTACGCCGAGAACGGCTTTCCGCTCCACGAGGTGACCGGGCGCATGTGGGCAGGATCGGTCGACATGCACCTGCAGCACCCCAACAGCGCCCATACCTACCTGGTCGACGGCAAGCGGGCGCCCAAGGTGGGCGAGGTGTTCAGGAACCCCGACTTCGCGAACACCCTGCGGCGGATCGTCGCGGACGGGCGCGACGGGTACTACAAGGGCCCCACCGCGGAGGCCATCATCGCCATCTCCGACGAGTTCGAGGGCACCATGACGCTCGACGACCTCGCGGAGTACGAGCCCGAGTGGACCGAGACCATCTCCACCACCTACCGTGGCTGGACGGTGCACGAGATGCCCCCCAACGGGCAGGGCATCGCCGCGCTCATGATGCTCGACATCATGGAGAACTACCCTCTC